>QNBX01000023.1 GCA_003644265.1 Planctomycetota bacterium
CAGGTGCGACGCAGCTTGGCCGCCCACTTGCTCAGCACGTCGTAGTTGATGACCACGACCTGCGCATCCTCCGGGAAGGTCTTGCCGGCCACCCCCACCGGGCCGCGGTCCACCAGCCAGCGCTGCGCCTCGCGGGCCCAGTTGAGCTTGAGGCTGGCCGGGCAGACGATCAGCACTCGCTGCGCCGCTGGGTCGGCGTTGACCACGCCCAGGGCCTCGATGGTCTTGCCCAGGCCCATCTCGTCGGCGAACAGCGCGCTCTTCCGGCCCATACCGAAGGCGATGGCCGCGCGCTGGTACGGGAGGTAGGCCAGGCCCTCGGGGCAGGGCACATCCAGCTCCGCGTCTTGGGCCTGGCTGGCGAGCAGGGTCCGCTTGCGCTCCCGCAGGCGCGCGAGCTTGGCCCGAGCGGCCTTGCGCTCCTGCTTGTCGCGCGCCTCCGCGGCGGGACCCGCGCGCTCCGTGAGCGCGGCGCGAAGCTCGGGCTCGGCGTGCTCCACCAGCTCCAGCGCCTTCAGGACGTCGTCCGTCCACCAGACGCGAGCCAGGTCGTGAGCGCACAGGGCGCAGTGCTTGCGCCGGCATCGATGCCCGGAGTGCCAGGAGAGGCCCGCATCCTTGGGGATGGCGCGCTGCCCGTACCCGGACCGGAGCACGAACAGCCCCTCGACGGGCTCGGTCAGCTCGGGGGTCTCCAACGCCAGCGTCTCCATCGTCCGGGGCGCGCCATTCTGGGTGGGACGTCCGATTCTGGCAACACGTCAGGCGACCGCGCCGCACGCGCGACGGCATCGTGGAGTCTCGGCCGAGGGCGCGCCAGCGCGGGCGTTGAGTCAGGCCCGACCGCCGCACGACCCGACCGGGCACGCGCAGTTCACATCGGCCCACCAAGCGACCTGCGAGGTGCTTGTTGTATTCGGAAAACACGACTCCATCGGCGCTGCAGGCCGACGAAACCCGTGAGATACTCACGCACAGGGCAGCGCTTGCGGATCGGTATGCCGGGAGATCCCGCTGGGCAGACAGCGGACGAGCCCCCGTCGTGCGCCGACCGCGGCCGATCCACCGACGTTCCACCTGTGAGTCACATCATGTCATCGGCCCATCGTTCGTTCGTATTCAGGACTCCTTTGCAGCTCAGCCTGGCCCTCGTCACCGTGGCGCTCCTGGCGCCCTCGGGTGCGGCCCAACTCGACCCCGGTGACCTGGATGCAGCCCTCACCCTCGGCTCGGGGGTCGGCGGCTTCGGCGGCAGCGTCGACGGCGGCGATCAGTGGGCGGCGGCCGTGACGAGCCTCGGCGACCTCAACGGCGACGGCGTCCCCGACGTGGCGCTGGGCGCACCCGGCGACGACGACGGTGGCCCCCAACACGGCGCGGTCTGGATCCTGTTCATGGGCGCCGACGGCAGCGTCAGCTCGCACGCCAAGATCTCGGAGAACGCCGGCGGCTTCGGCGGAAGGCTCTCGAACAACGTGGGCTTCGGACACGCGCTGGCCTGCCCCGGCGACATCGACGGCGACGGCATGGCAGATCTGGTGGTCGGCGCGCCTCGCGACCCCGATGGCGGCTCGAAGCACGGCGCGGTCTGGGTGCTGTTCTTGCATAGCGACGGCACGGTCAAGGCGGAGCAGAAGATCTCGGCACTCTCCGGCGGGTTCATCGGCGAACTCGACAACAGCGACGAGTTTGGCCGCGCGGTCTCCGCCGCAGGCGACGTCGATGGGGACGGTGTCCCCGACCTGGCCGTCGGCGCCTTGAACGATGACGACGGCAACCAGCAGGTCGGCGCCGTGTGGATCCTGTTCCTCAACAACGACGGAACCGTGCGCGAGCACAGCAAGATCAGCGGCACCCTGGGCGGCTTCGGCGGGAAGCTCGACAACAACGACGAATTCGGCCGGTCGATCGCGCTGCTGGGCGATCTGGACGGCAACGGCGTGGGTGACCTGGCGGTGGGCGCGCTCAAGGATGACGACGGAGGCGTCGATCGAGGCGCGGTCTGGATCCTGCTGCTGGCCGCCGACGGCGCGGTGATCGGGCAGCACAAGATCTCCTCCACGGCCGGCGGCTTCACGGGGCCCTTGTCGGACGGAGACGCGTTCGGACGCGGGATCGCCGCCGTGGGTGATCTCGACGGCAACGGGAGCCCCGATCTACTGGTCGGCGCCCCGGGTGACGACCTGGTCGGACCCGACCGCGGCGCCGCGTGGCTGCTGCTGCTCGGGTCGAACGGCGCGCTGGTGGCCGAGCGACGCTACGACGAACTGACCGAACCCCTCGTGCCGGCGCTGGCCGACGGCGACGCCTTCGGCCTGGCGCTCAGCGCGGCCGGCGACCTCGACGGCAACGGCGCGGGCGACTGGATCATCGGCGCGCCCCTCGCCGGCACCGACGTCGGCGAGGCCCGCGTGCTGCTGCTGACGGCCAAGCTCACGCCCGTTCCCTTCGTCCCGTCCGCGGCCATCTTCGAGGGCAAGCCGGGCCGGGCCATCCTGGTCTCCCCCGACCCGGAGAACGGCGGCACCGACTTCATCGACGAGCCCGTGATCGTGACGTCCAACACCAGCGGCGGCGGCGTGAACGTCCGCGTGGGCGGCGAGAATGCGCTCGGCAAGGACGAGTCCGGCGAGGTGGCCTTCAGCAGCGTGCAGGACATCCCCACGGGTGAGAACCCGGTGGGCCTCAGCAGCGGCAACTTCTCCGAGGGATCCGGCCTGCTCTCGACGCTCGAAGACCTGGTGGTCGTCAACCGCGGCAGCGATGACTTCTCGTTCCTCCAGGGACTGCCCGGCGGCACCTTCGCCGCAGCGGTGAACTACTCGCTGCTGCCGCAGAACGCGGCGCCTGTCGCCATCGAGGTGGAGGACTTCGACCAAGACGGCCACCTGGACGTCGCGATCGCAGGGGACGTCGGCGTCTCGGTGTTCTTTGGCGACGGCGCCGGCGCGTTCATGGCGCACACGCTCACGCCGGTCGCGTTGCTGACCGACATCCGCGCAGGCTTCATCGACGGGGACGCCTTCCCCGACCTGCTGTGTACCAGCGGCCGGCCGCTGACGGCGGCGCTCCCCACCGAGCAGGGCTTTGCAACCGTGCTGCTGGGCAACGGCGACGGCAGCTTCACGCCCGCGGGCACCTTCGCCAGCGGGACCGCGCTGGCGTCCGCGCTGCTGACCGATGCCGACGGAGACGGCGCGCTGGACGCGCTGCTGGTGTCGCACGCCTTCGCGGGCGGGCCCGGCGGCCAACCCCAGGGCCGCATCGATCTCTACGACGGCGACGGCCTGGGCGGCTTCAGCGCCTCCCTCGCGTTTGCAGGCTTCGAGAGCACCAGCGCCCAGGGCATCCACCCGCTGTACGGCACGCTGGGCGACCTGGACGGTGACGGCGTGCTCGATGTCGTGTTCAGCAGCGGCGACAACATCAGCCACGAGGCCGGGACCTTCGCCGACGAGCAGCCGCCCGTGTCGCTCACGGTGCTGCGCGGCCTCCGCGGCGGCTCGTTCGAAGCGAGCGTGGTCGGCACGGCCTACGCGGGCAAGGGCGTCGACCCGATCCTGGCGGACATCTTCGTCGACCAGCAAGGCCTGCCCGACGCCATCCTGGTCTGGTACGAGGACGTGGCCGCGGGCCTGGAAGGTGACGACCAGCAGCTCGTGACGTTTGTCACGGCCTTCACGTCCAACGGCGACGCCGGCTTCTTCGATCCGTCGAGCAGCCAGTTCGACGTGGGCGACGAACCCAGCGACGCCGACATCGCCGACATCAACCCGTCCTCGACCAACACGGATCACGCGCCCCAGCAGCGGCTCGACGTGGTGGTCACGAACATGGGCGACAACAGCCTGTCGATCCTGTTGGGCGACGGAAACGGCAGCATCCGCTCGGAGCTGGTGCTGCCGGACGTCGGCCCGTTCACGCTCGAGGACCTCCCTCCGGGTGACTGGATGGGTGGCCTGCGCGGCGTGCGCACGGCCGATCTGGACGGCGACCAGATCCCGGACGCTGTGGTCTCGTCCTGGTTCGAAGACACCTCGCCCGTGAGTCCCGACCCGCGTCCGTTCGCGAGCCTGAGCCGCATCGACGGCGCGACGGCGGCGGTGGCCCAGGTGCTGCTGCTCGACCGCACAGGTGACCTGGCCCTGGGCGATGTCTCGGGCGACGGCCGCTCCGACGTGGTCCTGGCCGCGCGCTTGGGGCCCGGTGGTCCCGACGCCGTGCATGTGTTCGAGACGGCAGCGGACGGCTCGCTGCCGCGCTCGCCTCAGGTCCTGCCGATCCCCGCCGGCATGTCGCTGAGCGGCGGGTTGCTGCTGGCGGATCTGTCGGGCGATGGGCGCCTCGACGTCGTGACGACGGCGGTGGACGCGCTGGCCGACGAGGGCTCGCTGCTGGTCATCGACTCCGCGACGTCGCAGAGCACAAGCGTGCCCCTCGGCGCGGCCTGGGGCAACGTGCGCAGCGTGGCGCTGGGCGACCTCACGGGCGACGGCCTGACGGACGCGGCCGTTGGCCTGGAGGACGGGCGGCTGCGCCTGGCTCGCGGCCTCGGCGGCGGCGCGTTCGCACCCATGCCGACCGACTCCCAGTCGGCCGCGGTGGGCGGCGGCGCCGTGGCCCTGGCGGACGTCAATGGCGACGGACGTCTCGACCTGCTCTCCTCGACGGCCACCGATGACGGCGACATCGATCAGGCCTTCGTGCGGCTGCTGCTCGGCACCCCGTCCGAGGGCATCTTCGCGATCCAGAACGTCGACGCGCTCCAGGCCACCGGCCAGGCCGGCGCCACCACGCCGCGCATCGCCGACATGAACGGCGACGGCGCCCCGGACCTCGTTCTGGTCCACGGCACCTCCGACCGCATCTCGATCCTCACCAACCAGCTCAGTCACTTCGAGAGCTTCGGCGCCGGCAAGGCGGGCAGCGGAGGGCTCGTACCTCAGCTCAACGCGCAGGGTTTCTCGACGCCCGGAGGCCTGTTTGAGCTGGAGCTCAGCGAGGGCGTCGGCGCGGCGCCCGGTCTGTTCCAGATGGGCGTGGGTCGGGTCGAGGGCGGCTTCCTGCACGTGGAGGCCGTGCTGTTCGAGCTGCCCATCGCGCTCAGCGGCCAGCCGGGAGGGCTCGGCGCCGGGAGCTGGGCGCTTCCGCTCGCCACGCCCGAGAACGCGGAGCTGGTGGGGCTGGAGGTCACCTTCCAGGTGCTGCTGCTCGACCAGGGCGCCGGCACGCCTGCCCCCACCAAGCTGGCGGCCAGCAACGGCTTGGCCATGTTGATCGTGCGTTAGGCGCCGCGCCGCGGCGGAGCACCGGGGCGCGCGTTGTTTTTCCTTTCGCTGTGGCGCCTTGCCACTCAGGATCGTCGACACGGCGTCACCCGCCTGCCACCCCCTGATCAGAGGATGCGATGATCCGCCTGGCTCTCTTGACGATGCTCTGCTGCCTGACCGTCTGCGCCTCCACGACGCTGCTTGATGAGCCCGCGCCAGCCGCGCGACCCGCCGAGACGACCCTGTCCAACTTCGCCTGGATGTCCGGGCGCTGGGTGCTGGAGCACGAGGGCGAGTACCTGGAGGAGAACTGGGGCGAGGCCCAGGGCAACGTGATGTTGGGCACCTTCCGCTGGCTGCGCGGCGGCAACGCCTGGCTCTACGAGTTCATGCTGATCGAGCAGCTTCCCGAGGGCGTCGTCTTCCACCTGCGTCATTTCGGAGCGCGGAACGTGGCCTGGGAACCGAAGGACGCGCCCTTGTCCTACCCGCTGGCGAGCGTCCGCGACGGCGAGGCGATCTTCGAGAACCCCGACCGCGATGAGCCGCGACGCTTCGTGTATCGCCGCCACGGCGACCAGATGGAAGTGCGCGTGGAGGCGCCCGACGGCGAGGCCGAGAGCTTCACGTTCCGTCTGGTCGGAACCGGCGCGCGCAGTCAGGCCCGACGCTAGACTCTGACCTTCCCCGACGGAATCGGACACCCCAACAAGCGCGGAATGCGCACGGATGTCCGACATGTCCAAGAGAAGACGACGGAAGTACACGCCTGAGCAGAAGGCGGACGCGCTGCGACTGGTTCGCGAGGCGGGAAACCTGGCGCAGGTCGCCCGGAACCTGGACCTGGCTGATAGCGTGCTGCGGAGTCGCGACGCCGCACATCGATCGCGGGTCCTTCGGCGCCCAGCTCGCGCTCACGCGCGCGTCGGCCGCTTACTGTCAGCGGGCGGGTCGAAGGGGATGGCCGGACGCGTATTGTCATCGTGCTGTTGAGTAGGACGTGAGCCAAGCCGGTCAGCCCGTGAGCAGGTCCCGAGCTGTTGTGCGCCTACCGGATCTCGTCCGCTGCCTGGTAGGTCAGGCTTCGCGCACGTTGTGCGATGTGCCCTCGATGGAAACACCGGCGGCCCGTGCTGCGAGCTGCGGCCGCTTCTTCAAGCCAAGCGACTGCATCAACCGTTTGCCCACGTCGTAGAGTTTGAACTCCACGGTCCACCCATACTTGTGGTTGCGCAACCGATAGCCAGCCATCCACTTGAGGAAGCTGTGGTAGGGCGTGTTGCCCTTCACGAGCCCGTCGAACCACGGCACCAAGTAGGTGTACCGGTGGTAGTCGCGCTTGATGTCGGCAGGCAGCGACTCGTAGGTCTTGTTCTCGAACTTGTACTCGACCATTCCGCCCCAGGTTTCGAAGCTCAGCGGCATCTCGTAGCCGTTGCGCTCCGCATGCTCACCGGACACCGTTCCCGGCAGCGGGCGATAGAGCAGCACCTCGCTGGTGCAGTTCGGGTAGAGCGTCTTCATCTCTGCGGCCAAGGTGAGGGTCTCCCGCATGGACGCCGGCGTCTCATCCGGGTAGCCGATAATCCAGAACAACCCGATCTTGATGTTGCGCAGCCACATCCGGCGCATCGCCACGTCGACGTTGCCCTGCTGGATGCCCTTGCGGATGTAGAGCTGCGTCTCAACGGACGCTGCTTCGGCGCCCACCCACATCATGTGACACCCCGAATCGCGCATCAGGTCGAGGGTCTCGTCGGAGTAGCGGACGATGGTCTCGACCTCGATCGTCGCGTTCCACTGGATGTTCAGCTCGCGTTCGATGAGCAGCTCGCAGAACCTCTTCACGCGCTTCTCATGAACACCGAAGTTCGCATCCTGGAAGCGCACCACGTCAAAGCCATACTGCTGCTTCAGCTCAGCAATGCGGTCCACCAGCTTCTCGGCTTCCAGAGCCTTCCAGCGCCGGTTGGTGAGCATAGGAGAACAGCAGAAAGTGCACGGCTCCGGACAGCCATAGGAGCTGAAGTACGACAGCGCCCGATACGGTTTCTCCATGCTGAAGCCGGGCGGATCGGGAAAACGGTAGCGCACCTTGGCCGCGCTGGCCTGGCTCTCCTGAACGTCGAGGTACTTCTCGACATCGATCAGGTCGAAGGCCGGCGGAGGCAAGTCGTCGAGGCCCACGACTTCACGCTTGGCCGTGTGGAACAGCTGGTCATCCCGCCACAACGCCAAGCCTGGGACGTCCTCCACGGACGTGCCATCGCGAGTTGCGAGCAGCCACTCGGTGAAGGTCACCTCGCCCTGCCCCAGACAGACCGCATCCGCGATGTTGCGCGAAAGATAGAGCTGAGGTGCCACGGATGGAAACCAGCCCCCCCAGATCATGGGCAGGTCCGGGTACTTGGCGCGCACCTCCTCGGCCACGGCGGCACCGTCGGCCACCTGGTACCCGACGATGCAGGTCGACGCAAAGGCAAACGCCCCCTCAAGCCTCTCCCAGAGCTTGCCCATCGGGTCGGGCTCCACCATCGAGTCGATGATGTCGAACTCGAAGCCATGCTCGAGCGCCGGTGAGAGGATGTGCAGGAACTCAAGCGGCATCAGGTCAGCGCTGTACGGCTGTCCGAGGCTCGGATCGCCGCGTTCGGGATAGTACATCACTACGCGTTGAGTCATCGTGTTGCCACTAACCTCTGAATGCCTTCTGACGGACGACGATCAAGTTGAGGCGAGCCGACTCGTCCACACCGTGTCGAGCAGATGCCACGACCCGTTTGCCGTCCGGTTCATCGGCAGAATGACCTGAAATCCTAGCATCCAGGCCCGATTGCATACGTCTGTTGCCTGCCCTATCGGCAGGATGCTGCCCGGGATCAACCCTGGATCGGACGGGATCTCGATCGCACACACATCCACCTTCGAGATCCGATCATCGCCGCAAGACGATCACTTCATCGTCTCGACCGTGAAGCTGGTGCACGAGCAGTTCCGCACGATGCGTTCGGCGGCGCTGCCGAGCGGGACGTGCCGAAGGCGACCGGGTCGATCGCTGGCTCCACCACATGGGGGCCAGGACGAGTTCCGCGTCGGCCTGCAAGCAGCCCGGAGAGATCGGCGCCTTGCTCCGTCGTGAGCGCCGGGTCGTGCGTGCCATGATCAGGGCCATGAGACACGCCACCCTGACGTACCTGGCTCTGCTCCCGCCCGTGCTGCTGGCTCTGGCCTGCTCGCAAGAACCGCTCCCTGACCAGGCGAGGCATGACAACTTGCAGACGCAACCCGCCGACGTCGATCGGATGGCCTCCGAGAGCGCCGGGGCCGAGCTCGGGGCGGACGGTGAGCACGTCGCTGCGAGCGCAGCCGCGGCGTCCGCCGCCGGGCCGCTCGAAGGCCGCCGCGTCGACAACTTGCAGGTCGAGGCAGCCTGCGGCCAATGTCAGTTCGGGCTCGCGGGCGACAGCTGCGACCTGGCCGTGCGCATCGACAGCGTGGCGCTGTTTGTGGACGGATCCGAGATCGACGACCACGGCGACGCCCACGCCGAGGACGGTTTCTGCAGAGCGATCCTCAGCGCCAAGGTCAGCGGGACGGTGCAGGGCGGTCGCTTCCAAGCCGACTCGATGACGCTGCTCAGTGACGAAGAGGGCTGACCGAAGCAAGGGCGCAGGGGCTCGATGCCCCCACGCCCCCACGCCCCCACGCCCTCATCCCCGAAGGCGTCGCGGCCGTCTCTGCCTACGGCACCCATGCGACGAGCGCGTTGCTTGCAGCGAAGCCCTTCACACCGGATGCGTCCGACATCCAGTACTGCAGGAACAGCTCGGTGCCGGCGGGCAGGCCGCCCGGCCAGGTGTCCGAGATGGTCACGCCACCCGTGGCGTCGGTGGCGAGCGGCAGGAACAGACCCAGCGGCGCCTCGAAGGCGGGCACCAGCACGCCGCCCTTGAAGGCCACATCGATGCGCGCCAGCCCCATGATCAGGAACGCCGTCGAGGACGGCACCGTGTTCGTGAGGCTCAGCTCGAAGGCCTCGCCCGTGATCAGCGACCCCGTGCCCGCGAGGCTCGGTACACCTGACACGCCCGCCAGGCCGAGGCCCAGGTCCTGCCAGGGGTCATCCTGCGCCTCCATCAGGAACGCGCGCAACTCGCCGTTGACGATGGCGGTGCCCACCACGTCGCCGTGGTCGTTGATCTCACGCGCCTCGTACAGCAGCACGTTGACGCCCGCCGGCAGCAGGCTGTTGAGGTCCACCAGCCTCTCGCCGTCGAAGAGCACGGCGCGGCTGTCGTTGGGGTTGGTGTCGTCGTAGGAGCGGCCCACGGCGAGGCCCGACGGGTTCACGTCGTACAGCTCGCCCAGCTCGTGGCCGGGA
Source organism: Planctomycetota bacterium (assembly GCA_003644265.1). The sequence goes on from QNBX01000023.1 coordinate 9,652, forward strand.
AGCACGCCCAGGTCGATGGCGCCGGGCGGGTTGGTGGTCCACACGGCCGCGTGCCAGTTGCCCGACGGGAAGGCCTGCAAGCCCACCGCCACACCGTTGTCGTTGAGGTCCTTGGCCTCCGCGTTCTGCCACGGACCGTCGATGCCGCCGATGGTGACCCAGCCGCCGTCGTACAGCACCGCGTCGTTGGGCGAGAACAGGTTCCAGGCAAAGCCCACCAGCTGCCCGGCCTCGTTGATGCCCGTGGCGCGGCTCGACTGGTGGGGCTCGCTGGCGCCCACGTTGGTGATGACGCCGCCGGTCCAGCTCACGGCGCGATCACGGCTGACGGCCGGATCCTGCGCCCAGCCGGCGATCACGCCGGCGCTGTTCACGTCGTGCACAAAGCTCTGCCCCGAGCCCAGGTCGGGCAGGGCCGTCATGGCGCCGTCCCAACGGAAGCCGTGAAACGTGCCTGAGCCGAAGATCACGTCGCTCTCGGAGGTACCCACGACCAGGCCGCTGGCGTTGATGGCGCGGGCGACGCTCTCCTCGTCGCCGGACAGCAGGCCCAGGTCGGTCATGACGCCGTTCTCCCAGAGGAAGGCGCGACGACAGGGGTGACCGTTGACGGTACAGCCGGGAATGCTCGACCAGCCGACCACCTGGCCGGCGTCGTTCAGGCCCATGGCCACGGAGGACGGACCGCCCAGGGTGCCCAGGTCGACGTAGGTGTAGGTCGGATCCGCCGCCAGGGCGGGAGCCGCCAGCGCGGCCAGCAGGACGAGACGAAGAACGGGTGACGACATGGAAGCTGCTCCGGTGATGGAGGGTTGCGCTGCAGGACTGGCCGAGACCAGCGCCCGGGCATCGGGGCCCAGGCCAGCTGACGAGGCTCACAATAGTGCTATTTATGGCACTGTCAACATGCCATTTATTACATTATCGTGACGCCAACGCAGATCCCTTGAGCTAGGCTCCCGCCCATGAGAACCGAACACCAGACCCCGCCTGGGCCCGCCGCGGCCAGCAGCGCCAGCGCGGCCGGCGTGGCCCTGGAGTCGTTGCTGCTGACCGTGGGCACGACCCTGGGCGAGACCCTGGGCGACGTCCTGGGTGCCCTCCCGGGGGCTCCCCATCGGCCGTCGGACCTGACGCGCGCCCTGGGCGTCAATCGCTCGGTGGCCAGCCGCCTGCTGGGCGCCCTCGGCAAGGGTGATCCGCGCGAACTGCTGCACCTGGTGCCAGGGCCCGAGCCCCTGCGCAACGTGGTGCTGGGCGCCCGCCGCCGGGGCGCCTCGGCCGCCCAGGCCGACGCGGCCCTCGCGGCCATCGACGAGTTCGACCAGCTCATCCGCAAGCAGGCGGGCACGAGGCCGGCGCTGGACGCGCTCATCAGCGCGAACCTGCCCGGCGCCCGGGAGCGCTTCGAGCTGGCCAGCAAGTACTCCGTCTTCAAGGGCATGAGCCAGCTCAAGGGCGTGCAGGCCGAGCACTGGCTGGGCGTGGCGGTGGTGGCCCCCTGCGCAGACGACCCCGAGCGGCACGACCTGACCTGGCTCAACGGCGCCCTGGCCATGCAGCGGCTGCGGCCCGGCGCGGCGGTGCGCTTCGGCTACCGGCATCGCGGCGGCGAGTCCACCGCGAAGGCATCCCCCCCGCCCATGAGCGTCACGCCGCTGGACGCCTTCTGCATGAACCCGCCCGCGCGGCTCGAGTCGCACATCACCGGCGACACCATCCAGTACACCCTGCCCGCTGATCTGCTCGGCCCGAACGAGGTGGTCGACATGTTCGTGGTGGACCATCACCCGGGGGCCATGCGGCGCCTCGCGCTGGACGTGCCGCGCCACCGCAACTCGCTGTTCGTGGAGCCCGCGGTGCCCGTGGCGTCCATGCTGTTCGACGTCATCCTGCACGACGACGCGTTCCCGGGCTGCGAGCCCGAACTGCTGGTGTACGACACCGGCTACGACGGCATCGCCAACGTGAACGACGCCGCGCGCGACCTCGACCGCGTCGACATGGCCGAGAGCGTGCGTTTCATGGGCCACGACATGGGCGCGCTGGAGGCGGACGAGATCCCCACCTACCACGACATGCTGATGCACCTCGCCGAGCGTTATGGCTGGCAGCCGGAGCGCTTCCGCACCTGGCGACTGCGCATGCGCTACCCGGTCTACGGCTGGCAGGTGTGCCTGTCGTTCGAGCCCGCCGCCGGCGGCGAGCCCGCGGTCGGCTGACAGCTGCCGCGGGACGCCGCCCCGATCGGGCGAGGCGGCGTCCCGCGAGCGAGGCTCAGCAGTCCGGCATCACGCAGGGCACGGCGCCCGGCAGGATCGAGAAGCAGACCGCGTTGCCGAGGATGAACGGCCCGGTGATGGGCCCGACGTCGCGACGCGCGTTCTGCACCCACAGCGGCAGTCCCACCAGCGTCGGATCGGACGGCAACACGAATTCGAAGGCCAGGCCCTCAACGCCGCCACCCACTCCTGACGCCAGGGCAAAGAAGGGCATGCCCAGCAGCAGGCTGCCGCGCTTCACGCTGAAGGGAAACAAGCCCGGCGAACCCGACGCCCACAGCAGGTGCTGCGAGATGCCACCCGGCCCCGAGCGCAGTCGCACGGGGCAGCCGACGGCGGGCGTGCCGCACAGCTCGAGGAACACGGGCGGCGGTGAGACGACGCTGGTCACCTCAAACAGCGGGCAGGCCGGGTCGATCTGAGTGGCCACCAGCTTGACGTTCTGGCCCAGCAGCGCCGAGAGATCGACACTGCCACTCTGGATGAAGAACACGCCACCGCTGCAGGCCAGCCGATACTCGGGCGGCGCGCAGAGGATCGACGAGAGAGGCGAGGGCACCAGCTCCACCACGCCCGTGACCGAGAGGGGCTTGGGGGCCACGATCTGCGCCGACAGGCTGACGGCGAGCAAGACAGACGCGAGAAAGACGCGCAACATGGGACGACTCCAACAGGGAGGAGACCGGCCGGGTCACTCCATCTGAAGCCAGAAATGCCGACTGCGCAAGGGCGTCTCGATCTCGACGCATCTGATCCACGAAGCGATGATCATCGAGTGCAGCGGCTGGCGTCCAGCCTGGCCAAAGCCCTCGTGCTCAGCGACGACGTGGAGGGCGAACGAATCGTGCTTCAGCAAGACATCGATCGCGAGCCCTTGGGCGCCGGCCTCGAGCTGACGCGCGAGATGCTCGAGAAGATGCCGCGCCAGGGATTCTCGGAAGGAGGCTGGGAGGCGTCGGCCAGGGCGCCCAAGACCTTGTCGAGCTGAGTGCCCGCTCTGTGCAGGAACTCCAGGAGTTCCTGTACTGGTCCGACGCGCTGGCTAGTGTTCGTCGTCGCCCAGGTAGCCCATGGCTCGCAGCGCCTCGGCCTGCTGCTCGTCGATGACGACGTCGCGCTCGGCCTGCCAGCGCCCCTCCACCAGACGCCGGGAGTCGAGCCAGTTGCGCAGGGCCTCGCGCGGACCGGCGGCGCGCTCGGGCTGCTCGGCTCGCAGGTCGTGCATTGCGCCCGGGTCAGCCTGCAAGTCGTAGAGTCCGCTGGTCGTGCCCTGGGGGTCAAGGTGGTAGAGCAGCCGCTCGCTGCGCACGGCCATGACATCGCGGCCCTGCTTGGCGCGGTGGGCAAAGAGGATCTGTCCGCGTCCGGCCAGGCTGCCGCCCGCGCGCGCGACGTCGGCCACCGAGGAGCCGTCCGCGCCGGGTAACGGCGGCAGTCCTGCCAGCTGCACCAGCGTGGGCGCCAGGTCGATGCCGAGCATGAGCCCGTCCACGCGGGCGCCCGCGGGCAGCCCGGCGGGCCAGCGCAGGATCAGCGGCACGTGGGTCAGCTCGGCGTGCAAGTTGCGGTGGCCGTGGCCGTGGGCGCGTCGGTCCCAGAACTCCTCGCCGTGATCGGAGACGAGCACCACCAGGGTGTCCTCGGCCAGGCCGCGCTGGGTCAGGCCTTCCAGCAAACGACCGAACTCGCCGTCGTTGAAGGCCAGCTCCTGGTCATAGAGCTCAAGCAGCTGCTGGCGATCGCGGCGCGTGAAGCTGCGACCCGAACGCAAGCCGTCGCGCCGAGCCTCGGTGGAGCCGTCGACGACGTCGGGCCCGTGCTGCGGGGAGGCGTCCCCGGCATCGGCATCGGCATCGCTGTCCGCCGTCACGCCGGGCTCAGCCGCGTTGACGTCTCGCGCCGGCTCGCCGTGCGCCTCATAGGGTACGTGCGGGTCGACCGTGTGCAGATACAACAGGAACGGGCGCGCGGCATCGCGCTCGTCGTCGAGCCAGGTCAGCGCGGCGTCCACCACACGATCCGCGTCGAACTCGGGTCCCTGACGCAGGCGGCGTGCGTGTGGGCTGGCTTCGGCATCCAGCTCGCGATACTGATCGAAGCCGCGTGAGAAGCCGAATGCGCCGGCCGTGGCGAGGGTGATGGTCATGCCCGCGGTCTGGTAGCCGTGCTGCCCGAACCACTGCTGGGCCATGACCAGCTCAGCGGGCACGGCGACGCTGAAGTCCGCCGCGAAGACGGGCGGATAGCAGCCCGTGAGCAGGCTCGTCACCGAAGGCAGGGTCCAGTTCGTGTGGACGTGCGCCTGTTCGAAGAGCACGCCCTCTGCCGCCAGCGCGTCCATGTTGGGGCTCGTGGGTCGGCCGTAGCCGTAGCAGCCGAGGTGATCCGCGCGCAACGTGTCGACCATCCAGATCAGGATGTGCGGGCGCTCGGGCGGCTCCGGCCGCTCAGGCCGCTCAGGCCGCTCGTCCGCCGTCGGCGCGCAGGCGCACAGCGCGAGCGGGAGCAGTGTCGCGCAGGCCCACCTGAGCACGCGCGGCGCGTACGCCCGCGGGACCGTGGCGCGGGCGGACGGGAGCATCAGGGCGGTGAGCGATCGGCGCATGCGGCTCCAGCTTACGACATCAGCTCCCGGCCGCCCACGCACCACGCGCCCGCATGCGAGGACGCCCCGCCCTCGGTCTCCAGCCAGGGTCGCATCTGCGCGCCCACCACGCGCCCGCGTGCGACTACGCCCCCGGCAAGGAGACCGAGCGTTGCATGCCCTGCAACGAGACCAGCAGCAGGGCCTGGGTCCAGAGCAGCGGCGTGGCGTCGTTGACCACGCGCCGCTCCGGCAGCTGCGGGTCGGGCACGTAGTAGCTCTCCGGGCAGAGCCCGGGACCCAGCCGACACTCCGGCCCCGTCACCTGGGAGAGCGCGCGGTTGAAGTGCGCCGTCTGCAGGGCGCGATCACGCTCGTCTCGCGAGGCCACGTAGCGCCAGCCGTAGATGCTCGAGAGCAGCGGGTCAAACAGGCACCACTGCGCCTCGCTGCCCGGTCGCAGCTGCGCGTCGCGCGCGTCCACGTTGTCGAAGAAGCCGCTGGTGCGGGTCTGCTCATCGAACATCTGCGCGTAGCCCGCGCACCAGTAGCTGTCGCCCTGGTATCGGCGCACGCCGAAGGGGCCGACCAACTGCTCGGCCACCAGCTGAAGAATGGCGTCGGCCTGGTCTCCGCTCACAACGCGCAGCGGGTACACGAGAAACAACAGCGACGCGTCGGCCTGGCGGTCACGCCCGGACGCGCGCGCATCCCGCGTCTCCCAGGGCAGGCTGGCGTCCAGCACCGCGCGCCCCGCCGCGATCAGCGCGTCCAGGTCCTGGCCGCCGCTCAGGCTCGCCGCGCGGCCTGGCCGCACGGCGTCCTGCGAGCGACACAGTCCGCGCAGGGCCGTGAGCCCGGCCAGCACCGTGCCGATGCTCGCGCTGGAGCGACGACGCTGCTCCTCCCAGTGCCCGCTGTCGCGATCCTGGCTGTAGTCGATGGCCGCGAAGTACGGCCCGAAGCGCGCGAGCACGCCGGCGCAGGTCTCGTCGAGCGGCAGCAGACCGGACAGCGCGGCTCGCGCCAGCAGCCACAGCGCGTAGCCGTGGGCGTCGTTCTGGATGTGCGGCCAGGGCTCGTCCAACTCGGCGATGGCGCGGCCGTCGAAGCGCACGTGCGGGCGCTGCATGGGGTCGTCGAGGTCGCTGGTGCCGGCGATGGCGGCCTCGAAGCGCGGCGCCTGCAGCTGGTAGAAACGCACCAGCGACGCGCAGCTGCGCGCCACGCTGTCCACGTCTCCCAGCTCCCACGCGGCGGCCGTCACCTGCACCGTGTCGCGCACCCAGGTGCGACCGTAGCCGGTGTAGGCCACGGCCTCGGCGGGCGCGGGGTTGGCGGCGTAGAGGCCGTTGGGCAGGCACGGCAGCGTCGTGAGCGACAAAGCCTGCAGCTGCCGCGCCACGCGCTCGAGCGCCTGCTCGTCGTAGCGCTCGGCCAGGCAGGCGGCCAGAGCCGGATGCCGCGCAGCGGGCGCAGCGCCCCCCACCAGCGGCGGCACGCGCGCGCCACCGCCGCCCTCGCTCACTTGCTCAGGCGCGCTCGCACGGCGCCCCCCAGCTTGCCCTCCAGACGCGCCACGTCCTGCAGCACGCGATCGCCCTCGACACGCGCCGCGTCACGCGCCGCGTCGTCGGGCAGCCCCCCGAGGTTCACCAGCACGTTGAGCCAGGCGCTGCGAGCCGCTGCGGCCATGCCGTGCGCCGCCACGCCCACGTCGCTGAGCAGGTTGGGGTTGGCCACGGGCTCCAGCTTCTCCAGCAGCAGCAGCCCCTCCTGCGCCAGGGCCAGCACCTGCTGGGGAGGCCCCATGGCGCTGCCCAACGCGGCCTTGATGGCGAGCTTGCGCGCGGCCTTCTGCTCGGGGCTCTTGCGCGGCATGCCGTAGGCGGCGCCCACCTCGGCGAAGCCCGCGGCGTCGGCGTCCACCAACTCCAGACTGCGCTCACGCAGCATGGACAGGCCCTCCACCACGGACTCCACACCCTCGGCGCCGTCGCGCCCCTCGGTGTAGCGCCCCGCCATCTCGCCCATGGACGCGCCGAACGACATCAACGCCGCGGCCACGGAGCCGCCGCCGGGGGTGGGCTGCTTGGCGCCGCAGCGTGCCAGCAGCTCTTGCAAGCTGAGTTGGGTGAGCATGACCGGGACTCCAATGACAAACAGGGCGTGAAGCTGAGGGGACGAGGCCTCTGAGGACGCTGGCCCGGAATCCGGGCTGGCGCCGCGGCTGAACCGCGGGTCGGCCGGGGAGGCTAGCAAGCCTCGCGGCCTCGCCTCCAGCCCTGATCGGAAAAGGCGCCATTGTGGCGCATATTAGCGCCATTTTGGCCACATCCGTCTGCGCGGCCGCCTCTCAGGGGCTCCTGACGACTCTCCTGACTGGCACGCCGGTTGCAACTGTGCCCATCGGGTCCGGCGCCTGCCCCGACCTGCGACGCGCTCGCTTCGCTCGCAGGCGCCACTCAGACCCGCCTCACTTCAGCGGAGACCGAGCATGACCAAGCCCCAAGACGCCTACACCCAACGCGCCACCGAGGCCCTCTCGGCGGCGGTCCAGAGCGCCGCCTCCCGGCGCCACTCCGAGGTCACCCCGGCCCACCTGCTGGCCGGCCTGGTGGGCCCCGAAGACGGCTACGTGGCCGCGCTGCTGGAGCGCCTGGGCGTGTCTCGCGGCGACGTGGCCGCGGACGCCGAGGGCCTGCTCAAGTCCCTGCCCACGCTGCAGGGCGCAGCCCAACCGGGGCTCTCCGCGGAGCTCGCCACGCTGCTCGACGGCGCGGCGCACCTGGCCCACGAGCGCGGCGACCAGTACGTCTCGGTTGACGTGCTGCTGCTGGCGCTGGTGCGCGCCGCCGACGGCCCGCTGGCCGTGGCCCTGGATCACCGCGGCCTCGACACGGACGCGGTGCAAGGCGCCCTGGAGCAGGTGCGCGACGGCAAGGCGGTCGACAGCAACGTGCCGGAGGCCAGCCACGAGGTGCTCGAGCAGTACACCAGCGACCTGACCGAGCTGGCGCGGCAGGGCAAGCTGGACGTGGTCATCGGACGCAGCGACGAGATCCGCCGGGTGGTGCAGGTGCTCTCGCGCCGCACCAAGAACAACCCCGTGCTGATCGGCGAACCGGGCGTGGGCAAGACCGCCATCGTGGAGGGCCTGGCCCTGCGCATCGTCGCCGGCGACGTGCCCGAGTCGCTGCAGGACAAGCGCCTGCTGGCCCTGGATCTGGCGGCCCTGCTGGCCGGCGCCAAGTACCGCGGCGAGTTCGAGGAACGCCTCAAGAACCTGATCAAGGAGGTGGAGGCCAGCGACGGCCAGATCGTGCTGTTCATCGACGAGCTGCACACGCTGGTGGGTGCCGGCGCCGCCGAGGGCGCCGTGGACGCCGCCAACATGCTCAAGCCCGCCCTGGCCCGGGGTCAGCTGCGCTGCGTGGGCGCTACCACCACCAATGAGTTCCGCAAGCACATCGAGAAGGACGCGGCCCTCGAGCGCCGCTTCCAGCCCGTGCGCGTGGAGCCGCCCTCGCTCGACGACGCCCTGGCCATCCTGCGCGGCCTGAAGGAGACTTATGAGGTGCACCACGGCGTGCGCATCCTGGACGAGGCCCTGAGCGCGGCCGTGCGCCTCTCCGACCGGCACATCGCCGATCGTTTCCTGCCCGACAAGGCCATCGACCTGCTGGATGAGGCGGCCTCCGCCATCCGCATCGCCACCGACTCGATGCCGCCCGAGCTGGACGGCATCGAGCGTCAGCTGCGTCAGCTGGAGATCGAGCGCACCGCCATCGCCTCCAACGACGAGCCGGACGCCAAGCGCCTGGAGCAGATCGCCAAGCAGAGCGCCGAGCTGGACGAACAGGCCGGCGAGCTACGCACCCGCTGGCAGCGCGAGAAGGACCTGGTGGTGCGCCAGCGCGAGCTCAAGAGCCAGATCGCCACGCTGCAGAAGGACTCGGAGCGCGCCGAGCGCCAGGGCGAGTTCGAGGCGGTGGCCGAGATCCGCTACGGCAAGCTGCCCCAGGCCGAGCAGGACAGCCGCGAGCTGGCCGCCGAGCTGGAAGAGCTGCAGTCCCACGGCGCCCTGCTGCCCCAGGAGGTGGACGCCGAGCAGATCGCCGAGGTGGTCTCGCGCTGGACCGGGATTCCGGCCACGCGCCTGTTGGCCACCGAGCGCGAGCGCCTGCTCAACATGGAGGACGAGCTGCACCGGCGCGTGGTCGGGCAGCACGAGGCCCTGGTGGCGGTGAGCGACGCCGTGCGCCGCAGCCGCTCCGGCCTGGCCGCCCCCACCCGCCCCGTAGGCGCCTTCCTGTTCATCGGTCCCACCGGCGTGGGCAAGACCGAGGTGGCCCGCAGCGTGGCCGAGTTCCTGTTTGACGACGAGCGCGCGATGATCCGCCTCGACATGAGCGAGTACATGGAGAAGCACTCCGTGGCCCGGCTGATCGGCGCGCCCCCCGGCTACATCGGGCACGACGAGGGCGGCGCCCTGACCGAGGCCGTGCGCCGCAAGCCGCACTGCGTGCTGCTGCTGGACGAGATCGAGAAGGCGCACCCCGACGTGTTCCACGTGCTGCTGCAGCTGCTCGACGACGGGCGCCTGACCGACGGCAAGGGCCGCACGGTCGACTTCACCCACTGCCTGGTGCTCATGACCAGCAACCTGCAGGGCATGGACAGCGTCAAGGCCACCTTCCGACCCGAGCTGCTCAACCGCCTGGACGAGGTGATCGCGTTCCACACCCTGGAGCGCGAGGCCATGGGCGCCATCGTCGACATCCAGGTCGGCCACCTGAAGCGCCAAGTGGCGCTCAACGGCATCGAGTTGGAGCTGGACGCCGGCGCCCGGGAGTTCCTGGCGCAGCAGGGCTTCGACCCGGACTACGGCGCGCGGCCGCTCAAGCGCGCGCTGCAGCGGCACGTCACCGACAAGCTGGCGCGGGAGCTGCTGGCGGGCAGCTGCGGCGCCGGCGACCGGGTGCTCTTCAGCGCCGACCCCGACGGCAGCCTGAGCCTGAGCGTGGAGCCGCACCCCGAGCCCGCCCCCAGCGACGCGTAGGTACGGCGCCGGCCAGCAACGGCTCAGCGAGGCACGCGCAGTGAGGCCAGGATCGACCTGGCCAGCATGGCCTGTCCCACGTCGTTCGGGTGCTGGTCGGTGGGATGGGCCCAGAGTTCGGACTCCTCCAACCCGAGGAAAGGCGGCCCGCAGTCGATGACCTCGAGGCCGTTCTTCAAGGCGAACCTCGTCACCATCTGGTGCAGCGGCGCGTAGCGGCCCTCGCGATGCAGTTCGGAGAGCATGGGCAGGATGGCCACGGCGAACCGGACCCCGCGTTGTTCGAGGAACGCCTTCGACTTCAGCAGCGCCCGCTGCGTAGCGTTCCAGTCACGCGGGTCGTTCCTGATGACCCTCACGAAGTCGGCGGCCTTGGCCTTGCTCTTCTTGGCGGTCTCCTGCCTGGCCAGGGCGCGCTCGACCCGATAGCTGTGCAGTCGCCGCTTGATCAAACCCCACAGCTTGCTGAGACACGAGTCCTCCCGGGCATCGTAGGCCATCATGGGGATCCCGCCCATGTCGTTGAGGCACAGCCCGACGATGACCACGTCGGGCTGCAACTTCATGGCCTCCTCGCGGATCCACTGGAGGTACGCCGGCGGCTTGTGGCCGGCCACGAAGCCGCAGTTGATGACCTCTACCGGCCCGTGCCGCTCAGCCTGCAGCACGCGCTCGAGTTGCTGCGCCCAGGTGTCCTGCAGCTGAACCCCGACGCCAAACGTGAACGAGTCACCCAGAGCGATGACGCGAAACTCGCCCGCCGGCTTGTCCTGACTGAACTCAAGGTCCCGGAAGCCGAGCGAGTTCATCTTGTATTCGACGCAGCCGTTCTCGTCGAAGTAGTCCCAGCGTGGCCGGTCATAGCAACCCATGACGACCTCGTTCGGGGTGAGGGCCGTGCGCACCCGCTCACGGGGAGATCCGCCGGCCTGAACATCCTGGAGCAAGCCGATCACTCCAGACAGGTCGGCCAGCGTCTCGCCGTCCATCGTGGTGAGCGTGGGGGCGCGGTACTCACCCGGCCGCAGGATGCGCACCGCGGCCTCGAGCACGAGCAACGAGAGGCCCAACCCCAACGCGAGCGCCGTCAGCTTGTGCAGGACACGCTTCACGGTGACGGCAACTCCGGGCCGCGGGAGGGCCTCGCGCGGTCGGTCATGAGCGGCAGTTCCAGGATCCGGAGGGGGCCTCGCTCGCGACGGAGCTGAGCTCGAGGCCGGGCGCGTGGCGGACAACAGAGGACGGCGCCCTGGTGACTCTTCGGACCGAGCTGGGGCTGAGTGAAGCTCTGTATCCAGTATTCGGCTCAGCTCAGAGCCGCGTCGTTGCCGCGCGGGCAGCAGGGAGTCCGAAGCGCTGCGGGCCTGCTCAGGCAAGTCGGTAGCATGGCGCCGTGTTGCCCCTGCTGGTCGCCCTCCGCCCGACGCACTGGACCAAGAACGCGTGGCTCGCAGCCCCGCTCGTGTTCTCGGGTCGGTTCGTGCATGCCCCCTCGCTGCTGGCCAGCGCCGGGGCCATCGTTGCGTTCTGCGCCCTGTCGTCGGGCGTGTACCTGTTCAACGACGTCCATGACGCGGCGCTGGATCGCAGCCACCCCCACAAGCGCCGACGCCCCGTGGCCAGCGGCGCCCTGACCACAGGCTCTGCCCTGCTCGCAGGCACGCTGCTGTTGGTCGCCGGCCTGGCCCTGGCCGCCTGGGTGGACAGCACCCGGGGCCCTGCCATCGAGGCCCTCGCGTTCGGCCTCTCGCTGTTGTCATGGGGCGCAGCCTATCTGTTGATCAACGTGGCCTACACCCTGCTGCTGAAGAGCGTGGCCGTGCTGGACGTGCTGGCCATCGCCGCCGGCTTCGTCGTGCGTCTGCTGGCGGGGTCGGCCGCGCTCGGGCTCAGTCCGAGCCACTGGCTCCTGGTCTGCGGCTTCGCCTTGGCCCTGCTGCTGGCCCTCGGCAAGCGCCGCCTCGAGCTGGCCCTGCCCGACGCTGGCGAGTCGAGCCGCCCGGCCCTCGCGCGCTACAGCTTGGCGGGCCTCGACCGGCTGCTGCTGCTGGCCGCCGTTAGCTGTCTGATCACCTACGTGCTCTACACCCTCTCGCCCCTGACCGTGAGCAAGCTGGGCAGCCGCGCCCTGCTGGCCAGCCTGCCGCCGGTGGCCCTGGCCCTGGCGCGATTCCTGACCGTGATCAAGCGGCCCGGCCGCGGCGACCTGGTCTCGCTGCTGCTGCGCGAGCGCTGGATCATGGGCTGCGCCGCGCTCTGGTTGGCCACCGCCATGTGGATCGTGGCGCACCGGAGCGTGGCATGAGCAGCCCGCGCCCGCCCAGCTACCGCGTGTTGCATCGCGACGACACGCTGGTGATCGTCGACAAGGCGCCCGGCGTGCTGGTGGTGCAGCACCCCGGCACCACGCGGCGCTGCCTGCTGGACGACCTGCGCCGGGACGGGCTGCCGGTGGCGCCCGTGCATCGGCTCGACCAGGAGACCAGCGGCGTGCTGCTGTTGTGCCTCGACAAGACCCACCGCAAGGCTCTGGAGGACGCGTTTCGCCGGCGCGACGTGGTCAAGAGCTACCTGGCCCTGGTGGCGGGCGTGCCCAGCGCCCCGCGCGCCACCATCGACGTGCCCATCCTCGACACGGGCAAGGGCGCCCGCGTCGCTCGCCATGGCGCCCGCGCCGTGAGCCGCTACGAGGTGCTGGAGCGCTTCAACGGCCGGGCGGCGCTGGTGCGTGTCCAGATGGAGACCGGCCGCCACAACCAGGTGCGCGTCCACCTGGCGCACATCGGGCACCCGCTGCTGGGCGACACCAAGTTCGGCCGCCGCAAGGCGCTGCCGGGCACCGGCGAGCAGCGGCCGCGACGGGCCCTGCTGCACGCCGAGTCCCTGTCCCTGCCACACCCCGCCTCAGGCGCCAGGCTCAAGGTGAGCTGCCCCCCGCCAGCCGACTTCGAGGCCTGCCGACAGGCCTGGGCCGCCGCGCGCCGCTGAGGCCCGGGGGCGCGGCCAGCCGGCCGCCGCCGGGTCCGCTGCGGTCCCCAGGCGCCCCCGTCGCGCTGGCGACAGAGCAGACGGCCCCAAGCCCCGACCCCGCTCCAGCCGATCGGTGCGGGAAGCGGGCCAGGCGCCGGCCCTCTGCGCTACCATGCCGCGCCTGCCCGGGCCCGGCAGCTCCCAACCCGAGCCCATCCACCACCCGATATCCCAGGAAGACGGGCGCCCCCGATGGCGTCCAAGTGCCCTCATGAAATCGCGGAAGGCCAAGAGCAGCAGCGTCCCCATGCTTGTGGGCGCCTTCATCACGGTGGTCGCGCTCGCCGCGGGCGCGTTCCTGCTGCTCGACGACGACGAGCCAGGGCCGCCCCAGGAGACCGGCGCGGCCCTGACCCTCGAGGACGAGGACAACGAGCCCAGCATGGCCCTGCCGCCGGCTGCCGTCGCCACGGAGAGCCCCACTCGTCTGGTGGCCGAGGCCAGCCACATGGCGTCCGGCGCCGCGGTCACGCAGATGACCGACCCCGAGGCCCCGACCGGGCGCATCGAGGGCACCTGCGTCAACTCGCGCGACGTGCCCGTGGCCGGCGTGACGGTGCGCGTGAGCAGCGGCAGCCCCATCGCCAACATGACCTTCTCGAGTGTGCGCGAGTTCCTCGACGTGTCAGCCGTGTCCAACCAGAACGGCTTCTTCGCGCTGGAAGGCGTGACCGTCGGCAAGAACTACATGCTCGTGGGTGAGCACAACGACTACGCCCCAGCCACGCTGCAGGGCCTGACGGTGCGGGCCAATGAGACCCTGTCGGATACGCGGCTGGTGCTGCGCTCCGGCGCCACCGTGGCGGGCGTGGTGGCCACCAGCGCCAAGAGCCCCATCGCCGAGGCGCGCATCGAGCTCTACGACAGCGTGGCCGACGCGCGCCTCAAGGTCGAACAGCGCCGCCCGTTTCGCATCGCATTCAGCGACGGCCACGGCCACTTCTCGTTCCCCAACGTGGCCATGAGCAGCTACAAGGTGCGCGTCTTGGCCGACGGCTTCGAGACCCAGGCGCTCACGGTCAACTCGGCCCTCAAGGCCGGCCCCGTTGACCAGGAGCTGCAGTTCCTGCTGGGAGACGGGCGCGCGCTCACCGGCCGCGTGACGGACGAGCACGGCCAGCCCGTGGACAACGCGCGCATCGAGGCCAACGCGCTCAAGCGCGAGTACCAGGGCAACTCCATCGCCTACAGCGACGAGGGCGGCTACTTCCTGCTGGACGGCATGGGCATCGAGCACGCGTACCAGGTGCGCTGCACGGCCCGCGGATACTCCGACAAGATCCTGCCCAGCGTGCAGGTGCTCGACGGCGAGATCCAGCTGCAGATGGACGGGCGACTGAGCATCGAAGGCTATGTGCGCAACAGCGGCGGAGACCCCGTGAGCTCGTTCGCGCTGGTGCTGATGCGGGGCATCCCCAACCGCGAACCGGCGCTCATGAACGACCTGCGGGAGTTCAACAGCAGCGACGGGCACTTTGTGTTCGACAATCTGGAGCCTGGCTCCTGGGGCTTCGAGGCCCGCGCCGATGGCTACGCGCCCGCCCGCTCCGAGACGACGGAGCTGCGGCGCGGAGACGATGTGCCGCCGCTCGAGATCATCGTGCGCGGCGGCGGCACGATCTGCGGCGTGGTGCGCCTGGCCGACGGCACACCCGTGAAGGGCGCGCTGGTGCAGATCAATGAGAACAACTTCGTCGACACGCCGCTGCTCAAGATCTTCAACACCATGTCGCCCTCGGTGGACAAGCCCGTCAAGCGACGCACCAACGGCAAGGGACGCTTCTGCTTCTCAAACGTGGCGCCCGGTACCTACCAGATCTCAGTCAAGCACCACCTCGCCGCGCCCTATTCAGTGAACGACGTCGTGGTCTACGACGACGACGTGCAAGAGAACGAAGAGCTGCTGCTGGAGCTGCCGGCCCCGGCCTCCATCTCGGGCATGGCGCTGGATGAGAACCGGCGCAGCCTGCCCTTCCTGCGGGTGCAGCTGAGCATGAAGAACGGCTACGTCGAGTCCGCCACCACGGACCAGCGCGGCAACTTCCGCTTCGACAACCTCTCGGGCGGTGACTACAACCTCACGCTCTACCCCGATCGCCGGGACGACAAGCCGCTCAACCCGCTGCTCAAGCTGGTCTACGCCCAGAAGTCGCTCAAGACCGTGCGCCTGTACGACGGCCAGGCGCTGACCGGTGTGGAGCTGTACCTGGTCGAGCACTAGCAGCATCGCGGAGAGCTCACGGCGTCGCGGCGAGCTGACGCGCGCTCGAAGCGTTCCGGCAGCGCGGGTCGGCGAGCTGCCGCCGGCCTGGCAGCGGCCGGCCCGGGTCAGTCGCTCAGCTCGCTGGCCAGGCGCCGCACCAGCTCGGCGTTGGCTGGCAAGAAGCGCAACCTGCCCAGCGTGTCCGCATCGGCCCAAGCCAGGCGCTGGCCTTCGCGGGGCGCAGGCTCGCCGGCACCGTCCAACTCGCAGCGGAAGAAGCCCACCTCTACGCTGCGGCCGTCGTAGCTCCAGCTCACGCGGCTCTCCAGCCGCAAGACCCGCACGGCCAGGCCCAGCTCCTCCAGGCACTCGCGGCGCACGCAGCTGGGCTCGTCCTCGCCGGGCTCGAGGCCGCCCCCGGGAAACTCCCAGTAGCCGGCCCAGCGTCCCGGGGCCACGCGCGTTTGCACCAGCACGCGCCCGTCGCGCAGCAGCACCGCCGCCGCCACGCGCCGGACCTCGGGCGGGTCGGCGTCGGATTCGGAGCCCTGGCGGGCCGCGGGATGGCCGGGCACTTCAGGGCCTTCGGAAGCGCGCCGCCGGGAGCTCACGACGTCGAGCCGCAGCGCGCGTACCAACCCGCCATCAGGATCGAACCGGCCATGGCCACGTTCAGGCTCTCCAGCTCCGGGCGCTGAGGCACGGCCACCGCCGCGGCAGCGGGCAGCTCGGGCACGCCCCGGGTCTCATGCCCCAGGACCAGCAGGCAGCGCGCCGGAAGTTCCGTAACGGGGCCCGCGCCGGGGCCGGGGCCGGGGCCGGGGGAATCGGGCGCCGCAGCCGAGGCGACCAGCAGCGTCAGCTGGTGAGACGCGGCGCGCGCAGCCAGGGCGGACAGCTCGGCCTCACGTCGCAGGGGCATGTGCAGCGCGGCGCCCGCCGACGCGCGCAGAGCCTTGGGGGACCAGGGGTCGGCCGTGCCCGGCGTGAGGTAGACGCAACCGGCAGCGAAGCCCCGGGCGCTGCGCACCAGCGTGCCCACGTTGCCCGGGTCCTGCAGGCCGGCCAGGGCCAGCTCGAGCCGCGCTCCCGATCGGGTCTGCAGGGGCGTCAGCCCAGGGCCCTGCGCGGGCCCCGCTTCCGACTGCGGACCCGCTTCCGACTGCGGACCTGCTTCCGGGGCCGCGGGCATGGGCACGGCCGCCAGCAAGCCCGGCCCGTGGGCCGCGTCCGCCGCCCGCGCGAGGCGCTCGGCGTCAGCCACGCGCACGGGAGCGCCCGCGGCCTCGACCGCCGTCAACAGCTCGGCGTGGGTCTCGGCGGCGCGCTCGCTCACGGCCACCAGCGAGGGCACCAATCCGGCGATCAGGGCCTCGGCCAACACCCGCGGACCCTCCACCAACAGCTCGCCCGCTTGCCGCCGCGCTCGAGCCTGCCCCAGGCGCTGCAGCCGCTGCAGCTCAGCCCGGGTGGCCGGCTGCCTCACGAGGGCTTGCGCCAGAGGTGCGTCAGCTCGCGCTGGCCATCGGGTCGCATCCAACCCGACGACATCTCGGGCGCGTTGTGATCCAGCAGCACCTCGCCCGCGGCTGTCACCAGGATCAGCCCCGAGCGCCCGCGCACATCATCCGGTCCGTCGAGCAGCGCGGCCAGGGCCACGGCGGCGGCCTCGGCGGGCGCGACCCCGGCCTGGAGCAACTGCACCGCGTGGCGGGCCGTGCCCTCGCGCATGAGCACCTCGCCCACGCCCGTGGTGACGCAGGCCCCCACCCGATCGTCGGCCCAGAAACCGCCCCCGACCACGGGCGAGTCGCCGATGCGGCCGGGGCGCTTGAGGCTCATGCCCCCGGTGCTCACGGCCGCGGCCAGGTGCCCCTCGGCGTCCAGCGCCACGGCGCCCACGGTGTCCAGCAGCGGCGCGGAGCCTGGCGCCAGCGACGAGCCCGCCTGCGCCAGACGCGCGGCGTGGATGCCCTGGGCGCGCTCGCTGATCAGGCGCTCGGGCTCGCAGGGCGTGGCGCCGGCTTCGGCCACAAGCTGGTCGGAGCAGGGCGGCCCGACGAAGCGCCCGAAGTCGCCCTCCTGCGCCAGGTACTGCGCCAGCACGATGGGGTTCTCGGTGCGACGCACACCGGACACCGCGCCATACCGCCGCGTGGCGCCGTCCATGTAACCCGCGTCCAAGGCCGCCGTACCGTCCAGCGCCAGCGCGGCGCCGCGCCCGGAGTTGGTGATGCTGTGGGACTCGAGGTGCATGACCGCGGCGCAGACCGCATCGTGAGCCGAGCGGGACAGCGCCGCGCAGCCCCGCTCCAGCGCCTCGCCCACGCTGGTCAGGTACTGCTGCCGGTCGTCATCGCTGTCCAGGGAACCGGCGCCGCCATGCACGACGATCACGGGAGAGGGCGTCATGTCAGGCGCAGCCAGAGGGTCTTGAGGTACTCGCTCTCGGGGCACTCGAGCGACACCGGGTGATCGGCGGCCGCGCCCGGGTCGGCCAGGATGGTCGCGTCACGGCCGGCCTTGCGTGCGGCGGTGCGTACCAACTCGAGAAACTCCCCGCGCTGCAGCGCGCCGGAGCACGAGCAGGTCAGCAGCAGGCCCCCCGGCGCCACCACATCCATGGCCAGACGGTTGAGGTCGGCGTAGCGTCGGCGCCCGTCGAACTCGTCGCGCTTGCCCGCCACGAGCTTGGGCGGATCGAGCACCACCACGTCGAACTGGCGGCCCTGCCCGCCCATCTGGCGCATCCAATCGAAGGCGTCGGCGTGCACGTATTTGGCGCGCACCTGGTTCAGCTTGGCGTTGGACTTGGCCAGGGCCAGGGCGCCCTCATCGAGATCGACGCCGGTGACCTCGGCCGCGCCGCCCGCCACCAGCGCCGCCAGGCCGAAGCCCCCCGAGTAGCAGCAGGCGTCGAGCACCGTCGCGTCCTGCACCAGCGACGTCAGCAACAGCCGGTTCTCGCGCTGGTCGAGGAAGAAGCCCGTCTTGTGGCCGCTCGAGAAGTCGACCTGGTAGCGCACGCCGTGCTCGCTGATGCGCAGGCGCTCGGGCACGCCCTGGCTGAGCACCTCGCGCGGGCGCACGCCCTCGAGACGCGCGGTGCGCTCGTCCAGGATCACGCGATGGTGCCGCGTGCCGAGCCGCGCGTGCAGCGCCGCCAGCAAGGGCTGCTCGAGCAACAACCAGCCCGCGCTGTGGAACTGCAGCACCAGCACGTCCTTGTAGCGGTCGACGATCAGCCCCGAGAGGCCGTCGCCCTCGGCATGCACCACCCGGCAGGCGTCGCCCTCGGCCACGCCGGGCAGGGCCTCGCGCAGGCGCGCGGCGCGGTCGATGGCGGCCACCAGCGCGGCCTCGTCGAAGACCTCGTCGGCACGCGTAAGCCGACGCCAGGCGATGTCGCTGCGCTCGTTCCAGAAGCCCTCGCCCAGGTGCTCGCCCACGGGGTCGACGGCCCCCACCAGCGCCGGCGAGGCCAGCCCGGGCGGGCGCTCGGCCACCAGCCCCTTGCGCACGAAGGGGTGCGGCGAGGGGTGCGTGCGCAGGCTGATCACGGGCGCGGAGTGAGCGGTTCCCACGGCCGGCCGCTCAGTCCTGGTCCGGCTGGCCGAGCCGGGCCAGCGTGCCGGTGGTGGAGTAGCCCTGCTTGACCTGCGCCAGCACGACGTGGCCCCCGTGGGACTCCACCCATTCGCGGCCGACCACGCCCTTGTCGGCCCAGTCCTCGCCCTTGACCAACACCTGCGGCGTGATGGCGCGCACGATCTGCTCGGGCGTATCCTCGCTGAAGCTGGTGACGAACGAGACGCACTCCAGGCCGGCCAAGAGGGTCATGCGGTCTTCGCAGCGATTGACCGGACGACTCTCGCCCTTGAGCCGGCGCACGCTGGCGTCGTCGTTGACGCCCAGCACCAGCACGTCGCCGTAGCTGCGCGCCTCCTGCAGGTAGGCCAGGTGCCCCACGTGCAGTACGTCGAAGCAGCCGTTGGTGAACACGATGCGGCGGCCGCGCTCGCGCTCGTGGGCCAGGCGCTCCAGCAGGGCCTCGCGACTGAGCACCTTGGCGCCCGGGCCGCCAGCCTCGCTGAGCGCGGAGCGGATCTCGTCGCGCGTGATGGCGGCCACGCCGAAGCGCTGCACCGTCAGGCCCGCGGCCACGGTGGCCAGCTGCATGGCCAGCTCGAGGTCCGCGCCTTGCCCCTGCGCCCAGGCCAGCACCGCGATGACCGTGTCGCCGGCGCCGGTCACGTCGTAGACCGCGCGGGCACGCGCCGGCACCGAGATCTCTCGGCCACCCTCGGCCACCCGGCAGAACATGCCCTGGGGGCCCAGGGTGATCAGCATGGCCTCCAGTCCCAGGCTGCTGCAGAGCTCCTTGGCGCCCGCCTGCACGGCGTGCATGTCGGGCAGCAGGCGCCCGAGCGCGGTCTCGGCCTCCAGCCGGTTGGGCGTGATCAGGCTGGCGCCGGTGTAGCGGCCGTAGTCCTGCCCCTTGGGGTCGACCAGCACGCGCGGGCGGGCCGGCGCCCGCAGCAGGCGCTCCAGCACGGCGTCGCTCAGGACACCCTTGCCGTAGTCGGAGACCACCACGATGTCGACCTCGGCGATCTGCGCCTCGATGCGGGCCAGCAGGGCGGCCTCCACGTCCGCGCCGGGCGGGCCCACGCGTTCCTCGTCAATGCGCAACAGCTGCTGGTTCTGCGCCACGATGCGCGTCTTGCGGATGGTGGGTCGCTCAGCGTCCACCACCAGGCCGTCGACGCGACAGCCCGCCTCGGCCAGCAGCCGGGAGATGTGCTCGGCGCTGCGATCGTCTCCCACCAGGCTGACGCAGCTCACGTCGGCGCCCAGCGCCGCCAGGTTGGCCGCCACGTTGCCGCAACCGCCCAGCCGCAGCTCCTGGCGCGTGGCCGCCATGACCGGGATGGGCGCCTCGGGTGAGATGCGCCGGGTCTCGCCGTACTGGTAGCGGTCGAGGATCATGTCGCCCACCAGCAGCACGCGCGGGCGCTTGGGGTTGTTGAGCAGGTTGCGAGCCGCGGCGCTCATGACGAGCCCTCCGACAGTGTCCGCAGCACGGCCCAGCGCAGCAGCGGCAGGTTGATCTCGTGGTGCCCGGTGAGCTCGATGGCCTCGCCGCCCGGGCGCTCCAGCACGTTCACGCGCGGTCTGTAGTGGCGCAACATGTCGAGGTTGGCGGTGGTGAAGCCGGTCACCTCATGGCCCAGGTTGCGCGCCACGTTGAGGGCTTTGACGAACACCTCGGGCAGGATCACAGCGGACCCCAGGTTGAGGTAGACGCCGCCGGAGAGCCGGGCCACTACCGCGGCCAGGCGCCGGAAGTCATGCATGCTGGCGGCGCCGATGGCGGCCCCGTCGGCGTCGGCGTGCATGTGCACGGTGTCCGTGCCCAGGGCCACGTGCACGGTCGCGGGCAGCCCCAGCTTGTGGGCCGTGGCCAGCAGACTCGTGCCTGCGCCGGGCAGGTCTTGCTCGACGATGGCGCGGCCCAGTGTGGCGCCCAGGCCCTCGCCCTTGGCGGCCGCGGCCTTGGCGGCCCCGTTCAGCGCGGCGGCGGTCTCGGCCACCATGCCCCACTCGCCCCGCTCCAGGCCCGGGCCCACGTCCTCGGAGCTGTGCCCCACAGCGGCCAGCTCAAAGTCGTGGATGGCGCCGCTGCCGTTGGTGGCCAAGGCCGACACCAGCCCGCGTTGCATGAGGTCGATGATCAGCGGCGCCAGGCCGGTCTTGATCACGTGCCCGCCAAAGCCCAGCAGCACCGGGCAGCCGCCGCGCTGGGCCGCGACCACCCGGCCAGCCAGGCGCCGTAACGCCCGGGCGGCCAGCACGTCGGGCAGGCTGTCGAGCACGTCGGTGGCCCCAGGCGTGGGCTCCACCGGCCGCGCCAACATGTCGGCGTCGACCTTGTGCGCGCGCTCCGCCACCGGACCGGTGCGGACGCGAGAGAAGTCGAGAGGAGGAAAGTCCATGGCAAGCAACGGGCTCAGCGGGACCCGTTTGTACTCTCTGCGAGGGCGGGGCCGGGCCCCGATTTCGTGCGCTCGCGCTGCTGCCGTTCCAGGAACAGGGCCACCTCGGCGCTGTGCCAGCGGTCGTGCAGCCAGTTCCACTGCTCGGGGTGCTCCATCACCTGTCGCTCCAACGAGCGGCTCACGGCCAGCACGAGCTCGCGCTCGGCGTCCTCCGGCGAGAGCCCCTCCGGCACGGACACGGCGGGCTCGATCAGCAGACGAAAGCGCATGCAGCCGGGCTCTCGCAGCATGTACATGGGCAGCACCGCGGCGCCAAAGCGCGTGCCCATGACTCCGGCGACGCGATGCTGGCGGGAGGGCAGGCCCAGGAACGGCAACATCAGCCCCGCGCTGCCGGCGTTCTGATCCAGCAGCATGCCCACCATCTCATTCTTGCGCATGAGCCGCGCCATGTCCCGGGCCGAGCCGTCCTTGTCGAGCGTGCCCGCCAGGACCTCGCCGCGCAGCCCCTTCAGCATGCGTTCGAGCAGCGGGTTGTCGAGCGGGCGGGCCACCGCAAAGAGGGGCTTGAAGAGCTTGGCCACGATCACGGGGATGGCCTCCCAGGCGCCCAGGTGGGCGCCCGCGAGCACGACGCCCTGCCCGCGATCCAGCGCGGCCTGCAGGTGCTCGGCGCCCTCCACCGCCACCAGTTGCTCGACCCCGCCGCGGCGCAGGGCACGCTCCAGTCGGAGGGCCTCCATGGCGTTGGTGGCCAGGTTGCGGAAGGCGCCGTGAACCACGCGATCCGCCGCGCGGACGTCCATGCCCAACGTCTGCTGCACGCGCCGCCGGGCGTGGGCCCGGCGGCCGGGCAGGCACCAGAACAACACGCTGCCCAGCGCACGCAGCCCGAGCACGGCGACGCGCGGCGGCATGAGCAGCAACGGCCCCAGCGCCACCAGCGCCAGACCGCTCTCGAGCAGGTTGCGGATGGCCCCCCGGGGAGCAGTCATGAGCGGCGCGGTTCGAGGTGCGGGTCGCCCAGCAAACGGCCCGTCCGCTCACCTCGGCAGAGCCCAGGCTACCAAGCCACGCGCCCTCGCCTGAGCACCCGCTGACAGGCCGATTCCACTTGCCGGGATACAGGCGAGGGGTAGACTCAAGCTGGTGGATCAGGGGGTAGCCCTCATCAGGCTTCTATCTCTCTTCTCCCCTTCTTCCCCTTTTCCCAGATAGTCGCCTCCTGGTCCGCCACTTCTCTCTGCCGCTGGAGCCGGCTCCCATCTGACGGGAGTTGCCGCCGGAGAGAACAACCGCGCTGGTTGGAGCCGTCGTCGTTGCCCGTGGCGCTGTGTCCGCCGCACGTTTTGCCTACGCGCGCGCGACGTCGCTGATGCCACCCGACGCTCGCGTCGTCGTGACCACCCGGGCTTGGGTCAGCCGGAGCTGCCGCCCTCCATGCCGACGGATGCGCTGGCGCCTTCGATGGCCGCGCGCACCTCGGGTCGCGCGGCACCGGCGGCCGGGGGCACGCCGCTCTTGTCGTACTCCTCGACCGACAGGCTGAGCACCTTGCTGACGCCGTGCTCGGCCATGGTCACGCCGAAGACCTGATCGGCGTAGCTCATGGTGCGCCGCGCGTGGGTCACCACCAGGAACTGGCTCTGGCCCAGGAAATCTTCGAGCACCGAGCAGAAGCGCTCGATGTTGGTCTCGTCGAGCGCGGCGTCGACCTCGTCCAGCAGGCAGACCGGGCTGGGACGCGCCTTGAAGAGCGAGAACAGCAGGCCCACTGCGGTGAGCGTGCGCTCGCCGCCGGACAGCAGCGTGATGGTGCGCGGGTCCTTGCCGGGAGGCGCGGCGGTGATCTCGATGCCGGCCTCGAGCACGTCGACGCCCTCCTCCAGCACCATGTCCGCCTTGCCGCCGCGGAACAGCTTGCGGAAGATCTGGCGGAAGTGACCACGCACCTCTTCGAAGGTGGAGACGAAGCGGTCGCGGGACTCGATGTTGAGATGCGCGATGGTGTCGATCAGCGCCTGCTTGGCGGCGGCCAGGTCGTCGCACTGCCCCACCAGGAAGCCCAGCCGCTGCTCGACCTCGGTGAGCTCGTCCACCGCGGCCAGGTTCACGTTGCCCATGCGCGAGAGGCGCCCGCGCAGGTCCTCGATCTCGGCGGCGACGGCGTCCCAGTCCATGGGCTCGCCGCTGTCCTGCGAGACCTCGGCGGGAGCTGTTGAGGCCTCGTCGGCGGCGCTCGCGTCGGCGGCGCTGCCCTCGTCGGCGGCGCTCGGGTCCGCGTCACTGCCTTCGCCGGCAGCGCTCGCGTCCACGTCCGTCTCGGCAGCGGGCGCGGCCAGCACGGGGCGCTGCCCTTCGGCCAGGTCGACCTCGAGCTCCTCCAGCACCTTGTTGCGCAGCTCGTCCCGGCGGATCTGGGTCTCTTGACTGGCCAGGCGGTGGTTGGAGAGCAGCTCGGCGGCGCCCTCGTGTGAGCCCTCGCGCTCCAGCACCAGGGCGCTGGCCCGGCCCATGTGATCGCCAAGCGAGGTGCTGCGCTCGCGGGCCTCGTTGAGGACGCCCGCGCGGCGGTCGCGCTCCTCGGTCAGCTCGGTGGCGCGGCCCGACAGCGCAGACAGCTCCTGCTTGAGCTCTGCGGCGCGCGTCACGGCGGTGGCGCGCTCCTCCTCGGCGTGGGTCAGCTCGGCCCCCCGCTCTGCGAGGCCACGCTGCACCTGGCGGTGCTCACTCTCGATGGCGGCCACCCGCTGGCGGCGTTCGGAGAACTCGAGCCGTGCGGCGGACAACGCCTCCTGGCGCGCGCTCACGACCTCGGCCAGCTGGCGTTGGCGTGCCTCCTCAGCCGTCTCGGTCTCGCGGTCGGCGGAGACCTCGCTCTCCAGCGCGGACTCGTCCTGGCGTGCGGCGCCCAGGCTGCGGGCGGCCTGCTCGGCCTCGGCCTGCACGCCGGTGAGATCATCGCGCCTGAGCCCGAGGTCGCGCTGCAGCACGTCGCTGCGTTCTGCGGCCTGACGCTCGCGCACGCGCGTGCGCTCACGCTCGGTCTCGAGCTCGCGCAGCCGCTGCTGTTCTTCGGCCAGCACCTGCCCCACCCGCTCCAGTTCGGTCAGGCGCTCAGCGCGCTGGCTCAGGGCGCGCTCGATGTCAGCGGCCAGGGCGTCGCACAGGCTGACCAGTTCGTCACGCTCGGCGCGCCGAGCGAGCAGCCCGCTCTCGCCGCCGGCGGCGCCACCACGCAGCAGACCGCGCTCGTCGAGGGACTCCCCCGCGGGCGTGACCCAGACGCTCGACCCGTCCGGGCGACAGGCCAGCAGCTGCTGACGGTCGGCCACCAGGCGCACGTGCCCGAGCAGCGCCTCGAACACCTCGGCATGGTCGCGCACGTCGAGGCGATCCAGCAGGCGCTCACCGGGCCCGTCGGCGGCGGCAGCGCCCGCGGCAGCGGTCAGCTCGTCCGCGCGGGCGCGCAACCCGTCCCGCGGCACCAACAGCACGCGCCCGCCCTTCTCGGCGGACAGGTGCGCCAGGGCCTGGAGCGACGCCTCGCGACCGGACATGAGCACGGCCTGGGTGCTGGCGCCCAGCGCGGCCTCGACCGCCTCGGCCAGCTCGCGCGGCGCGCGCAAGTGGTCGACCACCAGCCCTTCCACGCCCGGCAGATCGGACTCGAGCAGGCACAGCGCGCCCGGAGCGACGCCGTCGCGGCTCTCGATCAGCTCGTCCAGGGCCTCCTTGCGTGAGCTCTTGCCGGCCAACTCCTCGCGGCGTCGGGCCAGCGCCTGATCCTGCTTGTCGTGCTCGCTGCGGAGCGCCGTCAGGCGCTGCTGGTGCGCCTGGGCCAGCTCGGCCACCTCGTCCCGGTCCTGCTCGAGCTTGCGGGCGGAGGTGGTCAGGTCAGCTTGCAGACTGGCCTGGGTCTCGACCTCTTGACCCAGGGCCTCGATCTGCTCGCCCAGGCGCTCGGACGACGCGCTCAGGGCCGCGTGGCGCGAGCTGGCCTGGCCCACCCGGTTGCGCGCCTCGGCCAGACGCGCCAGGCGCGCCAGGGCCTCCTCGCGACGCACGCGCGTGGCCTGCTCCCAGGCAGCCACCTCGGCGCCGGCGGCGGCGTGGGCGGCCTCGGCCTCGGACACCGTGCCCTGCCAGGTCTGGGCCTCGGCGCTGACCTCGGTGACCTGCGCCAGCAGGGCCTCGCCCTCCGTGCGGCGCTCGTCCAGGGCGCTGGAGAGCCCCAGGATGCGGGTCGACAGGCGTTCGGCGGCGGCCTCGGCCTCGGCGATGCGCTCGCGCAGCGCGGCCTGCCGCTCGCCCACGGCCTCCACCTCACCGCTGGCACGACGGAAGGACTCGGCGCTCTCGTCCACGTCCTGGCGCAGGCTCGACTGACGCTCGGTCAGCGCGGACACCTCGGCCCGGGCCGCGTCCAGCTCGGCGCGCGTCTCGGCCTCGGCGGCCACCAAGGCCTCGAGCTGCTGCTGCTGCTCGGCCAGGGTGGAGCCCAGGGTCTCCCATTGGTGCACGTAGTAGCGGCTGCGCAGCTCGCGCATACGGTCACGCGCCACCAGGAAGCTGCGGGCCCGGCCCGCCTGCTGCTTGAGCGAGCGCTGGCGCTTCTCGAGCTCCTCAACCACGTCGTGCAGACGCAACAGGTTCTGCTCGGTGCGCCCGAGCTTGGACTCACTCTCGCGCCGCCGCGCGCGGTAGCGGCTGATGCCTGCGGCCTCGTCGAAGATGCGCCGCCGCTCCACCGCGTTGGCCGAGAGGATGGCGTCGATGCGCCCCTGCTCCATGACCGAGTACGCGCCCGTGCCGAGCCCTGTGTCCATCAGCAGGTCGCGCACGTCCTTGAGCCGCACCGGCTGCTTGTTGATCAGGTAGTCGCTCTCGCCCGAACGGAACAGGCGCCGCGTGATGACCACCTCCGTGTAGTCGGTGGGCAGGCGGCCGTCGCTGTTGTCGAAGTGAAGCGAGACCTCGGCGAAGTTGCGCTGACCCCGCGCGCCGTTGCCCTTGAAGATCACGTCCAGCATGTCCTTGCCGCGCAGGGCCGAGGCGCGTTGCTCGCCCAGAGCCCACTTGACGGCGTCGATCACGTTGCTCTTGCCGCAACCGTTGGGCCCCACGATGGCCGTCAGGCCCGGCGGCAGGTCGAGAGCGGTCCGATCGGCGAAGGACTTGAAGCCGTGGATGTCGACGCGGGTCAGGCGCATGGACGGGAACCGTGAAGTGAGGAAGACGAAGCAGCGGCGACGTCGCCGCTGCAGGGGACAACACGCGAGACGAAGCGGGCGCTGCGGTCGCAGAGGCCCAGCCGGCGCGCGTGGGCCCCGGCGTCCGGGCCGCTGAAGCCCTCGCCCGGCGAGAGGTCCAGCGCGGCCGGCAGGCGCGACCGCTGCAGGCTGCGGGCCAGACGCTCGCCCAGGGCGGACAGCAGATCGCTGGTGAGTTCATCGACGCGCCAGGACAGCAGCAGGCGCGGCAGACGGGGCGCCCCGCGCAACACCAGGCGCAACCTGCGCGCATCACCGGCGTGGGGCTGGAGTTCGTGGCGGGCGGTGGCGCCCAGACCTGCGGCCTCCAGGCTGGCCAGGGCTCCCAGGGCCTCGTCGGCCAACTCTTCGGTCAAGGCCAGGAAGTCGCCGGCCCGCTGTCCGGTGGCGGCGGCCACCAAGGGCAGATCCAGCGTGGCCGCGCCCACGTCCACGCCGGCCGCAGGCCAAGCGCTGACCTGCTCGACGCCCGCGGCGTCCAGGGCCGTGAGTCCGACCTGTCCGGCGCTGTGCGCGCTCAGCTCGCCCACCAGCCGCAGCCGGGGCGCGCTGTGCTTCTCGAGCGCCGCGAGCAGGCCGGGGATGAGCGGCGCCTGTTGAGCAGGCAGAGCCAACACCACGGCGCCGTTGGGGGCTTCGGGCGACGCAGGCTTCAGGTGTCGAGCCAAGGAACGCAGCTCGGCGCAGGTGGGCGGGCGGCCGGGCCAGGGCACGCACAGCTCGTCGGTGACCAACCGCGCCAGGCAGCGCAACTCGGCCCCCAGTTCCGGGCCGCGGTGGCGCTCCAGCCAGGTCATGCTGAGCGTCGCGGCGGGCACACGCGCGCCCCCCACGTGGCCGCTCACGTCGAGCAGCCCGGCTGACTCGGCCACTCGCACCGCGTCACCCAGCATGGAGCCACGGACCTGACTGGCCAGCATGCGGCGCACCAGGCGCCCCTCGGCGCCAGGACCCGCGTCCGGACCCAGCGCGGCCAGGGCGTCCGCAGGCGCAGCCGCGATGGGGCCCAGGGCCCGACCGCGGTCGACCCCAGCGTCGTCGCCCGACCAGGGCGCGGGGCGCAGACCGTCAGCCGCGCGGCGGTCGAGGCCCGAGTCCCGCTGCCTGAAGCGCGTCGCGGCCCAGCATGCGCCGGCCCCGTCCAGCACGCGAGCGGCCAAGCTCGACAGCTCGCTCAGGCCCACCACCGGGCCCTGCTCCGGCCGGGATAGCCACGCCGCCGAGACAGCCGACAGGTCCTGCGCCAGCTCGCTGTCGCCCAGCAGGGCGCGACGCAACGACGCGGTCAGGCGCCCCCGGTCAAAGGGGAGCAGGCGTCCCGCGGCGTCCATCACCGCCGGCAGCCGGGAATGCTCAGGACTCACCCGCACGCCGCCCCCCGCTCCCGTTGTCAGCGCCATGATCAGGGCGCATCCCGGCGCCACCGCCGGCCCCCGAACCCACGCCGTCGCGCTGGTCTTGCTCGCCCGCACCCAGCAGCGGCTTGAGCTCGTCCAGGAACTGGTTCACGTCCTTGAACTCGCGGTAGACGCTGGCAAAGCGCACGTAGGCCACCTGATCGAGCGAGCGCAGGGCATCCATCACCAGGTGGCCGATGTACTTGCTGGCCACCTCCTTGTCGAAGACCTCGTGCAGCTGCACCTCGATGTCGGCCGCCAGGGCCTCCAGGGTCTCGGTCTCCACCTGCCGCTTGTGGCAGGCCACCAGCATGGAGCCCAGCAGCTTGTCGCGGGCGAAGGGCACCCGGGTGCCGTCCTTCTTGACGACACGCAGGGCCGTCTCGCCCACCTTCTCGTAGGTGGTGAAGCGCCCGTTGCACTCCAGGCACTCGCGCCGACGCCGGATAGCGTCCGCCTCGCCGGAGGTGCGGGAGTCCACCACGCGGTCGTTGTTGGCCTTGCAATAGGGGCAGCGCACGCAGGAGCCCTCCCGGTCACTCAATGCCTGGGGTCGCCATGAGCCATTCGAGGGGGAGACCCCGCCCGTAGGCCCTCAGGGCGGAGTATCCCACAAGATGTGGGGTTTTCGAGCCCTTGCACCGCAAAAGGCGGGGGTGTATGGATCGGGTGGTCCCAGCGCCGCCCGGCAGGGCCGCGCCCCCTGCCCCCCTGACGGCCCTTGCGCCACAGAGGATGCTAGCCCCGTGAGCGCTTCACGAAGCGGCTGGCGCCGTCGCTGCGGTGCAACTGCTCAAACACCATCGACTTGCCCTGGGCGCTGCGGTTGGCGTCGAGCTGCAGCCGACCGGTGACGCCCACATGCCGCAGCGAGCCCAGGCGGGAGGCCATGCCCGGCCCGTCCTGGTTGGGATCAAAGACGGACAGCACGGCCCGCCCGGCGTCATAGCCCAGGGCCACAAAGTCCGTGGGCGGCGTGCCGCCGTGGCGCTCGGCGTAGCGCTGCAGGAAGCCGGCCACCAGGGCCTGGCGGTCGGTGGGCACGTCGCCCTCGTCGGGACAGAAGTGGCTGGTGTAGTAGGCGCCGGCCACCCGCCCGGCCATGGCGGCGCCCACGTCCGGACCCTCCCAGCCGTCGCTGCCCAGCAGCACCAGCTCAGCCAGGCGCGGGTCGCTGGCGCCGCGCATCATGGCGATCAGGTTGTCGTGGTACTCCACCACCAGCGCGCCCTGCACGTCGAGCTCGGCCACCCGGTCCAGCGCCGTGGCCAGCTCATCGGG
>QNBX01000024.1 GCA_003644265.1 Planctomycetota bacterium
CTCGAGCAGGCGACTCGGCACGGCACGGGCCGCGCGCGGGCGGCGACGTTGCCGGCGGGGCTGGCTGGCCGGGTCGAGCATGTACGCCTGCTGATCGGTCACCATGCTGTCGAAGCTCTCGAGCAGCCGCTCAAGCCCCGGCGTGTCCGGCTCCAGCAGGCGCAGCGCCGCCACGATCGACTCGATGGTCGACAGGTGCTCCGCGCGCGCCTGGCGACGGATGCGATAGCGGCTCGGCTGCTGGGGCGTGAGGCGCACGGCGCGCAGACCCTGCAGCCACGGGTTGTCGAGGTACAGCCGGCGCGCGTGGTGCCAGGTGCCGTCCAGCACCAACAGGCAGGACGGGCGCTGATCGGGGGCCAGGCTCTCCAGGTCCTGAGCGTCCGGCGCCGGATAGAGCAGCGCCGTGTCCTCAGGCAACTCGGGCCGGGGCACGCTGCCGGCCGCCTCCAACAGCTCGACCGCGCTCAGCCCCAGCCGCGCCAGGCGCGCCGTGCCCACGGGGTGAAAGCGCTCGCGCCGGTGCTGCACGATCAGCACCCGGGTGCGATTGGCCACCCTCTGCGTGCGCGCGCACAGGCACAGCGGCCGCGGCTTGTGGCAGCGGTAGCAGGTCTCTCTGGCTTGCGTCACGGGCGCGCGCCTGTCGCGGATCGGGGACGGCCAGGGCCCAGCACCCGGCGCAGCGCGGGCTCTGTGCACTCCAGCGGTTGACTGAGGCCAGGGTCTCCTGTACGCAAGCGGGGTGCAAATTGGACATCGTCAGCTCCTGATCGGGTTGCTCGTGGCCGCCTACGTCGTGCAGACGTGGATGGTCTACAGCGATCCCGCCGGCCGAGAGGCGCCGCCGCTCTCGACCCACGCCCTCCGCGGGCGGGAGATCTGGCACGAGCACAACTGCCAGAGCTGCCATCAGCTCTACGGCTTCGGCGGGTTCCTCGGGCCCGATCTGACCAACGCGGCCGATTGGCTCACGGCGGCGCGCATGGACACGATCCTGGTGGACGGCGCGGGGCAGATGCCGGCCTTCGACCTCGACCTGATCGAGCGGCGCTCGCTGGGCGCGTACCTGCAGGAAATCGCCGCCACGGGTCGGGGCCAAGCGCGGGTGGCCGTGTTTCAGCCGCCGGTGGAGCTGTTCGCCTCGACCCTGGCGGACGCGACGCCGCCCCGCGGGCGCGACATCGCCCTGCAGCAGAACTGCGTGGCCTGCCACCTGCCCAACCACGCCAGCGACTACCGCGCCCCCGACCTGACCACGGCCATCACGCGCCTGGGTCGGGAGGGCGTGCGTGCGGTGCTCGAGCAGGGCGTACCGGGCAAGGCCATGCCGCGCTTCGGGTTCTCGCCCCAGGACCTCGAGGCGCTGCTCGACTTCATGGAATGGCTCGGCGAGAACGGCGAGCTCGTGCGCACGGCGCTGGCCGCCACCAAGCACGAAGACGGCGACTGGTCCCTGGCGGAGGTGCCCTGGTGGGAGTTCTGAGCAGAGGCGCCGGATTCGATGACGGCGAGCGCATGGTCTTCACGCTGGTGCGCTGCGCGCTGCTGTGCGTGCTGCTCTCGCTGGGGCTGGGCGCGCTGGCCGCCAGCTACTACCTGCCCGAGCTGGCCAGCCTGCTGCAGTCGCTGGGCCTGAGCCTGGTGCAGCTGCGCCCGCTGCACACCACGTTTGCCTCGGCCTGGATCTTCCTGGGCGCCGTGACCGTGGTGCACAAGTACCTCTTCGACACCTTTGGCGCCCCCACGCCCGGCGACCGGCTGCGCTTCCGGCTGCAGCTCGTCTGCTGGGCCCTGGCTGGGCTGGGCATCCTGGTCACGCTGCCCTTCGGTCTCACCTCCGGGCGCGAGTACATCGGTTTTCACCCTGCGTTCTCGGTGCTCATCGCCGTGGGTTGGGTCGCGTTTGCCGTGACCTTCTTCAGCAAGGTGCGGCACGGGTTCTGGTCGCGCCCGGTCTACGTCTACATGTGGAGCGTGGGCATCCTGTTCTTCCTGTACACGTTTGCCGAAGGCCACGCCTGGCTGCTGCCCGGCGTGCGCAGCCAGCCTGTGGCGGACCTGCAGATCCAGTGGAAGTCGTGCGGCTCGCTGGTGGCCTCGTTCAACCAGATGGTCTACGGCTGCGTGCTCTACATGGGCGAGCGCGTCTCGCGCGACAAGCGCCTGGCCCAGTCGCGCGCGTCCTTCGCGCTGTTTGGCGTCGGGCTGCTCAACTCGTTCACCAACTCGGCGCACCACACCTATCACCTGCCACAGTCGCACGCCATCAAGTGGGTGGCCTTCGTGGTCAGCATGCTCGAGATCATCATCCTGTACGGCGTGCTGCGCGAGGTGCTCAAGCGCATGTCGGGGCCGCGCCGCTCGACGACGGACTTCTCGGTGGCGGTGCGCTTCGTCGAGCTCTCCAAGACCTGGAATCTGTTTCTGCTCGTGCTGGCCCTGCTGATCTCGGTGCCGCCGCTCAACGCGCTGATCCACGGCACGCACGTGGTCATGGCCCACGGCATGGGCTCCGAACTGGCCATCGACACCTACATCCTGCTGGGCTGCTTCGCGTTCGTACTGGCGGAGTTGTTTCCCAAGCGCGAGGCGCGGGCCGCGTACATCGACAACGAGCGCGCGCGGCGCACCATCAACGGCCTCAATGCCAGCCTGGCCCTGCTGGTGGCCTGGCTCGTGGCGGGCGGGCTGACCACCGGCATCACGCGTTATCTGGGGCAGCCCCGGCCCGACTGGCTGTCCAGCTTCCCCTTCGTGTTCGCGATCCTGGGCCTGTCCGTGGCCTGGTTCCTGGTGCGGCTGCTGTGGCAATGGCGGCCGCTGCTGTGGCGACCCGCTGAGCACAGGAACTGGTACGGCCTGGACGACAGCGGCGGCGAGAAGCGGGGCGCCTGAGGGGTTTCGAGGGCCTCGTCGGGTATCTGGCCCACAAGACCAGGGGGCAGGCTGCGCAGGACTGTCCAAGGCCCGCCGGGCACACATGGACGCACCGTGATAGGCTCCGGGCAACTTATCTTCGGATTTTGTGTTCAGTTGATAATGGCCCTCACCGTCGCCGGAACCCCCGCCATGTCGATCACCCTGCTCAGCCTGCCCGCCCTGCTCCTGGGCGCCCTCTGCACTGCAGCTGCCGCCACGCCAGCCGATCAGATCTCCGGCGTGGTCAAGGACAGCGTCAGCCAGGCCGGCATTGGAGGCGCCCTGGTCTCGCTCCAGGCCAGCGCCTACCGCACCACCACGGCGCCCGACGGCAGCTTCGTGCTCGATGTGCCGAGCGGCACCGGGCTCGTGATCGTGGGCGCCAGCAAGGGCTACTTCAACAGCTCCGAGCAGCTGGACTCGCCGGCCAGCGACGTGACACTGCTGCTGGACGCCGTGCCGCAGGACAACAACCTCAACTACCAGTTCCTGGGCCCCAACGGCTGCAGCTTCTGCCACTACAACACCAGCATCGCCTGGGAAGACACGCCCATGGCCAACGCCGGCCTGAACACCTGGGTGCACGACATCTACAACGGCGACGGCACCGCGGGCGGCCTGGGCGGCTTCGTCTACACGCGCGACTCGACCCACGCAGGCAGCAACCCCGACTCTGAATGCGCGGCCTGCCACCAGCCCGAGCTCTGGATCGAGAACGGCTTTGCGGGAGCGCTCGACTCCAACATCGCCGTACCTGTGCCCGGCGTGGCTCACGGCATCTCATGCGAGGCCTGCCACAAGATCGCCGACATCGACGAATCGCGCGTCAACTTCCCCGGCATCCACCCGGACGCGGTGACCTTCACCCTGCCTGAGGGGAACAACCCCAAGCAGGTGCAGTACGGCATGCTCGGCGACGTCAACTACGTCAACCAGCTGGCCATGCGCGCCTCCTACCAGCCGCAGCTCGCGGCCGCGGTCTGTGCCGCGTGCCACCAGGACAAGAACGACCCCGACGGCAACGGCAACTTCGAGGAGCCCAATGGGGTCATCTCGGAGCCGACCTACCTGGAGTGGTTGAACTCGCCCTACGCCGACGAGAACTCACCCTCCTACGCCAGCTGCGTCGACTGCCACATGCCGCCGTCGGGCTTCGACACGGTCTGCAACATCCTGTTTCCGCAGCTGGTGCGTGACCCTGACACCATCCGCTCTCACGACATCCGCGGCACGACGCCGGAGTTCCTCGACAACGCCGCCGAGCTCGACATGACCGTGACGCAATCGGGCATGACCGTGCAGGTGGACGTCGACGTGATCAACTCGCTCACCGGGCACCACGTGCCCACCGGCGTCACGGTGCGCAACATGATCCTGCTGGTGGAGGCCTGGCCCGTGGGCGGCGACCCGCTCGACGACGCCCTGCTGTTCCTCGGCGACGAGACCGTGCATGACCTGGGCGGCGTGGGTGACCCGGCCCTGGGCTACTACGCCGGCCAGCCGGGGCGCTACTTCGGCAAGGTGAACCACGACGTCAACGGCGAGGGGCCGACCTTCTTCACCGACGCCACGGGCATCACCTTCGACAACCGCATCCCGGCCCTGGCCACCGACTCCAGCAGCTACACCTTCCTGGCGCCGGCTGTGGGCCAGAACGTGAACGTGCGCGCGCGGCTCATCTACCGGCGCGCGTTCCGCGCCCTGGTGGACGCCAAGCAATGGACCGAGGACGGCCACGGCAACCCGCTGGAGGACGTGGCCGCGCCGCACTACGGCCACCTCATGGAGCAGTCACTGGGCGCTGTCAGCGTCACTGGCAACTGGTCCAACCTGGGGCTGGCCAAGGCGGGCGCGTCGGGCCTGCCCACGCTGCAGGGCGCGGGCCCGCTCTCACCCGACTCGCACAACGAGCTCACGCTGCGGGACGCTCGCGCCAACGCCATCGTCTACCTGGTGGTGGGCCTGAACGCGCTGAACATGCCCTTCATGGGCGGCACGCTGGTGCCCGCGCCCGACGTGGTGCTCGGGTTCACCAGCGACAGCCGCGGCAGCCTGAGCGTGCCCTTCCCATGGCGCGCGGGCCTGCCGTCGGGCCTCGACATCTCCTATCAGATGTGGATCGCAGACGACACGGCGTCCTTCGACCTGGCCAGCTCCAACGGCCTGATGTCCACGTCCATGTAGTGACGCTGGACGTGCTCGACTCGCACAGCCCGGCACGCCCAGCACGGGATCGATCGTGACCGGGGAGGCCGCGCCCTCGAACTCCACCAGCATGGTCTCGACGCCGGGCAGCAGACGCTCCTGGATTGCGGTCACGGCGTCGGCGCGTCACTCTGGGGCGCCAGAGAGATCCGACATGCAGAGCGTCCCCAGCACGGGAGCTGCAGCAGAGGCCCAGCACACAACCTGGGCACCGATGCGGGAGACGGACCTGACGATCTCCAAGGCGCTGGACAGGGCGGCTCCCTTGGATGCCTGACTCCGGTAAAATCAGGGAGCCGCCGTAGACGCCCAGCTATCAAAATAGCCCCAAGTCAAAAGATGTCACATGGCTATGCTCCACAAGACACCCAGCCCCCGATGCCCCGCGAAACTCCACCGTCCATGACCCAGCTCCCGACCATCATCCAAGGAGGCATGGGTGCCGGCGTGTCCGCCTGGCAGCTCGCCCAGGCCGTCTCCAAGGCCGGTCAGCTCGGCGTCATCGCGGGGACCGCGCTCGACATCATCCTGGCGCGGCGCCTGCAGCTGGGCGATCCGGACGGGGCCATGCGGCGCGCCCTGTCGCACTTTCCGATCCCGGGCGTGGCCCAGCGCATCCTCGACGCCTACTTCGTGCCCGGCGGCAAGGCGGCGAACGCGCCCTTCAAGAACAAGCCGCTGATCGGGGAGGCGCCCAACCAGGCGCTCAACGAACTGATCGTCGCGGGCAACTACGTCGAGGTCTTCCTCGCGCGTGAGGGCCACGACAACCCGGTCGGCATCAACTACCTGGAGAAGATCCAGGTGCCGACGCTGCCGTCCATCTTCGGCGCCATGCTCGCGGGCGTGTCGTTCGTGCTGATGGGCGCGGGCATCCCGCTGGCCATCCCCGGCATCCTGGATCGCCTGGCCGAGGGGCGCGAGGTCGAGCTGCGGCTCGACATCAAGGGCGCCCTGCCCGACGAGGAGTTCAAGACGCGCTTCGACCCCGCCGCGTTCTGCGGCGGCGAGGCCCCTGCCCTGGAGCGCCCGCGCTTCCTGGCCATCGTCTCCGCCATCACCATCGCCAACGTCATGGTGCGCAAGGCCAGCGGCAAGGTGGACGGCTTCATCATCGAGGGGCCCACGGCCGGCGGTCACAACGCGCCGCCGCGCGGCCGCACCAAGCTGGATGAGGCGGGCGAGCCCATCTACGGCAAGCGTGACAGCCCCGACCTGGCCGACTTCCGCGCGCTCGAGCAGCCCTTCTGGCTGGCGGGCGGCTTCGCGGGCCCGCAGCAGCTCTGCGACGCCCTGGCCCAGGGAGCCACCGGCATCCAGGTCGGCACGGCCTTCGCGTTCTCCAACGAGTCGGGCATCGGCCCCGAGTGGAAGGCCCAGGTGCTGCAGCGCAGCCGCGCCGGCGAGATGCGGATCTTCACGGACCCGATCGCCTCCCCCACCGGCTTCCCGTTCAAGGTGCTGCAGCTGGACGAGACCATCTCCCACGCCACGGTCTACGCCGAGCGCAAGCGCATCTGCGACCTGGGCTACCTGCGCCACGGCTACCGACGCGAGGATGGCAAGGTGGGCTGGCGCTGCCCCAGCGAGCCCCACAAGGACTTCGAGCGCAAGGGCGGCGAGTTGCCCGACACCGAGGGGCGCAAGTGCGTCTGCAACGGCCTGCTGGCAAACATCGGCATGCCCCAGTCACGCCGCGACGGCAGCACCGAGAAGCCCATGCTGACCGCCGGCGACGACGCCCAGCACGTGGCGCGCTTCCTGGCCGACGGAGCCAACGGCTACAGCGCGCAGAGCGTGATCGACGCGCTGCTGACGCCGATCCCCAGCTCGACCTGACGGCTGCTGAGGCACAACGCGCGCGCTGAACCGCGCGCGCAGAGCGCTCAGGCGGCCCACACCAGGGCCACGAACAGCGCGCCCAGCAGCCAGCCGGCGACGGGGCTCCAGGCCCAGACGTGACCCGCCGGCATGGCCCGCGCCGGCCCGAAGCCGAGCAGCGTGTCGGTGGCGCCGAAGCCCAGGCCCGCCGCCAGCGCCGGCCGCGTGAGCGCCTCGGGCAGGAGCGCGCCATGGGCGCCGAGCGCGACCGCCCCGAGCAACAGCAACGAGGCCAGGGCACCTGCGGCCATGACGCGACCAAACGGGCCCGGGTCGGCCAGGTAATCGTGGTCTTCGTCGTGCACGTAGAGCCCACCGCCCACACCGGGCAGCACCAGGCCCAGAGCGGCCAGGCACGCCGCCAGCAACAGGCCCGAGTCCCAGAAACGGAAGGCCAGCGTGAGACCCACTCGCCGGGCGACCAGCGCGTGCCCGAGCCCGCGCGCCGCGACGAAGGCCAGCAGCGCGACGGCACCCCAGGCGCTGCTCGCGACGGTCCATGGAGCGGAGGACGCCAGCGGAGAGAGCAGCGCTCCCATGAACAGCGTCGCGCCGAGCAGCGAGAGCGCGCCGCGCGACGTCGGCTCCGGCAGCGGCGACCCATCGACGGACATGCGCAAGATGAACGTGCGCACGCCGAAGTGCCGCAGCTGGAACATGAGCACGGGCCAGCGCCATCCCAGCTCGGCCAGCTGCCACGACGGCGGCCAACGGCGCAGGCCGAGCGAGCGGTCAAAGCGCCAGACGGGCGAGTTGTAGGCGTCGGTGTCGGTGGTGACGATGTGCGTCCAGCCGGCGCTCGGTTGATCGGCGAGGGCGTGGGCAGCGAGGGCCTGGATGCGACGACCGCTGGCGAGATCGCCTCCACTGCGATCCATGACGATCCAACTCGCGATGCCGTAGCGGCGCGCGCCCTGCTGCAGCTGGCGCGTGAGCATGACGCCCACCAGGCTCCCGCCGCGATCGAACAGCACCCAGCCCGCCGGGTCGCGCGTGAGCGCCAGCAAGCGGTCAAACGGGAAGCCCAGGTTGGCGCGAGCCAGGGCGACCACCGCGGGCCAGTCCTGCGCTCGCAGGCGACGCACGCCCGTGGGTCGCTGCGCCGCCGAGCACGACCCCGGCACCACTGGCGACACAGAAGCCGCAGCAGGGGCGCCGGCCGCGAGGCGCGCAGAAGGTGGAGGCAGACCGTCGAGCATGGCGCCTCTGGCATACCACAGCCCCCTCGATCACCGGCTCGAACGGGCTCGCAGCGCGGGCGCTGCCCGGCGGCAGCGCCCGATGCGCCCCGGCGCCGGAGCGAGCGTATGTGAGTCGCCGCCGCCGGCGCGCTATGCTCAGAACACCAGCCCAACCCCACCGGAGCATCCGCATGCGCGCTCTCGCTGCCATCGTCCTGCTGCTCACGTCGACCGCCGTCCTCACCGTGGCCATGGCCGCCGGCGGCGACGCCCCGATCATGCCCGTGCGCATCTTCGAGATCACCGGCGGGGGCAAGGTGCAGCACGTGCACTTCCCCGGCCTGGGCGACAAGACCTTCGTGACCAAGGCCAACAAGAAGACCATCCCGCTCTGCATCCAGGGCAGCAAGCTCAGCGGCGGCTTCCAGGGCGACTGCGACTCGCTGCAGAACAACGCGGACGGCAAGGCCTACCTTTACATCTACACCTCCCGGCTGTGGGGTGTCGCCACCGACTCCAACCCGAACACCGCCGCGGTCACGCAGCTCACCGGGCTGACGGACGGCAAGGGCAAGTTCATGTTCAGCGGCTTCGACGGCAGCACCGGCACGACCTTCCTGGTGGAGGGCAAGGCCAAGCTCGACAAGGACCTCGGCGACGACCTGATCCCGAAGGGCGTCAAGGGCAAGCTGCGCGCGGTCACCTCGGACGGCGGGCACATCGGCGTCTCGAGCATCAAGAGCGGCAAGCCGCTCGAGCTCTAGCAGCTTCCGGTGCGTGTGTCATTCCGCTCGCAGCGGGCTGCGAGACGCGCCGGCTGAGGTCACCCGAGGACCAGCGGGCGGCCACGGGCGCGCCGGTCAGCCTGCGGGTGGCTACCCTGCCGCCGACGCGCCGGCCCACTGTCACTACGTGCGATCGACCAGGGCCGCGGCAGGGTCCAGGCGCAGCAACCGGTAGGCCGGCCAGGCCAGGACAGCGAGGGACAGGACGACCACCCAGGCCGCCGCGCCGAGCACCTGGGCGGTGTCGAGGTACGGATAGATCACGGAGGTGCCTTCCAGGGCACCGGGCAGGTTGGCCCCCAGCGCGGACACGTCGATGCCCGTGCGCGCCAACCAGAGTTCCGTCACCAGCCAGGCGGCGGCGGACCCGAGCAGCACGCCGCCCGCCGCCAGCAGCCCCATCTCGCACAGCAGCAGCCGCAGTACGGCGCCCGGCCGCATGCCCATGGCCATCAGCACGCCGAACTCGCGCCGGCGCTCGAACATCGACATGGCCACGGCGTTCAGCGCTCCCAGACCCACCAGCACGAACAAGACCACGGTGCGCACGCCCTCCACCACCCGCAGCATCTCCATGGCGGAGCGCAGCTCGGGCGCCAGCTGGTGCCAGCTCTGCAGCGTGAGGTCCGTGAAGGCGGGCTGGGCTGACAGCGTCGCCAGCACGGCCCCCACCTGCTCGGGGTCGTCGAGGCTCAGCACGAGCTCATCGGCCTCCCCCGCCGCCAGCACGAGCCGGCGCGCGGCGGACAGCTCGATGTAGGCGCTGCGCTGATCCAGGCTGGGCATGCCGCTGCGGTACAGCCCGCCCAGCGCAAAAGCCTCGGCGTGCAGCGAGCCGTCGCGCCCTTCCACCAGCAGCGCCAC
The DNA here is from genome assembly GCA_003644265.1 of Planctomycetota bacterium. The sequence continues at coordinate 9,839 of QNBX01000024.1, forward strand.
GCGCTCGCCGAGCTGAAGCTTGAGCTCCGTGGCCAGGGGCAGCCCGAGCACGATCGGACGCAGCTCGCCGAGGCGCGGCCTGGCCAGGAAGCTGCCCTGCACCAGCGTGCCGGGCAGCTGCAGCGCGGCCGCCTCGTGCTCGGGATCGACGCCCAGGAACTCCAAGCCCGCGGACGCGCCCGCGCTGCGTGCAAAGGCACGCCCGCGCACGCGCGCCGACGCGGCCCGCACTCCGGGGACGGCGACGCACAGCTCGCGCAGCTCCGCCACCTGCGACAGGCCAGCGCCGGCCGACCCCGGGGTCACGGCCACATGCCCCACGGCCAGCCCCAGGCCGCTCTCCAGGCGTTGCGCCACGAACCCGTCTTGCAGGGCCTTCAGGAAGACCAGCACGAACAGCCCGCCGGCCAGCGCCAACATCACCAGCAGCGAGCGCCGGCGGTGGCGCAGGACGTTGCGCAGCGCGAAGCTCCCCAGGCTCAGCGCCACAGCCGCAGCCCCTCGGGCGTGAAGCGCGCCGGGTCCATGGGAGCGCTGGCCTCGGGCGGGCCGAACACGAGGCGCGAGCTGCCGCCGCCCTCGCCGAAGGTCTGCGCCGTCCATTGACGCGCCACGTCGCCATCGAAGCCCTCGAACGTGAGGCGCCGCACGACCTCGCCGCGCAACGAGACACAGTCCACGCGCCGCGGGGCCGCGGTCTCGGTCTCGACCCACATGCGCACCAGCGCGAGGAAGGACGCCTCCTGTTCCTTCGGCCAGAGCACGAGCCGGGTGCAGTCCACGCCGTCGATGCGCGCCTCGCCCTCGTGCCAGGCGATGAAGCGCGCGCGGCCGCCCGTCATCACGGCCAGGTCGTCCAGGGCGAAGTCGCTGCCGAACAGGCGCTCGCCGCCCAGGGCGCGGGGCAGGTCCAGTCGCAGCTCGGCGCGCGGGAACCAGGCCGTCAGGTCCTCCGGGGTCACCAGGAAGGCCGTGCCCTGGTGACGCGTGAAGCCGTCGGCGCGCACGACCAGCGTGCCGGGGGTGTTCTGGGCCACGCGCACGGTGAGCGCCCTGGACTCGTCGCCGCGCTCGATGCTGAGGCGCCCCGCCATGAAGAAGGGCCCCGCGAAGAGCCCGCGGCCCATGCGCGACAACAGCTGCTCGACGGCCGGGTCCGTGAAGGCCTGCGCGGGCGGCCCGGGGCTGCTCTGATCGCTCGGCTCGCGCGTGGGAGCAGCCGGGAGCGGCGGGTCCCCCAGCTCCGGCGCGGGTGGCGAGGAGCCGTCCTGGGCGGCGCGGGCTGCGGCCGCGGGATCGGCGGGATCGGCGGGTTGGAGCAGACCCGCCAGCAGCACCCAACCGAGGCACAGGCCGCCATGCAGACCGGCGCCTGGCGTGCCGCGGCGCCGCTCGACGGCGCGGAGGCGCGGACCCGGACCGGTCAGCGCCGCCTCCCCGGGCTCCCGGTTGCCCCCGCTCGTCACGACTCCTGCTCCTCTCGAAGGACGCGACCGTCGCGCATGCGCACCACGCGCGAGGCCAGCTCCAGCACCTGCGGATCGTGTGTGGCCACGAGCGCCGCCATGCCTCGCTCGCGTACCAGCTGCGCCAGCAGCACGAGCATGGCCCGCGCGCTGTCGGAATCGAGGTGCGCCGTGGGCTCATCGGCGACCAGCGCCGCCGGCGCGCCCGCGATGGCGCGCGCCGTGGCCACGCGCTGCTGCTCGCCGCTGCTCAGCGCGTCCGGGAAGCGCTCGGCCAGCGCGCCCACGCCCAGGCGGCCCAAGGCGTCGGTCACCCGCGCCGCGCGCTCGGAGCGCGGCAGGCCCCGCAGCGCCAGGGGCAGGTCCACGTTCTCGGCGGCCGTCAGCGCGGGGCTCAGGTTGTGCTGGGCAAACACCAGCCCCAGCCGCGCCAGGCGCAGATCGGCCCGGGCGCCGCGGTCGAGCGCTGCCACCGGCTGGCCCTCGATCATGACGGCGCCGGCGTCCGGCGTGGCGATGGCCGAGAGCATGTGCAGCAAGGTCGTCTTGCCCGAGCCAGAGGGACCGGTCAGCACCACCAGCTCGCCGGCGTGGACATCGAGCGAGACCTCCCGCACCGCGGCGACCTCGCCGCGACCGGTGCAGAAGCTGCGGCTGACGCCACGCGCGCTGAGCACGGGGAGCGCCGACGCCGCAGCAGCAGAAGCAGGGTCAGCCGTCGCCAGGGAACCGGCGCTGCTCACATCAACCCGTGGCGGCCAGCGGACCGTCGTCGCGCTCGTAGCGCTCGTCTCCGCAGTGCTCGCAGAAGGGCAGCAGGGTGTGCCGCAACGAACCGCAGCTCGCGCAGCCGGCAAACAACGAGGTGCCGCAGGACGGGCAGGCGTAGGGCGCGTCGGGCTCGCGCTCGACGCCCGCGCCCGCGCCCGACTCGGCGCTCGCCGCCGCCGCCGCCGCGCGCGGACCCTTGCGCGTCCAGACCGCAAAGCGCAGCGGGCCGCGCGCCATGGGGAAGGCGCAGACCGGACACATGTGCGCGCGGTAGGCCTCGCGGTAGCGCGTCAGCAACAGCTCGCGCCCGGGGCGGGCCGCCTTGCGCAGCAGCCACACCAGGAACGCCAGCGCGATGCCGATGGGCGCCAGCGTGGCGATGTACTTGAAGTACTCCTCCGGGAAGTGGGCGTGCATCACCAACCCGACGCGCCAGAAGCTGGCGGCCAGGGCGGCCAGCAGAATCGGCCGGTAGGCGCTGCGGCGCTGGCGCGAGAAGAGCCAGGCCGAGAACAGGAACAGCGGCACGATGAAGGCCAGCTTCCAGCTGGCCACGCGCAGGCCGTGGGCGCGCATGAGCAGGTCATACTGCGCCCGCGCCAGCTCACGCTGAACATCGAGCGCGCCGTCCACGCTCTTCTGCTCGAGGCGCAGCTCGTAGCGGGCCTCGTTGGAGGCGGTGATCTCCGCGTTGGCCTGCTCGAAGCGATCCTGGGCCTGTAGGAAGCGCTCTTGCGCCTGGGCCAGCGAGGCCGCGTCGGCCTCGGAGGCTGGCACGCCCTGCTGCAACGACAGGCGCTGCAGGTCCATCATCTGCTGCATGGTGCCGCGGGCGTTGGTCATGCTGCTATTGAGGTCCTGCTGCAACTCCTCCTGCCGGGCCACGCGCCACTCGTTCTCGGCGATGGCGGCCGCCAGCTCATCGGAGTGCTGCCGGTCGTCGGCGTCCTCGTGCGCCACCAGCACGCCCTGCCAGTCGGGGCCCGGGTGATCACCGATGTCCTCCAGCACGAACCCCAGCAGCTGCCAGAACAGCAGCATGAGCAAGGCGCTCAGCAGGAACGACCCGATGCGCAACGAGCGGGGCACAGCGGACGCATTGGCGGTCATGGGGAAGCCCTCCATCCAGGGATCCCGAGCCTAACAAGCCCGCGATCGCCGGGCTGCCCACGAGTCCCACCGATGCCCGCGGGCCAGGCTGTGCGTCCGCGTCGGGCGCGCGGCCCCGGCGCGTCCTGATGCCGCGCGCTCCCCAGCACGAGGGCCAGAGGCTGCTAGTGCGTGATCCCCTGCGCCCCTGCGGTGGCCGCCCAGCCCTGCGCGACGCCGGGATCGACGAACCAGGCCTGAACGAAGACGTCCACGCCGGCCGGGACGGGCACCAGCTGCAGCCAGGGCAGGTGCGCGTGGCCCAGGCCGTCGGTCATGAGCGGCATCATCGACAGGGGTTCGGGGATCATGACGCCACCCTTGAAGGGCGCGTCGATGCGGGGCGCACCGATCACGAGCCAGACCAGCGCGCCGGGCAGCGCGCCGCTCACGTCCACCAGGTTGACCGATGCGGTCGAGAGCGGACCGGCGACCAGCAGGCCCGGGTAGCCGCTGGAACCCGGCAGCACGCTGCCCACGCTGGGCCACCCGTTCACACCGGGATACGAGCCCACCAGCCCCAGGTAGAGCGACGCGAAGGCGGCGCCGCCGATCTGGAAGCTGGTCAGGTAGTCGAGCTCGCTGGTGTACAGATCGAGCAGGTCGTCGATGCCGGCCTCCACCGAGGGGTCCACCAGCGCGATGCCCGTGCTGGCCGCGCCCAGCTCGTAGGACCAGGCGAAGGCCCCGTCCGGGATCAGCGTCTCCGCGAGCGAGACCTCGACGGTGAACACGGTCAGCGCGCCGTCGGGCGAACCGGGCAGGCCGCGCAGCGGCAGCTCGACCTGGACGCGTCCGGGGTCTCCCTGGCCCTTGGCCAGCGGGTGCAGGCGCAGGGTCAGGTCCACCGGCGCAGGATCGGCGGTGGCATAGCTGACCGTGGCGGCGAAGACCTCGTTCTCGGGCGTGGAGCTCATCTGCCCCCAGTCCATCACCACCAGATCCGTGCCGGGAAACATGACCGCGCCGTTCCACTGCCGGTTGTCGAAGACCTGGCTGGCGTCGAGCGGGCCGGCGCCGGGGAGCGCGGCCTGGCTGACCGGGTCCCAGAGCCCGATGTGGATGGGCGCCTGCGTCACATGCCGCACGTGGACCGGCGGCGCCTGGCCGGGCTGCGGCGAAGGCACGGACGCCGCCGGGGCGGCCTGTCCCGGCGCGTGGGGCGGCAGCCCCCCGGGGGTCGGGTCCGGAGCGGCCTGGGCAACTGCCGTCGCCCCGGCGAGCCAGAGCAGGGCCAGCGTTCGCAGCGTCGAATCCATGGTGAACCTCCGTCGGACCAGTTCGGCGCAGACGATTCTACTCGCTCCCTGGAGCACGCGGCCTTGACCGCCGGGGGCGCGGCCACATAATCCGACTCGCTCGTATGAACATGACTCACAGGGGGTCCGGCACGTGATCCGGCTCTATCGCTCGCTCGTCGCCACGGAGGTGCTGCTCTGGATCGCGGTGGCCTGGACCGGCGCCTCGGCCGGCCACTCCGGCGAGGCCATGGCCCTGCACCTGCGGCTGGCCCTGCTGGGCACGCTCTTCGCGGCGGTGGTCCACACGCTGCCGTTCTTCTTCCTCATGGGCAGCTTCTACTGGCTCAAGGCCTGCGTGCAGCAGGCCGAGGGTGACCCCGCGTGGCTCGTCCGACACAAGCGCTGGGTGGCGTCGCCCGCCCTGCCGTCGCTGCTCGGCGCCGCACTGGCCACGGTCGCGCTGGCGCTGAGCGGTGGGCTACTGAGCGAGGGCCGTGCGAGCGCCGGGACGCACGCCGCGGTGGCGCTGGCCGCGCTGCTGGTACACGTCTACGCGGCCGCCTGCGTGCCGCCCCAGATGCGGCGCATCACCGCGCTGCTGGGCGAGGTGCGCGCCTGCCTGCCCCCCGCGGACGAGCTGATCGCCCGCTCACGCAGCCCCGCGGCGCGCGCGGCCGACCCGACCTTCGGCAGGCCCCTGCGGAGCCTGCTCACCCTGGCACCTCAGCCGATGCTGCTCTGGCTCTACCTGCGCTACGGCACCGACGGACTCGGCGCACCGGCGTGGCCGTTCCTGCTGGCGTCGCTGGCGCTGGTGCTGTGGGCGCTGCGCTACCGACATCGCGCAGCGGAGGCCGCCCTGGGCGCCCCGCCTCGCTGAGCGCTCGCACCAGGCGAGACGCTCAGCACGCCGCGATTTGGGAGCCCGTCGAACAGGCGGTCCGCCAATCCGAGATCGCGCCGCTCACGGCCTCGGCTTGCCCGCCGCCGCGTCCAGGTACTGCATCAGGTCGCCGCCTGTCGTGAGCACCAGCGAGGTGTCCGGCCCAAACAGCGTGCGGTAGGTCTCCATGGTCTTCACGAAGGCGTACAGCTCACGCGCCACCTCGCTCTGGTCGTAGGCCCGGGCGTAGATGGCGGTGGCGTCCGCGTCGGCCTGTCCGCGCACCGACTGCACCGTGCGATACGCGGCCGACTCGATCTCGGCCAGGTCGCGCTGCAGCTTGCCCATGATCTTGGCGGCCTCGCCCTCGCCCTCGGAGCGGAACAGGGACGCGATCTGCTGGCGCTCGGAGATCATGCGCTCGTAGATCGTCTCGACCACGCTGGGGTTGTAGTTGATGCGCTTGAAGCGCACGTCCAGCAGCTCGATGCCGAACTCCGCCAGCTTGACGCGGGCGGCGTCCTGGATCTCCTGCTCGATGCGCTGGCGGCCCTTGGTGATGGCGTGCAGGCGCCCGATGCTGCCGGAATCGATGCCGGTATCCAGGTCGTCGAGCGTGTCGCTCTGCTCCGGCTGGCGATCGCGGGTGGTGCGGATGACCTCGATCAGGTCGTGATTGGCGATGGCGTTGCGCGTCTCGCTGCCGAGGATGTCCTCCAGCCGCGACAGGGCGCTGCGCTCATCGCGCAGGCGACGGAAGAACTTGAGCGGGTCCGTGATGCGCCAGCGACCGAAGGTGTCCACGAAGATGTAGGTCTTCTTCCCGGTGGCGATCTCCGTGCGCGGGCCGTCCCACTCCAGGATGCGGCGGTCGATGCGGTTGACCTCCTGCACGAAGGGCATCTTGAAGTGCAGGCCGGCCTCCCGCACGGGCTCGCCCACGGGCTTGCCGAACTCGGTGATGATGACCTGTTCGGTCTCGCTCACGGTGTAGACCGCGGTCGACAGCAGCAGCAGCAGCACCAGCGCCACCGCGCCTCCCAGGATCAGCATGCCGGGGATCTTCATCGTGCTGCTCCGGTGTCGGCGAGCGCGCCGAGGTCGAGCAGGGGCAGCACCCCCGCCAGGTCTTCAGAGATCACGACCATGGAGCCGATCCGCGGCAGAACCTCCGCCATGGTCTCGAGGTAGAGCCGCGTGCGCGTGACATCCGGCGCCTGCACGTATTGGACCAGCAAGGCCTCGAAGGCGGCCACGTCACCCTCGGCCTCGTTGACCCGGCGCTTGGCATAGCCCTCGGCCGCCAGGATCTCCTGCGCAGCCTCACCACGCGCCCTCGGGATGGCCTTGTTGTACTCGCCGTTGGCGATGTTGACGGCCCGCTCGCGCTCCTGCTGGCTCTGGTTCACCTCATTGAACGAGGCCTGCACACGCTCGGGCGGGTTCACGTTCTTGAGCTGCACTTGATCGATGCGGATGCCCATCTCGTACTCGGCGACCAGGGCCTGCAGCTTGATCAGGGCGTCCACCTCGATCTCCTGGCGGCCGATGGTAATGACCTCGTCGACCGTGCGGTCCCCCACCACCTCGCGCATGACGCTCTCGGACGCGTCGCGCAGGGTGGCGTCGGCATTGCGCACCCTGAACAGGTACAGGTCCGGACGCTCGATGCGGTACTGGATGACCCACTCCACCAGCGCCGCGTTGAGGTCGCCCGTGACCATGGACTTCTCGGCGTTCCACTCGCGGCGGTCCGACGACTGGTACGGGTTGCTGGCGCCCGGTGAGCCGAAACCGAACTCCTGCTTGAGCTGCCGCTTCACGGGCACGATCTGCACGCGATCGATGCCGAAGGGCAGCTTGTAGTGCAGGCCGGAGGGCACGGTGTCCTTCAGGCGGCCGAGACGCAGCACGACGCCCTCGGACTCGGCGGGCACGGTGTAGACGCCCGAGCTCAGCCCGGAGATCAGCGCGATGGCGAGCAGCCCGATGGCCACCACGCGCACGTTGGCGAGGTTGAAGCTGGGGCCGTCGCCGGGCGGCCAAGTGGGTTCAGTCATGCCGTGATGATCCCTTAGAGCACGGGACCGCCGCAAGCACGCGGGGCAGGCGCCCGCAGCAGGCACGCGCCGAGGGGCTCCCTGAGGCCGAGGGCCTCCCGAGCGTCCGGGCCTGGGCACCGCACCAACAGGGGCTGCGCGTCGGGCTGCGCGCAGCCCCTGGCAGACGACCCGCGCGCCGGGCTGCTAGCCTGTCGGCATGGGCGTGGACCTCGATCAGCGTGGACGCAGCGGGCTGGAGCCCCCTCCGGCGGCGGCTCCGGCGGACACCCCACAATGAGCGACGAGCCCCGCCCCCTCGCGCGCCAGGTGCTCGAGGACTACGCCACGCTCGAGCCCGGCGACAGCGACAGCTGGAATCCGCTGCGGCGCGAGGTCGAGCTGGAACATCGCGTCGAGCTGCTGCGACGCCTGACCTGGGCCCTGCGAGCGGCCGAGGTCGACGCCGAGCAGCTCTCGGTGCTCGACGTGGGCTGCGGTACCGGGCGCTCCACGCGCATGTACCTGGAGCTGGGGCTGCTGCCGCAACAGCTCACGGGCATCGATCTACGGCCCGGCGCCCTCTCCCGGGCGCGCCGGGTGCACCCCGCCATTCGTTGGCTGCACACACCCGACGAGGCCTGGCCGGTGGAGGCTGGCTGCATGTCCTGGGCCTCGCTCTGCACGGTCCTGTCCAGCGTGCGCGCGCCGGCCGCGCGACGCGAGCTGGCCGCGCAGATCGCGCGGGCCGTGCCCCCCGGCGGACACCTGTTCTTCTGGGATCGGACCCACGCGCTCGACTTCGCCGGCGCCGACCGCCTCACGCCCGGCCCGTGGTTCGAGGGCTTTGAGCCGGTGTGGGAGAGCCCGGCGCGGGTGCGCGGCTACGGCCCTGACGACGCGGGCGCCGCTGAGACCCATCGCGCCTGGCTGCTGCGACGCGTTTGAGCCCCCCGCGCAGCGCGCCGCCCGCTCGGTAAGATCTTGCGGTCATGTGGACCATCCCTCTCAGCGAGCTCGACTACGACACGCGTGAGGAGCAGGCCGTCCAGGCCGTGCTGAGCTCGCGCTGGCTGTCCATGGGACCGCAGACCGAGGCCTTCGAGCGCGAGTTCGCCCAGGCGCACGGGGCGCCCCACGCGGTGGCGCTGCAGTCCGGCACGGCCGCCCTGTACCTGGCCTTGCGCGCCCTGGGCATCGGAGCGGGCGACGAGGTCGTGCTGCCGGCGCTGACCTTCGTGGCCAGCGCCCACGCGGTCATGCAGTGCGGGGCCGTGCCCGTGTTGGCCGACGTGAGCTCCGCGCGCCGTCCGCTGCTCGACCCGGCGGACGCGGCCCGGCGCATTGGCCCGCGCACGCGGGCGCTGCTGCCGGTGCACTACGGCGGCGCGCTGTGCGACATGCCAGCCCTGCGCGCGCTGGCCGACCAGCACGAGCTCTTGCTGATCGAGGACGCGGCCCACGCAGCGGGCGCTCCGGGCGTGGGGCAGCTGAGCGACGCCGCCTGCTTCAGCTTCTACGCCAACAAGAACCTGGCCACGGGCGAGGGCGGCATGCTGCTCACCGCCCGGGACGAGCTGGCCAGCCGCTGCCGCGCCCTGCGCTCGCACGGACGCAGCACGAGCAGCCACGACAAGGCCAGCGGACACACGGCGCGCGACGACGTGACGCTGCACGGCGTGAACGCGCGCATGACCGAGGTGCAGGCGGCGCTGGGCCGTGTGCAGCTCGGCAAGCTCGCCGCTGGCAACGCGCGACGCAGGGACTTGCGACGGCTCTACATGCGCGCGTTGGGCGCGTCCCTGGAGATCCCCTTGGCGGGTGACGAGGAGGCCTCGGCCTGTCACCTGATGGTGGTCTTGCTGCCCACCGGCTGCGATCGCGAGGTCGTGCGCACGGCCCTGGCTACCGACGGCATCCAGACCAGCGTGCACTACCCGCCCATCCATCAGCTCAGCGCGTTTGCCGACGCGAGGCCGCCCCGCCCGGTCCTGTCGGTGACGGAGGCGCTGGCCCCGCGCCTGCTCAGCCTGCCACTGCACGCCCGGCTGAGCGACGCCGACGCGCAGCGGGTGGCCGACGCGCTGCTGGCGGCGCTGACGGCCGAGAGCCCTTCCGAGAGACCCCGCGCGAGCTCCGGCGCGCACCCAGCCAAGCGCTCCGGCAATACCCCCAACGCGAGACCCTCCCCATGACGGCCCCCGACCAGGCCCCGCCGACCCCCGGCCAACAGGCCCCAACCGCGCGCTGTGGGGCTCCGGATCGAGCGTCCCTCGACGGCGCGCGGGTGCTGGTGACGGGCGCCGGGGGCTTCATCGGCTCACACCTGGTCGAGGCCCTCACCCGCGCGGGCTGCCGGGTGCGCGCCCACCTGCGCTACCGCTCCGATGGTGACCGCGGCCACCTGGAGCGCGCGCCACCCGCGATCATGGACCAGGTCGAGGTGCTGGCCGGCGACATTCGCGACGCCGAGCAGCTCAGCCGCGCCAGCCGCGATCGCGATGTCATCTTCCACCTGGCCGCCCTGATCGGCATCCCCTACTCGTTCGAGGCGCCGCGCAGCTACGTCGACACCAACGTCATCGGCACGCTCAACGTGCTGGAGGCCGCCCGGGCCCACGGCGTGCGCCGCGTGGTGCACACATCGACGTCGGAGTGCTATGGCACGGCGCGAGCGGTGCCCATGGGCGAGGATCACCCGCTGGCCGCTCAGTCGCCCTACGCCGCCAGCAAGATCGCGGCCGACATGCTGGCCAGCAGCTACGCCGCCAGCTTCGACTGCCCGGTGGTCACGCTGCGACCGTTCAACACGTACGGCCCGCGCCAATCGGCCCGCGCGGTGATCCCCACCATCATCGCCCAGGCTCTGTCTGGCCGCCGCGTGCGCCTCGGGGCGCTCTCGCCGGTGCGTGACCTGCTGTATGTGCGGGACACCGTGGCGGCGTTCTTGGCGGCGGCCGTGGCCCCCGGCGTCGAGGGCCGCTGCATCCACGTGGGCAGCGGTCACGGCGTCACCATCGGCGAGCTGGCCACGCGCATCCTGGCGCGGCTCGGCGCCGCCTCCATCGAGCACGACCCCGCGCGCATGCGGCCCGGCGCGTCGGAGGTCGACCGCCTCGTGTGCGACCCGCGCCTGGCGCATGAGCTGCTGGGCTGGGCGCCGAGCGTCGGGCTCGACACCGGCCTCGACCGCACCATCGAATACATCGAAGAGCACCTGGCCGACTATCGCCCGGAGACCTACGCGCGGTGAGGGTCGCCATCGCGCACGGCGAGCTCGGCGCCTGGGACGGCAGCAGCCGCTACATCGTGGACGTGGCCGAGCTGTTTGCGCGGCACGGGCACCAGGTCTCGCTGCTCTGTCGGCGCTGCGCAAGGGAGCTGCCGGCCGGGCTGCGCGTGCAGCGCCCCGACGAGCTGGCGGCCGGACAGCGCTTCGACCTGCTGTACGGCTCCGACCTGGAGCTGCTGCCGGAGCTGGCGCCGCGCGCGGCGCGCTTCTTCTACGCGCCGCTGGACGTGCTGGCGGCGTGCCCCGAGCGCGAGCGCTGGGCCCTGCAACACTGTCAGCGCCTGCTGCGCTTCACGCGCGGCGCCGTCACGCTGCTGGAGCGCGCATACGACCTGCCGCTGCGGGCCAAGAGCCTGGTGGCCGTCTACGTCTCGCGCGCCTACGAGCAGCTGCCGGAGCCCACGCTGCAGCGCCCCTCGCCACCCGAGCTGCTCTGGATCGGACGCCTGATCCCAAGCAAGAACGTGGCCTTCCTGATCCGCGCGGCCGCGCGGCTGCAGGCGCCCTCGTGGCGGCTGGTCATCGCGGGCGACGGCCCCGAGCGGCCCGCCCTGCAGGCCCTGGCCCAGCGGCTCGGGCTGGCTGGCCGCGTGCAGTTCCTCGGCCACGAGCCCGACCTCAGCGCACGCCTCGCCCGCGCCTGCCTGCTGCTGACCGCCTCACGCCGCGAGCACTACTCGCTCACACTGATGGAGGCCGCGGCCCACGGCGTGCCCTGCATCGGCCTGGCCCCCGACGGCGACATGGTCATCAACGCCTGCGACGAGCAGATCATCCACGGCCGGACCGGATACCTGATCGCCGACGAGGGCGACATGTCCCGGCGCATCGACGAGCTGCTGTGCCACGAGCCGCGGCGCGCGGTCATGGCGCACCGGGCCTGGGAGCGCAAGCGTGACGCCTTCACGCTGGACGGGTTCTGGGACGCACTGCAGGCGGGACTGTCGCGGCGTGATGCCCCCGCCGCCGACGTGTGAACACAACAAGGCCGAGCTCAGCGTCGCCGGCGCCCTTGCGACCTCCGGCCGGATCGACGAGCGGCTGGACCGCCGGGGCGCTCGCCGCGCTGCCGTTCGGGCTCAGACCGCGTCGAGCTGCCGCCCGGGCGTCCCACGAAGATGGTCTGGCGCGCGCGGCCGCCGCGTCGCTTGATGTCGTGCTCGGTGACCACGAAACCCGCGCGGCTCATGCGCTCGCTGAACGAGCGATCGCCGGACAGAGACCACACCGCCAGCACGCCGCCGGGGCGCAGGGCGGCCCGGGCGCAGGCCAGGCCCGCGCGGGAGTAGAGGCCATCGTTGCTCTTGCGCGAGAGGCCCTCGGGGCCGTTGTCCACGTCCAGCAGGATGGCGTCGAAGGCGCCCCGCTCGGAACGCAGCAGGCGGCCCACGTCGTCCTCCACGACACGCACGCGCGGGTCGCGCAAGGGGTGACCCGCCAGCTCCCCCAGCAGGGTCTCGTTCCAGCGCACGACGGCCGGCACGAGCTCGGCCACCAGCACCTCGGCCGCGGGACCCAGCTTCGACAGCGAGCGCGCCAAGGTGAAGCCCATGCCCAGGCCACCGATCAGCACCCGCGCCGCGCTGGCGTCGCGCAACGCCGCGCAGCCCTGATCCGCCAGGCCGCAGTCGATGCCGTAGATCCAGTTGTTCATGAGCTCCACGCCGCCCACGCGGATCGAGAAGACGTCGCCGCGACGGTGCAGGCTCATCTCGGTCTGCGTCCCGGGGACGGTGGTGGTGTCGAGCAGTTGCCAGGGGATCACGGCGCGGATGAGTCACTCGGGGCCAGATGAGAAGCGGGCGCAACGCGAGCGCCCACGGCTGCTGACATGGTGCCCGCGAGCGGGCCGGGCGTCACCCCTCGAGCCGCGCCGGCTGTGTTAACATCGGCTCAACCGGGAAAGAGAACGCGGCCGCTGGAAGGCGACCAGGCGCTCCACGGCGCGGACACGCCCTGGAGACTCGGCGCTGGCCCGGGTGCGCTGGGCCTCCCCTGCGACGAGGACGGCATCATGGTCTTCCCCCAGCTCGCCATCGATGGCCTGCGCATGTTCATTCTGTTTGCCGCGGCGACCGCGCCCTCGACCCGGGAGCAGAGCGGGCGTGGCCACTGGACCCTGTCGGCGCTCGGTGGCGGCTTCGGTTCGGTCACGCTCAACAACCTGGACCCCAAGCGCATGCCGGTCGAGCTCGAGCTCGACGACGACAGCAAGGACATCAAGGTCAAGGGCAACCGACGCTTCCGCCCCGCCAAGAAAGAAGCGGGAAACGGGCCCAAGCGCCAGCTGCAGCTGCGCGCCAAGCGCCCGGACGCCGAGGCATGCGTGGCCGGCAGCTTCAAGGGCAGCGGGTCGAGCAGCAGCCGCGTGCGCATGTCCATCGACCTGACCACGGGGCTGGTGGACGGACAGTCGCGCGGCTTCCTCGAGATCCGCCACGGTGACGGCGTGGGGCTCGTGGTGTATCGCGTCGAGGCCGTCTGGAACGCGGCCATCGACGGCTTCAGCGTGAGGGCCCGGAGGGACGGTCAGGCCGTGGGCAGCACCCACGACCTCAAGGGCGCGCACCAGCTGCTGCTGTTTGCCCGTCAGTCGGACGCCGACTTCTCGCTCTCCGCTGCGGTCGCGGGCTTTGACGAGGGCAGCTGGGACGACGAGGTGCAGGTCTACAACACGCTGCTGGACGACGAGGCGGCAAACTACTGCGGCGCCTTCGGTGCCGCCGGGCTCGACAAGAAGGGCAGCATCTACTTTGCCAACCTGGCCCTGGATGGCGACCCGCAGCGGCTCGGGCTGACCGACGCCGAGAAGCAGCTCGCCTTCAACCTGCAGTACGCGGGAACCGCCTGCGGCAACTGCGAGGTCTTCGCCGACCCGCACGACTTCATGACCAACATCATCCTCGCGCGCGACTGGGCCGTGGCCGGAGAGTTCGCCTGGGCTTCGGCGCAGACCCTGCTCAAGGGCCTGATCGAGGACGGCACCATCGCGGGCAAGCGGGCCAAGCGCATGAAGCTCTCCGTCAGGCGCGGCGTCGCCTTCTCAAAGCGGGCGGCCAAGCTGGCGCAGAAGCTGGTCGACAAGGGCAAGGGCCCCGGCGACTCATCGGCCCCGCTCGAGCACCTGGGCCAATGGGGTCGCAACCTGGGCGACCTGGCGACGGCCCAGATCACGGGCTTCAACTCGAGCAGCGTGGACCACGTCTACGACTGGGCCACGTTCTGATCTGATGGGGCCGCGGATCGGCGGCCATCCCGAACGAGCCTCGATCAGGAGTGCCGCGCACGCCCCTCAAGAACCTCGCCCGAACTCATCGACGGGGCGCTGATTCGGGATGCTAGCGCCGCCCCGCGCCCCCGCGGCGGACACCGTTGGGGAAGCGCGCCGAGCGCACGACCGGCTCGCGCGCGGCCGGCGAGGAACTCGAGCTTGAGCCCGCGCCGGAGCCGCTGCCGCTCACGCGCCTGCGCTTGCGGCCGCCCTTCGAGAGCTTGCCGGCGCCCTGCTGCTGCTGGCCGCGGCCGCCACCGCCTGCCCCACCGCGCCCGCCAGCGCCACGGGAACCCCCGCCTCCAGCGCCGCGACGACCTGCGCGCCCCCCTCCGCGCTCAGGCTCGCTGGCCGGGTTCGCGGCCAGCGCCTCGTCGAAGGCCCCGCCGAAGTCGCGCAGCTTGATGCGCTGGATCTGCATGTCCAGCTTGCGCTCGATCAGCTTGATGGCCGGGAAGTCTTCGTGAGTGACGAAGGTGTAGGCCTTGCCGCTCTGCTGCGAGCGCCCCGTGCGGCCGATGCGGTGGGTGTACGCGTCGGGCGTCCCGGGGATGTCGAAGTTGACCACGTGGCTCACGTTGGCCACGTCGATGCCACGCGCGGCGATGTCGGTCGCCACCAGCACGTCGTAGGTGCCGTCCCGGAAGCCCTGCATGGCGCGCTGCCGCTGGCTCTGGCTCATGTTGCCCTGCAGCGCGATGGCTCGGTGCCCCACGCGATCGAGGTCCCGCGCCAGCCGCTTGGCGCGGTGCTTGGTGCGCAGGAACACGATCGCCGAGCGGAAGTCGTCCCCGCTCAGGATGTGGTGCAGCAGGGCCGGCTTGCGCTTCTGGTCCACCGGGTACAGCGCGTGCTCGATCATCTCGAGCGGCGCCGCCACGGCCAGCTCGACCACGTGCGGGTCGTGCAGCAGGCCGTTGGTAAGCGAGCGGATCTCCTTGGGCATGGTGGCGGAGAAGAGCAGGTTCTGGCGCTTGGCGGGCAGGCGCTTGAGGATGCGCTTGATGTCCGGCAAGAAGCCCATGTCGAGCATGTGGTCGGCCTCGTCCAGCACCAGCAGCTCCAGCCCGTCCATGCGGGCGTCGCCGCTGCCCATCAGGTCGAGCAGGCGCCCGGGGCAGGCCACGACGATGTCGGGTCCCCGGCGCAGGGCCTTGATCTGCGGCGCGGCGCCCACGCCGCCGAAGACGGTGATGGCGTGGATGCCCGAGTGCTTGGCGAGCAGCTCGATCTCGGCGTGGATCTGAATGGCCAGCTCGCGCGTGGGCGCCAGGATCAGCGCGCGCGTCCGGTCGCTGCGTCGCGACGCGAGGCGCTCGATGATCGGCAACGCAAATGCCGCCGTCTTGCCCGTGCCGGTCTGGGCCAGGCCGAGCACGTCGCGCCCGGCCAGGGCCTGGGGGACGGCGCCAGCCTGGATCGGTCGGGGCTGCACGAAGCCCGCCTCGGAGATGGCGCGCAGAAGGTCGGGGCGCAGGCCGAAGGCCTCAAAGGAAGCCTCCGCTCGCGCGGGTGTCGAGTTGGTCGTGATGGCTCTGTCCTGTGTTCTGGGTGCTTGGAGTGGCCCGCGGGAGCCTCGCCGCCGTGATTGACGGTGGAGCTCCCAACCCATCCAGCAGTAACAGGTGAGCACGAAGAGGGGCGCCGTACCGATGCAGGCCGTATTCGGGAGCCTGCGGGGATTCTGCTGTGCGCCGGGCCGCGAGCATCGCGACCGATTGGCAGGAAGCCTAGCCTATTCTTGGGCATCTGCACGCTGTTTCCCGACACCGACGGGCGCGGATCCAGGCTCGAGACGGCGCCGATTCCCAGGCCAGGACCCAGCGCAGCCCTGCTCTCCGCAGCGGCGAACACTCGCTCGCGGCCCGGTCCACGGAGCCTCAGCGCGCCGCCTCACGCAGGGCCAGCGCCTCGGCCTGACCCTGCTTGGCGGGGTTCCGCAGCGCGTGGCGGATCACCCAGCGCAACTGCTTGGCCGGCTCGGGCTGCAGCCGCCCGGCCTGTTCCAGCCAGTCGCCGCAGCGCGCCAGGGCCAGCTCCAGATGATCCTTGGCGATGTCACCCATGTGGTTGGCCACCGAGCGGCGCACGTAGAGCGAGGGGTCGATCTTCAGCGCCTCCAGCAGCGGCAGCGTCGGGCGCGGGTCCTGCACGAAGTCCCGTAGGCGACGGGCCCAGGGCAGCCTCGGTCGCGTGCCCTCGCTCACCAGGCGTCGCACGTGGGGGTCCGGGTCGCGCACCCAGGCGCCCAAGGCCTGCAGCACCGTGGCCGCGTCGCGCTCGATCAGCGGGCGGATACAGAACTCGGCGGTGAAGCGCTGCGTCAGCTCGTAGCAGGCCAGCAGGCCGCCCTGCAGGTCGTCGCCGGCCGCCGCCGACACCCAGTGACTGTGCGGAAAGTAGAAGAACGGCGACAGGCCGAGGTCGCTGGTCTGCGTGGCGCGCGGGCCCAGGGCGGCCAGGAAGATCGGAAGCGCGTCGGCAAAGCCCGCGGGCAGTTCGCCGGCCAACGCCGCTGCGATGTGGCGCCCGCGGTCGGCCAACTCCAGCTGGTCGAGGCCGCGCTCGCCACGCCGACAGAAGCGCGCCGCGTCAAAGCGGTCCGTGACCGCCGCGAAGGACTCCCCGATGAGCTGCAGCAAGGCCCCATCCAGCAGCGCCTTGAGCGGCTGCCCTTTGGTGATGTGGGCGGGGGCCGAGAATCGCAGCGCAGGGTGGGGCAAATCGGGCGGCGGGCGGCGGGTCATGGGGTCGCTTCCATGGGCCCAGCGTGGCGCGTGGCGACGCGGCCGTCCATCCCCCGGGGCGCGCGTAGCCCGTCTCGAATCCAGGCTTCAGCGCAGCTCACGCCCGGGCGTGACGACGAGCCCGCCGCGGGCACACGCGTTCTTCGAGGCCTGATGTGAGCCCCGCTGTTGCGCATTCGTGCGCGGTGGGTTCTGCTGAACATGCTGTGTACCGGTCACGCAGGGACGCGATGCCGTGAGACAGAACGACGATCGCAAGCCAGGCCCTGGGACCGAGCCCCCCAGCAGCGATACGGACACGTCGCCACCACAGGACGCGTACCGCGAGCTGTTCGAGCGCTCGGCTGACGCCATCCTGATCATCGAAGGCGACACCTTCATCGACTGCAACGCCGCCGCGGTGCGCATGCTGCGCCACGAACGCAAACGGGATGTGCTGCGGACGCACCCCTCCGAACTCTCGCCGCCCCGGCAGCCGGACGGGCGTAGCTCGTTCGAGAAGGCCAATGAGATCATGGCGCTGGCCTTCAAGCAGGGCAGCCAGCGCTTCGAGTGGGAGCACGTGCGCGCCGACGGCGAAGCTCTCCCCGTGGAGGTCCTGCTCACGGCCGTGCAGGACCGGGGCAGGCAAGTGCTGCACGTCGTCTGGCGCGACATCAGCGAGCGCAAGGCGCTGGAAGAGCAGCTCCGGCACGCGCAGAAGATGGAGGCCATCGGCAGGCTCGCCGGAGGCATCGCGCACGACTTCAACAACCTGCTGGTGATCATCCAGGGCTACGCCGACCTGGTCAGCAATCACCAGGACGTGACGCCACCCGTCCAGCAGCACGTGGCGCACATCCTCGAGGCAAGCGACCGCGCCACGGCGCTCGTGCGTCAGCTGATGGCCTTCGGTCGCAAGCAGCAGGTGCGCCCGCGGGTGCTGGACGTCAACGCTCTCGTGAGCGCCAGCATGGCGCTGCTCAAGCCGCTGGTGGGTGACGAGGTGCAGCTCAACTCGGACATCGCCGAACAGAGCATCCACATCAAGGCGGACGCGGGGCAGATCGAGCAGATCCTCATGAATCTCGTGTCGAACGCCAGCGACGCCATGCCGGAGGGCGGCAGCCTGTGTATCGAGACGCGCAGCGTCCAGCTCAGCGAGGACCACATCGGCGCGGCGAAGAGCCTGCCCCCCGGGCGCTACGCCCTGCTCGCCATCACGGACACGGGCATGGGCATGCAGCCGGAGATCGTCGCGCGCGCCTTCGACCCGTTCTTCACCACCAAGCAGATCGGCGAGGGCTCGGGGCTGGGCCTGGCCACGGTGTACGGCATCGTGGCCCAGGCCAGCGGAGCCGTTGAGCTGCTCAGCACGCCCGGGCACGGCACCACCGTCAAGATCTACCTGCCCACGACGCAGGAGCGGGCGAGCCAACGCGGGCTTCAGCGAGGCCAGGCCGAGCCCACGCATGAGGTGCCTGGCGGGGACGAGACCATCCTGGTGGTGGAGGACGAACCCGCCGTCTCGCAGCTTGTGCTGCAGTCGCTGCAAGAGCTGGGCTACCGCACGCACCTGGCGGCCGACGGGAAGCGGGCGCTGGAGCTGTATCGGACCCATCAGGCGAGCATCGACCTCATCCTGAGCGACGTCATGCTGCCGCACCTGAGCGGGCCCGAGTTCGTGGCCCAGCTCCGGCGCGACGGACACGAGCCCGCGGTGCTGTTCATGTCCGGCTACACCAACAACGCGCTGATCCACGTCAGCCGCCTGCCGGGCGAGGTGGACCTGCTGGAGAAGCCGTTTCGCAGCGGCGACCTGGCGCGGCGCGTCCGGCGCGCGCTGGACCGGGCGCGCTCGCAGCCCCCGGGCTGCGGGGCCTGAGCACCCAAGCCCGTAGCCGCAACCCGAGCTTGCGAACGGGTGTTAGGATTGCACGGCTCAGCCTCTCCCGGCCCCCCCAAGCGCGGCTCGTCAGCCGCGCTCCCGGGCCCCTCCGAAGCCGCCCCCACCTGGGCCCCCCACCATGCTCACACCGCTCGTCCGCACCCTCTGCCTCTGCACTCTCCTGGCCCTGAGCCCCGTGGCGGCGGGCGGCACCCTGCACGTCGACGCTGGTCTGGGCTCGGGCCTGGACGACGGCTCGAGCTGGGCCGACGCCTTCCAGGGCTCGGCGGGCCTGCAGGCGGCCCTGGCCGCGGCCGCCTCCGGTGACGAGATCTTCGTGGCCCAGGGCAGCTACCGGACCACCAGCACGGGATCGCGCACGGCGGCCTTCGCGCTCAAGAACGGCGTGAGCATCTTCGGCTCGTTCCTGGGCGGCGAGTCCGACCCCGGCGAGCGCCCGCCCTTCGGAAGCGCCGACAGCGTGCTCGACGGCGACCTGGGCGGCAACGACGGCAGCGGCCAGTTCAACGACAACAGCTACCACCTGATCACCACCGTGGGCACCAACGCGAGCGCCGTGATCGACGGCTTCGTGGTGCGAGCGGGCGCTGCCACCACCGGCGGCGGCAACCGCGACCGCGGCGCGGGCATCCTGTGCCTGAACAACGCGAGCCCGACCGTGCGCAACTGCCGCTTCGTAGCCAACCGCTGCAACTTCGGGGGGGCCGCCGGCTACATCAACGGCGGCGCCGCGCCCAGCTTCAGCGACTGCTCCTTCGAGGACGGCAACGGCGGCTCCTACGGTGGCGCCTTCGACATCGCCGGCGGCGGATCGGTGCGCTACGAGCGCTGCCTGTTCGTCGGCAACACCGCCGCGCGCGCCGGCGCCCTTGAGATCTTCTCGACCAACGGCGTGGTGGTGAACAACTGCGTGTTCCGCGACAACACGGCCACCGGATCGGGCGGCGGCGGCGCCATCTGGATGGGCAACGGCGGCAACACCAAGGTGCGCGGCTGCACCATCGTCGAGAACAACTCCCCGGTGAACAACGTCGGCGGGCTGCGCAACCAGGGCGCCAGCAACGCCACGGTCGTCAACTGCATCTTCTGGAACAACGTCGGCCCCGGCGGCAACCAGAACCCGGCCAACCAGGTCAACGCCGCCACGGACGTGAACTACTCGCTGGTCCAGGGCGGCTTCGGCGGCGGCGGCGTGGGCAACATCGACGGCGACCCGCTGTTCGGCGACCAGGCCGCCGGTGACTTCAGCCTCAGCGGCAGCTCGCCGGTGATCGACGCCGGCGACACCACGGCCATGCCGGCCGGGACGCTGATGGACTTCGCGGGCCAGCCGCGCCTGGCCGACGCGCCCGGCGTGATCGACACGGGCATCGGCCCCGCGCCGGTGATCGACATGGGCGCCTACGAGCTGCCGTCCTCGGTCTGGCAGGATCTGGGTCACAGCCTGGCGGGAGGCCCGGGCACGCCCGCGCTGATCATGAGCGGCCCGCTCACCGGCGGCAGCCAGGTCGACCTCGCCCTCAGCGACGCCCTGCCCAGCTCCGCCGCCTTCCTCGTGGTCGGATTCAGCTTGCTGGAAGCGCCGCTCAAGGGCGGCGTGCTGGTGCCCTCGGCCGACCTGTTGGTGACGCTGAGCACCACGCCCGCGGGCACGCTGGGCTTCTCGTTCGCCTGGCCCACGGGCGTACCGGCAGGCCTGCCGACGTACATCCAGGTCTGGATCCAGGACCCCGCAGGACCCAAGGGATTCTCCGCCAGCAACGGCGTGGTGGGCACGACCCCGTAGGCTCGCACCGCGCGGCTCCAGATCACGGGAGCGCGGTCCAAGGCGCGGGCCAAGCGGGCTCCAACGGACTCTCACTCATGTGCATGAAGGCCGCACGACGAGCGCGCGCTCAGCGCGGCTTGCGTCCGGTCGGGCGTGTGCACGGCGTTGAGATGAGCATCGCGCCCGCGCCGAATCGTCGCAGAGCGCTGAGTCACAACCCCGATTGACCGGCGAGGCCGGCGGTCCGCTCTGCGAAGGGTCCGTCTCGTGTCAGCGCCCGTCCTGGAGCTCGCCATGATCCGTGTCGCCTACAGCCTGCTGGTGTTCAGCATCCTGGTTGCCTTGACCCTTCCCGCGTCCGCACACGGCGGCATCTACGTCGTTCCGGGTGACGCGGGCAGCCCCTCGAGCGCCAAGGATGACCCGGCCGCGAGCCCCACCAACCCGGCGGGCGCGGCCGGCGTGGGGCCCGGCGCCGCCAGCGGCTCCGCTGGCTTCGGTCCCTCCACGAGGTCCAGCAGGGGCGGCAGCGGCCGGCTGGGAGGGCGCGGCAGCGGCCGGCGTGGCGCCCGCACCGGCGCCAGCGAGGCCCAGGCTGGTTGGAACAGCTGGGAGTTCTGGTGGAACGCCAACTCCGCACAGTACCTCTCGCTGCGCGGCCGGCTCGAGGTCAGCGGGGCCTCCACCGGCTTCATCGGCCTGCTCACGGGCAAGGGGCTGAGCCTGCGCGGCGCCGACGGTGTGCGGCCGGATCAGCGCATGGTGAGCGAGCTGATCGCGCCAGCGCTCACGAGCCTGACCGCCGAGCGCGCCGGGGACATCGCCGACTCGGCCGTGCTGGCCCTGGCGCGGGTGAGCGACCCGGCACAGGCCCCCGGCGCACTCGACGCCCTGCTGCCACAGCTGGCGCACGCCGAGCTCTCGGTGCGCTCGTCCGCCGCGCTGGCGCTGGGCGTGCTGGGCGATGTCCGGGCCGAGGCCGCGCTGGTCGAGCTGGCGCGCGACAGCTCACACGGTCGGCAGCTCGTGGGCGGCGGCCACGTCTCCTCGCTGGTGCGCTGCTTCTCGGCCCTGTCCCTGGGCATGCTGGGCGGGGACGAGGGCATCGGCTGCCTGGTCGGCCTGACGAGCGACCTGGGGCCGAGCGAGCGCGAGCTGAGCGTGGCTGCGTGCATGGGCCTGAGCCAGATCCCGAGCGAGCACCCGCGCGCCGGGATGATCATGGACGCCGCCAAGGCGCGCCTGGCCGACCGCTACACCGACCCGCTACTCAAGGCCCATCTGGTGACGCTGCTGGCCAAGCTGGGCGGGCAGCCGCGCGTGCCCGAGCTGGTCGACCTGCTCGAAGACCGCGACACGGACCCGATCGTGCGGCAGTCCGTCGCGCTGGCGCTGGGGCGCGTGGCCGCCGTGACGCAGCCGCGCGCGGTCGAGCGGCTGCAGCAGCTGATCGAAAGCGAGCGCGATGCCCTCACGCGGCAGCTCGCCATCCTGGCCCTGGGGCGCATGGGTGGCCGGGACCAGCAGCCTGCCGAGCACGGTGAGGCTCACGCGGCCATTGAGGCCATGCTCACGCGCGAGCTGGCGGGCAAGGGCAAGCAGAGCGCGCAGCGTTCGTGGGCGGGCCTGGCCGCGGCGCTCTATGCGCGCGGCGGCGGCGACGCCAAGCACGGCGCTGGCACGCCCCGCAGCGACCGCCTGGTGGCGCGCCTGGCCGCGGCCTACGAGCGCGAATCCGACCCGGCCCACCGCGGCGCGTTCGCCGTGGCGCTCGGTCTGGCCGGCGCCCGCAGCGCGGGGCCCCAGCTCGCGCAGGACCTGCGCACGCAGCACGACGACGGCTTGCGCGGCCACCTCGCCATCGCGCTGGGCCTGCTGGGCGAGCGCGAGGCGGAGGACGACCTGATGCGCCTGTGCAGCGCCGATCGCACCGCGCCCACGCTGCGACGCAAGGCCGCCACCGGCCTGGGCCTGATGGGTCGACGCGACGCGGTGCCGGCCCTGGTGCGCGTGCTCACGCAGGCCGGCACCCTGGGCGAGAGCGCCGGCGCGGCCGCGGCCCTGGGCTTGATGGGCGATCGCGACGCGGTCGACCCCCTCGTGGGTCGCGCCACGGACACCTCGGCCGGAGCGCTCAGCCGAGGCTTCGCCGTGGCCGCCCTGGGCCTGCTGGCGGAGCGCGGGCGCCTGCCCTTTCACGCGGCGCTGCTGGCCGACGCCCACTACCTCGCACGCACCGATGCCCTGACCGAGCTGATGGACCTGCTCTGAGACGCACGCGAGCACGCGCTGATGTGGCGCGAGCAGGAAGGAGAGTAGAGTCACGGAGCGCGGCGTCCGCTGGTCGCCCCGCTGCCCCGCGCTCCCGGCCGGACTCCCGCGTGCTCACGCTCTTCGTCGATGCCGACAGCTGCCCGGTCAAGGACGAGGTCTACCGCGTGGCGTACCGCTACGCGCTGAACGTCCGCGTGGTGGCCAACCAGTCCATCCAGGTGCCGGACGGGGACGCGTTCCAGTTGGTGTTGGTCGAGGATCGCTTCGACGCAGCGGACGACTGGATCGCCGAGCACGCCGGTGCCGGTGACATCGTCGTCACGGCCGACATCCTGCTGGCAGCGCGCTGCCTCGAGCTGGGGTCGAGAGTGCTCGGGCCCCGCGGGCGCGTGTTCAAGGACGAGTCCATCGGCGAGGCGCTCGCGGCCCGCGAGGCCCAGGCCTACCTGCGCGAGATGGGCGTGCAGGGCGGCGGCCCAGCGCCGTTCCAGGAGCGCGACCGCTCACGCTTCCTGCAGCGCCTCGACGAGCTGGTCCAGGCCGTGCGCAGAGGGCGCTGAAGCGCGTGCAGGTCCAGACTCTGCGCCGCTGGCACGGAAGCACGCAGGCCTCGAGCTGCAACTTGAGGGCTGCGGCTACTCCTCAAGCAGCAGGTGGTGCCAGATCGTGATCGACTTGCGCGCGCCTGTGTCATCGGCGCCTCCGTCCCAGAGCGCGAAGGCGGCCGAGACGATGTCACCCGGACCCAAAGCGAAGCCCTCGTCGGCCGCGCTCAGCTCGCGGTAGAGCACGACGCTCCAGCCCTGGCCGTCGCGCAGACCCCGCCCGCGCGCGTCGAGCCGCGATGCGGTCACGCCGTGCAGCTCTCCCGGGCCGTTGGCGCTGGCTTCGCGCACCGGCCAGCGTGCCTCCAGGCCGTGACCGAGGCTGGCCAAATCGCTGCCATCGCTGCGGCGCGGGCGCTCGCCCCCGGGTCCCGGTGCTCCCGGCGAGAGCACCGGCCGCGCCGCCTGCGCGCCGGGCAGCTCGCGCTGCCAGGATGCCCTCCACTGCAAGATGGCCACGGAGGCGTCGTCCGCTCCCATGCCGAAGAACGGTGGGTCGAGCAGGGGCGAGAGCTGAACCGCCACGCCGTCGTCCGGCACCAGCCCGTCCGCTGAGTCGTCGCGCAGCTCGTCGGGCCATTCCAGGCGCAGGGCCAGACGCTGGCCGTCATGCAACGCGCGCACGCGGATGCCCTCCGGGAAGTCACGGCGCCACTGCAGCGGCATGAGCGGCACAAAAACCTCGGGCGCGCGCCGCCAGTCCGCCTCGTGGGCATGGGCATCGAGCCGGCCGTCCACGCGCAGCGCCGTGATCAGGCGCCGCCGCTGACGCAGGTGCTCCTGCACGCCGGGCTCGATCAGCGCCTGCAGATAGTGCACCACCGCCCACAGGTCCGCGTCAGAGAGCTGCACCGCCGGCATGGGTGTACCGGGCATGCCCAGGCGGATGCGGCGCGCCAGGTCGTCGCTCGCGCTGCCGCCCTTGAACAGGCCCCGGGTGAAGTCCCGGGCCAGGATCGGCAAACCACGATTGTCGACGAAGTCATGGCGCAAGGCGCCGCGCCCGTCGGCATCGTGACAGTGGGCGCAGGTGCGCATGAACACCTCGCGCCCGCGCGTCATGGTCAGCGGCGTGCGCCGCGGTTCGGGCGGCAACTCGAGCCGCACGCCGGGGTCGAGCAGCTCCAAGGCGTGCTCGATGGACCTGCCGTGCGCGCGCTCCCCGTCCCCGCGCTCGTCACCCATGCGCTCGTCACCCATGCGCCCGAGCAACAGCATGTGCCGCACGGCCGCCACGAGGTCGCGCAGGTCCGCCTCGGCGAGGTGCCCGAAGGCGGGCATGGCCGTACCCGGCATGCCGTCGCGCAGCACCTGCATGAAATCCTCGTCATGCGGCATGGAGTGGGTGGTCGAGACGATCTTGAAGGTGCCCTCGCCGAAGGCCCGCGGGCGCGGCCGCAACAGGTCCGCCACGAAGCCCGTGGCGTCGCCGTCCGCCCCGTGGCACGGCGCGCAGTGCCGGGCAAACAGCTCCAGTCCGCGGGAGAGCTTCGGCGGCGTGAACGACGTGTCCTGCGCGCGAACCGGGAGCGCGAAGCCACACAGCGCGACGCAGGACAGCAGCGTGATCAGCCGGGACATGGCCCTGCCTCCGCGAGTTCGCCCCCGCGCCCCGCCACGCGGCCGGACCTGAGGACTATCACCAGATTAGCAGGTCTTTTTCTAACCAGCCAGGGCGGCGCGCGTCGGCGCTCACGGCCTGCAGGAACAAGCTCAGGTGCTTGAGTACGGGGTCGTGGGGCAGCGGCGTGGGCAGGCTGCCGCTGATGCCACGGGCCTGCGGCGGCCAGGGCCCGCTGATCCCAGGAACGCGTGGACTCCGAGGTGTCGGGTGCCGGAGAATCCCGGCATGCCTGCCCCCGACGAGCCCCCCGCCGTTCCGCTGCCCGAGGGCGCCACGCCGCTGGACGCCACGGCCTACCTGGCCGCCGAGGGCTATCTGGACGAGCTGCTGGTGGAGCTGGGCGGGACGCGCGAGGTGCGCGCCGTGTATGGGCGGCTGGTGCTGGCCGACGGCCCGCCGCGCCCCGCCGCCTGGGCCGCCAACGTCTGGCTCGACCCGTGGACCTTGCCGGTGGCGTCCATCAACGCGGCTGCCCGGGCCCTGCGCTCCGTGCAGCGCAACTGGGCGCTGCACTCTGTGGCCTGCCACCGCCGCGCGGCCCTGGTGGCCCAGAAACTGCCCTCGGTCTCAGCGCGCCCGCTGGCCTTTCCGGCGCCGGCGCCCCGGGCGCCCCTGGGCTCGTTCAGCCTGCTGGACGAGCACACGCTGCTGGCCTCCGCGCGCTGCAGCAGCCCTTTTCCCCACGGCGAAGCGCGCTTCGTGGAGGACCGGCAGGGCCCGCCCAGCCGCGCCTACCTCAAGCTGTGGGAGGCGCTCACGCGCTGCGGCCGCCACCCTCAGCCGGGCCAGCGCGTGGTCGATCTGGGCGCCAGCCCCGGCGGCTGGAGCTGGGTCTCGGCGGGGCTGGGGGCCTCGGTGCTGGCCGTCGACAAGGCCCCGCTCGACCCCGCCGTGGCCGCGCTGCCCGGCGTCGAGCAGCGCATCGAGTCCGCCTTCGCGCTGGACCCCGCCGAACTGGGCCCCGTGGATTGGATGACCTGCGACGTGATCTGCTACCCGTCACGCCTGCTGAGCCTGGTGCAGCGCTGGCTCGAGTCGGGCAACTGCAGCCACTTTGTCTGCACGGTCAAGTTCCAGGCCGAGACCGACCACGACGTGGCCCGCGCGCTGGCGTCACTGCCCGGCGCGCAGCTCGCGCACCTGCATCACAACAAGCATGAGCTGACCTGGCTGCGCCTGGGCAACTGAGCCGGGCACTCACCTACGTATCGCAGCTGCCCTCCGCCGCCGATGCCCGCACGACGCGGGCCGCCGCCTGTCACTTCACCTTGACAAGCGTCTTGTATGGGCCGCCGAACACGCTCTCTGGAATCACGGTCAGCACCAAGATGGTGTCCTCGGTAGCGACGATGTTCTTCCAGGTGATGGATGTGCCGGCCGCGTTGACAACCGGATCGTCCGGGGGCGCGACGGCGCCCTGGGCCAGACCCAGGTCGATGTCGAGCTGCGTACCCTTGATGCCCTTCAGCTTGATGGTCGTGGCCTGGCCGGCCGACACGGCAATACCCACCGAGTGATTGCTGATACCGGGCATGAGCATCGACTTGTAGCCCAGCTTGCCCCCGCCCGAGAGGTCGGCCAACCACCAGCTGCCCGCGGTGATGTCGCCTACGGCGCCAAGTTCCATGGCGGCGCCCAGCGCCTTGCCCACTAGGCGGGAGGGCAGCTTCTCGGCCACGCCGTCAAGCAGCGCCCAGAGCGCCACGGCGAAGTAGGCCTGGTAAGCCTCCAGGGCGTTGTCAGGCGTGACCGTCTGGATGCCGACCTCGTCGGTGGACTGCGGGAACGAGAACAGCGCGTCGGCGATGGCGGCGTCGCCCTTCTTGCGCCCCAGCGCCTTGCCCACGCGGTAGAGGCTGCCGCCGAAGATGATGCCGGCCTCGTGCTCCTCGGGCAGACCACCCTGGCCCAACATCTGGAACAGGTCGTCCGGCATGCGGCGGACCTCGGAGAGATCACGCATGCAGTCCCCGCTGAGCCCCAGCTTGGGACCGAGTGACGTCATGAACTGAGCGCCCACGCAGGGCGTCTTGTGCATGCTCGCCGCAAAGTAGTCAGCCACGGCCTCGCTGAGCGCCCTCGGAGGCGTGTCGAGCTCGTTGGAACCGAAGCCCAGTCCGAACTTGCCGACCACGCCATGCGTGAACTCATGCGACACGATCGTGGGGTCCCGGCTGAAATCGTCCTGGAAGTCGTTGGTGTCCACGTCGACATCGCCAAAGGCGAAGTACCCGGGGCCGTGCCCCAGACCCAGATCGCCGCTCGTGAAGAAGGCGTTGATCAGACCCTCCACGTTCACCACGACGGGGACCGAGTAGTCGATGGCCAGCGGACCGAACACCTTCTCCAGGTAGCGTGCCGTGGTGGTCATCCAGTGGTAGGTGTTGGTGTGATCGAACGACTGTCCCGCCGCGTCCGGGTTGGAGACGTCACCCAGCCCCTGGGGATCATCCGTGAAGCTGCGCCAGTCGTGCTTGGCGTTGAAGAGGATGGCGTCGGCGACCTGGGCCACGGGCTTGTCATCGATCAGGGCCACCCAGCGGCCGAACAGGAAGCCGTCCTCGGCCAGGCCTGTGACCACGCTCTCCCGGGAGACCTCGGCGAGCCTGCCGTTGGAGGCCTTGCCC
>QNBX01000025.1 GCA_003644265.1 Planctomycetota bacterium
ATCTACAGCACCTGGAACGGCGACAACGGCGACGGGCTGGATGTCTACGGCCTAGCCCTCAACGAGCAGCACGCCAAGGTCGCCGGCTCCGCGGGCAAGGTGGGCAAGCTCGACGTGTACACGGTCGGCGCGCGCGGCTGGATGAAGGCCGACGGGCTGGACGCGGAGGCGGAGTTTGCCCACCAATTCGGGCAGCGGGCGCGCGACTCCATCGACGCCAACATGATCACGCTGGCCACGGGCTACACCTGGGCCGAGGCCGACCTCAAGCCGCGCATCGGCATCGACTTCGACTGGGCCTCCGGCGACAGCAACCCCGGCAACTCCAGCTCCAAGACCTTCAACCAGCTCTTCCCGTTGGGTCACAAGTACCTGGGGCGCCTCGACCTCGTGGGCCGGCAGAACATCAAGGCCGTCTCGCCCAACGCGTCGGTGCAGCTGGACGATCGCACCAAGCTGTGGACCGCGTACCACGTCTTCAATCTCGACAAGGAGAAGGACTCGCTCTACAACGCCGGCGGCGCAGCGACGCTCACCGACGCGACGGGTTCGTCCGGCGACAAGGTCGGCGACGAGTGGGACATCACGGTGGCGCGCAACGTCGAGGACGAGCTCATCTTCTTCGACCACGTCGAGTTGGGCTTCTCGTACTTCTCGCCCGGCAGCTTCGTCACGAAGCAGACCAGCGGCGGTCACACGACGATGTTCTACTTCCAGCTCACGGCCAACTTCTGAGCTGAGCTGACCCGGCCCACTTCAGCGGCGGGTGGCGATGCAGACATCGACCGCCGCCGCACGGCCGGACGCGGCGCCCAACGATCGGGCGCCGCTCGGTCTCAGCGCCAGGTGGATCGACCCGCCGCGCGCAGCCGCTGGTTCAGGGCTGCCAGCGCGGCGGGCTCCAGTTTGAGCACGCGCACCAGGCGCGAGGTCGAGACCTGCAGGCGGCTCGCCGCCGCGGGCAGCTCATCGTCGACGCTGTCCAGCACATCCAGCGCCTCGGCCAGCAGCGCGGGCACGTCGTCGTGGCTCGAGCCCACGGCCAGCGTCGCGCCGCCCGTGCGCCGCCGCCACAGCTCCGAGGGCCCGGACGCCGGCTGCGTGCGATGACCCAGGGCCAGCGCCAGGCGCAGCCGGTACAGGGCCGCGCCGCGGTTGATCACCAGCGAGCGGCGCTCCCCGGCCAGGGCCGACACCCCCGTGGGCACATGCACCAGCCGCACCTGGGTCTGCACCTTGTTGCGCCGCTGCCCGCCCGGCCCCGTGCCGCGACTGCGCAGCTCCTCCACCTGGGCCAGCAGGGCCTCTCTCGGCAGGGCGGCGGGGTGGACGTCGGCAGGCATGGCGAGCTGCGGGAGGCGGGTCGGCGGGTCGGCGGGCAGGCGGGCAGGCGGGCAGGCGGGCAGGCGGGGAGCTGCGGGTGGCGGCGAGGGGTCAGGAACGAGGGGCAAGGGACGACAGGCAGCGGCCCATGGCACGCGGGCGCGACCCCGTACGCCCCCCCGTTGGGATCGGTGCAATACAGGCGGCGTACAGATTCATTATCATGCCTTGCTTGGCCGCCGGTCTGTCCGGAGCCGATCCTGGGCCCCCACGGGGCCTCCTTCACCCCTTTCATGCATCGAGAACCGGAGCCCGACCTATGACCCGCCTCTTCAAGACCCTCGCCGTCGCCAGCCTCGCCGTCATGCTCGTCACCGTCGCCTGCGCCACGGACGACGTGTCCGCGTCCGCCGAGGGCGAAGGCACGCTCAGCACCGAGGCCGAGCTGACCTGCTGCCAGGAGTCCGCCATGGCCGGCGAGACCGAGTGCTGCGGTGAGAGCATCGAGGGCCAGTACTGCCCCGTCACCGGCACGAAGCTCGAGGACTGATCGTCCTCTGGCGAGCGCCCGCAGCGCGGACGCCCGCCGATCGATCTGCAGTGCCATCGGGGCGCGCGGTCTCCTTCGTGGGGCCGCGCGCCCCGTGCATTCGCTGCTGCCCCACGCCGCGCGCCAGCGCGACAGGCGAGCACAGCGCGACGCGCCGTACCCGGCCCGGAACACCCCATGACCGACACGCCCACCCTGCTCGTGCGTCACGGTGAGGTCGACGCCGCGCACAAGGGCACCTTCTACGGCGGCGCCGAGGTCCCGCTCTCAGCCGAGGGCGCCCGCGCCAGCCTGATCCTGGCCGAGCAGCTCGCCGCGCGCCGGCCCGCGCCGCAGGTGGTGGTCAGCAGCCCGCTCTCCCGCGCCCGCGCCGTGGGCGAGCCCCTGGCCCTCGCCCTGGGTCTCGAACTCTGGATCGAGCCCGGGCTGATCGAGCTCGACCGGGGCCGCTGGACGCACCTGCACCACGATCAGGTGGAGGCCGCAGAGCCCGGCGCCATCGCCCGCTACCTGGCCGACCCCGACGCGGGCGCGGCCCCCGGCGGCGAGACCGAGAGCGTCTTCTGCGCGCGCGTCTGGACCGCGCTCGACGCCGTGATCGCGCGCGCGGCCGGGCGCCCCACCGTGATCGTGAGCCACGGGCATGTGATCCGCGCGACCCTGCGCCGTCTCAGAGCCTGGGACGCCGTGCGCTCGCTGCAGGAGTTCGTGCCCTACCACGCCGTGGTGCAGACCACCCTGCGCCCCGACGGCAGCGGCCAGCTGCACGGGCAGCCCGAGTCGATCCTGCCCGAGGCCCTGCGCCGGGCCCGCTGAGGCCCCACCCGCAGCCTCAGCCGGTCCGAGTATGCTGGTCCCTCGCCGCCACCGGACGCCATGAGCACCACCGCAGGAGCGCCAGACCTCTGCACCCGCCAACAGGTCGAGCAGCTCGAGCTCGAGCTGCTGCGGCCCGGCGCCGCGTTGTCCAGCGTCTCCTGGGCGCGGCCCCAGACCGAGGCGCCCGACGCCTTCCGCATCTGCTTCGTGCGCGACCGCGACCGCGTGCTGCACTGCGGCGCCTTCCGGCGGCTCAAGCACAAGACGCAGGTGTTCGTCGCCAACCGGGACGACTTCTACCGCACGCGCCTGACCCACACGCTCGAGGTCGCGCAGCTCGCTCGCTACGCCGCCCGGGCGCTGCGCCTCAACGAGGCCCTGGTGGAGGTGCTGGCGCTGGTGCACGACATCGGGCACCCGCCCTTTGGCCACGAGGGCGAGCGCATCCTGGACGAGATCACGGGGGTCCCCTTCGATCACAACCGTCAGGCCCTGCACATCGTGGACGTGCTGGAGTCGCCCTACCCCGACCGGCGCGGCCTCAACCTGACCCAGCTCGTGCGGCGCATGATCCTCAAGCACGGCGGTGACGCCGGCTGGGGCGCGCCCCCTACCGAGGGCCACGTGCTGGAGGCGCAGCTCAGCGACATCTCCGACTCGCTGGCCTATCAGCACCACGACCTGGAGGACGGCCTGCGCGCCGGCGTGCTGCACGAGGCCGAGCTGGCCGAGCTGTCGATCTGGAGTCAGGCCATGGACGAGGCGGGCGACGTGCCCGACGGCGCGTGCGGGCGCAAGGCGCGCCTGAACCGCATGCTCAAGGCCAGCCTCGCTGACCTGCTGGAGCACAGCGCCGCGCAGCTGGCATCGCTGCCCGTGCGCGGTCTCGACGCGGAACAGATCGCGGCCGGCGGCCAGCGCCTGGTGGGCTTCTCACCGGCGCGCAGCAGCCAGCACGCCGAGCTCATGCGCTTTCTCTACGAGCGCTTCTACCGCAGCCCCCAGGTGCTGAGCAGCCGCGCCGTGGCGCAGGACGCCCTCGGCACCATCGTGGAGCATTATCGCACCCAGCCCGACGCGCTCCCGGAGGCCTACCGTCAGCGCCTGGACGAGCACGGCCTGGAGCGCACGGTGTGTGACTACGCGGCCGGCATGACCGACCGCTTCGCGCTGGAGGAGTGGCAGCGGCTGAGCCCGGGCGGGGGCCACGGGAGCGGGGTCGATCGCGGCAGAAGCAGTCGCAGTAGCGGCAGCGGCGGCAGCGGCAGCGGCAGCGGCGGCGGCAGCGGCGGCAGAAGCAGCAGCAGTGGCAGCAGTGGCACCAGCCTCGGCCCCGGGGCTGAGGCTGAGGCCATGGCCGCCGCCGTCACGCGGCTGGGCCAGCGCATTGGACACCGCTTCGCCGACCGCTCGCTGGCCGCCATGGCGCTGACCCACTCGTCGGCGCGCAGCACTTCGCGGCCGCCCAACGAGCGGCTGGAGTTCCTGGGGGACGCGGTGCTCGGCATGGTCGTCGCGCAGCGCTGCTACGAGCAGTTCCCCGAGCAGCCGGAGGGCGAGCTCTCACGCATCAAGGCCACCACCGTCAACCGCCACGCGCTGGCGGACGTGGCCGACGCCTGGAGCCTGCGCCCCATGCTGCGGGTGGGCGCCGGCTTCAAGCAGGCCTCGGACGTGCCGGTCTCGATCGTGGCCGACGCCGTCGAGGCGGTGCTGGGCGCCGTGCTGCTGGACGGCGGCTTCGCGGCGGCCGAACCCTTGATCGTGGCCACCTTCGGCCCACGCATCGAGCGCGCCGCCGAAGGGCGGCGCTCGCGCAACGCCAAGTCCGACCTGCAGACGTTCACCCAGGGCCGCCTGAGCCTCACGCCCAACTACCGCCTGCTCTCGGAGACCGGCCCCGACCACGCCAAGGAGTTCCGCGTGGCCGCCGTGGTGGGCGAGCGCGAGGTGGCCGTGGCCGCCGGACGCAACAAGCGTCAGGCCGAGCAGCGCGCGGCTCAGCAGGCCCTGCGCACCCTGCGCGAGGAGGCCGGCGAGACACCGGACGTCCCGCACGCCGAGCCAGACTCCCCGAGCGACCCACCCGAGCCCGGTGGAGACACGCCCACGTCCCGTCGCCGCACGACCAAGCCCCGGCGCGACACGCCCGATACCGGAGCGCAGTCAGCGTGAGCGCAGGGGCGCCGGCCTGTCGCTCGCTGCTCGACGCCCTGGCCCGCAGCGGGCCGGTGGCGCAGCTGAGCGCGTGCGTCGCCGGCGGCGGCCGGGTCGAGCTGGGCGGCGCGGCCCGGGCCGGCGCCGCGGCGGTGGCCGGGCTCGCCGCGCACCCAACGCAGCGCACGGTGGTGGTGGCCGCCAGCGCCGAGAGCGCCGAGAGCGCCGCCCTCGACCTGGGCTTCTTGTTCCCGGACCTGGCCGTGGCGCTGCTGCCCGCCGCCGAGTCCGAGCTCGACGACGGCCCCACCGCGCGCGCCCTGCGCTCCGAGCGCCTGGTGGCCCTGGGCAGCCTGGGCGAGCCCGGCCCCGGCCTGCTGGTGGTGAGCGCCCCCGTGTTCCTGGAGGACTTGCCCGCCACCGACGGCCCGGTGGCGCTGATCGAGCGCGGCGGCCGGCTGCAGCGCGAACTGCTGCTGCGGCAGCTCTCCGACCAGGGCTTCTCCAAGGTGGCCATGGTGGCCGCCCCGGGCGAGGTCTCGGTGCGCGGCGACATCCTCGACATCTACCCCTGGGCCGCCACCCACCCCGTACGCGTCGAGCTGTTCGACGACGACGTCGAGGACCTGCGCCGCTTCGAGGTCGACACCCAGCGCTCGGTCGAGACGCTCGACTCCATCAGCCTGCGCCTGGGCTCGGGGCAGGGCCAGCAGCGCTCGTTCACGGAGCTGCTGCTGGACGACACCGCGCTGATCGTGCTCGACCCGCCGGGCGTGCGCGACCGCCTGGTGGAGGTGGCCTTCGAGGCCGGCAGCGCACCGCGGGAGATCGACGCCGTGCTGGCCGCCATCGCGCGACAGCCCGGCGGCGAGGTCTTCCCGCTGGACGTGGGCGAACCCGCGCGCGACCTCTCGCTGCACGCCGTCAGCCGCGACGCGCGCCCGCTGGCGGAGGTTCTGCGCGCCTGGCTCGACGCCGGCCGCGAGGTCACGCTGCTGTGCGACGGCGTCGGCGAGCGCGACCGCCTGGCCCACGCGCTGAGCGCAGACGGCCTGCCCGAGCACCCCGCCCTGAAGCTGGCCGTGGGCCGCGTCACCGCCGGCTTCAGCCTGCCCGCGACAGGCCCGCTGCTGGTGCACCATCACGAGCTCATCGGCCGCCGCGCCGTGCGCCGCAGCCGCCCCACGCGGGTGGTGGCCAGCCGCGCCCTCGACTCCGTGGCCGAGCTGGCCGCGGGCGACTACGTGGTGCACCTGCTGCACGGCGTGGGCCGCTACCAGGGCATGCAGCGCCTGCAGCGCGAGCAGGGCGAAGAAGACTTCCTGGTGCTGGAGTTCGCTGAGGGCACCACCATGTACGTGCCCGCCAGCCGCATCGACCTGGTGGAGCGCTTCATCGGCGGCGACGCCGTGTCGCCCAAGCTGGATCGCCTGGGCGGCCGCACCTGGCGCCGCAAGAAGGAGAAGGTGGCCCAGGCCTGCCGCGACCTGGCCAGCGAGCTGCTGGAGCTACAGGCCCAGCGCGCCAGCAACAAGGGCTTCAGCCACCCGCCGGGCGACACCGCCGAGGCCGACTTCGAGGCCACCTTTGCGTACGAGGACACGCCCGACCAGCGCAAGGCCTGGGACGACGTGCGCCACGACATGGAGTCGCCGCGCGTCACCGACCGCCTGGTGGTGGGCGACGTGGGCTTCGGCAAGACCGAGGTGGCCGTGCGCGCCGCCTACAAGACGGTGCTGGCCGGGCGCCAGTGCGCCGTGCTGGTGCCCACCACCATCCTGGCCGAGCAGCACCACGAGACCTTCCGGCACCGCATGGCCGAGGAGCCCGTGCGCGTGGAGGCGCTCTCGCGCCTGAGCAGCGCGGCCGACGTCAAGTCCGTGCTGGCGGGCATCACCAGCGGCGCGGTCGACATCGTGATCGGCACGCACAAGCTGCTCTCCAAGAAGGTGCGCTTCGCCAACCTGGGCCTGGTGATCGTGGACGAGGAGCAGCGCTTCGGCGTGGTGCACAAGGAGCGCCTCAAGCAGCTGCGCGCCGAGGTCGACGTGGTCACGCTCTCGGCCACGCCCATCCCGCGCACGCTGCACATGGCCATGAGCGGCCTGCGCCAGATCTCGACCATCCACACGCCGCCGCCGGGGCGCCTGCCGGTGCTCACCAAGGTCACCTACGACAGCGATGACATGCTGGGCAAGGCGCTCAAGCACGAGCTCAACCGCGGCGGCCAGGTGTTCGTGCTGCACAACCGCGTGCAGTCCATCGACACCATGCTGACGCGCGTCAACGCGCTGGTGCCCCACGCGCGCGCGGCCATCGCCCACGGACAGATGTCCGCGCGCGAGCTGCAGCGCGTGGTGGACGAGTTCGCGTCGGGCGAGATCGACGTGCTGGTCTGCACCACCATCATCGAGTCGGGCATCGACATCCCACGCGCCAACACCATCGTGGTCACCGACGCCCAGCGCTTCGGCCTGGCCGACATGCACCAGCTGCGCGGGCGCGTGGGCCGCGAGAACCGCCAGGCCTACGCCTTCTTCCTGGTGCCCAAGGAGAAGCTGCCCGAGGGGGCCAACCGGCGGCTCAAGGCCATCGAGGAGTTCAGCTCGCTCGACTCCGGCCTGCCCATCGCCCTGCGCGACCTGGAGCTGCGCGGCGCGGGCAACCTGCTGGGCGCCGAGCAGTCGGGGCACATCCTGGCCGTGGGTTACGACACCTACTGCCGCCTGCTGCGCGCCGCCGTGTCCGCGGCCCGCGGCCGCACGGTGGAGGACGAGCCCGGCGAGATCGAGGTCGAGCTGGCGCTGACGGCCTTCCTGCCCGCGGAGTACGTGCCCGACGAGAGCCAGCGCATGGCCCTGCTGCGCCGGCTGGCGGGAGCCGGCAAGCGCAAGCTGCAGGCCCTGCGGCTCGAGCTGGTGGACCGCTTCGGCGAGCTGCCCGTCCCCGCCGCCGAGCTGCTGCAGCTGTTCGAGCTGCGGCGCCTGCTGCGCCTGGCGGGCGTGAGCTCGCTGCTGGCCGACGGCATGGGCGCCGCGCTGATCAACATCTCCGACGAGCAGGCCTTCACGCAGCGCCACCCCTTCCGGCCCGACGAGTTCTTCCTGCTCTCGCCCGATCGCATCCGCGTGCCGTGGCCCCGCTCGATCAGCTCGCCCTCGCAGCGCTTGGATTGGCTGGTCGAGCGCTTCGGCGCCGCCCGCGCCGCCGCGCCCAGCTGAGCGCGAGGTGACGCCCGCTCGCACATCCGGCGGCCCAGCGCCCACGCCCACGCCCACGCCCGGGCCCGCCACGGAGCCGTCGCTCGAGTCTGCGCCTGCGCCCGCCGGCCACGTGAACATGTCGCGCGTGCTGCGCCTGTGGTGGCCGCTCGCCACGAGCTGGTTGCTGATGGCGGTGGAGCTGCCGCTGCTGGCCGCCGTCGTGGGTCGCCTGCCCGACGAGCGCATCCACCTGGCGGCCTACGGCTCGATCGTGTTCCCGGTCTCGCTGGTGATCGAGGGGCCGGTGATCATGCTGCTGGCCGCGAGCACCGCCCTGTGCTCGCACTGGGACGCCTATCGCAAGGTGTTCCGCTTCATGATGGCCCTCTGCGGCGGGCTCACGCTGGTGCACGCGGCGGTGGCCTTCACGCCGCTGTTCGACTGGGTGGCGCGCGACATCATGGGCGCCCCGGAGGAGGTGCTGGAGCCGGCGCGCCTGGGCCTCGCCATCATGACGCCCTGGACCTGGGCCATCGGCTACCGGCGCTTTCAGCAGGGCATCCTGATCCGCAACGAGCAGGGCCGCGCGGTGACCATGGGCACGCTGACGCGCCTGGCCGCCAACAGCACCACGCTGCTGCTGCTGGCCGGCTTCACCGACGCGCCGGGCATCGTGGTGGGCTCGAGCGCCATCGCGGTGGGCGTCTGCACGGAGGCGCTCTATATCGGCTGGCGCGTGCGGCCCGTGATCGAGCAGCGCGTACGCCCGGCGCCCGCCAGCGGCGAACCCCTCCACCTGCGCTCGTTCCTGGCGTTCTACCTGCCGCTGGCGCTGACGCCGCTGATCACGCTGCTGATCCAGCCCATCGGCGCGGCGTCCATGGCGCGCATGCCGGCCAGCCTCACCTCGCTGGCCGCCTGGCCCGCGGTGCACGGGCTGGTGTTCATCACGCGCAGCCTGGGCATGGCCTACAACGAGGTGGTGGTGACGCTGCTGGGGCAGCCGGGGGCCGTCGCCGCCCTGCGCCGCTTCGGGCGCCTGCTGGGGGCGGCCACCGTGCTGGCGCTGGCGCTGCTGGCGGCCACGCCCCTGTCGGAGCTGTGGTTCGGACGGATCTCCGATCTGGACGACGAGCTGGTGGCGGCCTGTCGGCTGGCCATCGGCCTGGCCGTGCTCATGCCCGGCTACGCGGCGCTGCAGAGCTGGTTCCAGGGCAGCCTGGTCAAGGCGCGCAGCACGCGCCCGGTGACCGAGGCGGTGCTGCTCTACTTTGCCCTGAGCGCCGTGCTGCTCCAGGTGGGTGTTGCCCGGGCGCCGGCGGACGGCGGACGCTTCGTGATCGGCGGTGTGGCCCTGTCCGGCATCCACTGGGCCCTGTCCTCCTTCGTGATCGCCGGCGTGTGCCAGACCGCCTGGCTCTGGTGGCGCAGCCGGCCGGTGCTGCGACGCTTTGCCGAGGACGAGGTGTCGAGCTGATCCGCACGCCCGCTACCATGCGACGGACATGCGCCTGATCGCCCCACCGCCGCCGCTCGTCGCCCCCACGCCGGCGCGCATGCCCGCCCTCGCGACCGGGGAGGCCCCCCGCTGAGCGCCGACGCCGACGTCCCGCGGCAGGCTCCGCACGCGTTCGACGAGCAGGTGGCGTCCGACGCCGCGCTGGCCGAGGACTTCGCGCCTGACTCGCCCGTGCTGCTGGTGACCTTCGGCGGCCTCAAGGGCGCACCCATGGGCCTGCCCCCCTTCGAGTTCAAGGGCCTCTCGGCGGGGCTGGAGGTCAAGCGGCTGTTCGTGCGCGACCCCGCCCAGGCCTGGTATCAGCGCGGGCTGCCCGGCGTGGCCGCCGACGTGGACGGCGTGGCGCAGCACCTGACCCGGCGCATCGCCGCCTCGGGCGCCGAGCGCGTGGTCATGGTGGGCAACTCCATGGGCGGCTACGCGGCGCTGCTGTTCGGCGCGCGCCTCGACGTCCACGCGGTGCTGGCCTTCGCGCCCCAGACCTTCCTCGGACGGGTCCGGCGCTGGCTGCATCGAGACGGGCGCTGGACCCGGCAGCTGCGCGGCGCCTGGAGCTCGCCCAGCCTGCAGCGCGGCAACCTGGACCTGCGGCGGGCCATCCCCCGCGCCGGCCCGCGGCGTTGCCGGATCCAGATCCACTACGGACGCGACGAGCAGCTGGACGCCCTGCACGCCGAGCGCCTGGCGCGCCTGCCGCGCGTGGCGGTGCACGGCCACGCCACCGGCGGCCACGCGCTGGTACGCAGCCTGCGCGACAGCGGGCAGCTG
The DNA here is from genome assembly GCA_003644265.1 of Planctomycetota bacterium. The sequence continues at coordinate 10,340 of QNBX01000025.1, forward strand.
GCGCAGATCCTGGGCGACGTCCTGGGCACGGCCCCCAGGGCTTGAGCGACGGCCGCGAGCGGCCAGCGGTCGGTGGCTGTTAGGCTGACGGGAGCTCGGCGGTCGTACCGGCCCCCGCCCGCCCCACCACAGGAACCCGTCATGCGCCTGCTCGCCCTGGCCCTGTCGCTCTCGGCGCTGCTGGCGCTGAACGTCGCAGCTCAGGATGCGCCCGAGCCGACGCCGGAACCGGACCCCGCGCCGGTTCCCACGCCCATGCCCACGCCCATGCCGTCCGCTCCGGCCACGGGCCCGGCCACCGGCCCAGCCACGGTCCCCAACCCGTCGCCCATGCCGGCCGCTCCGCCGACGAGCCGCCACGACACCCCCATCGACACCGGCCAGCGCGTGGTGGCCTCCGTCAACGGCGAGCCCATCACCGGCGCCGACATCTCGTTCCAGTCCTGGCTGCGGGCGGGCGTGCCGTCCTACCGGCTCGACGACGCCTCGCTCGACATCCTGCGTCGCCAGCTGGCCGAGCAGGTGCTCATGGCCACCGAGGCGGACCTGCTCGGCGTCACCATCACCGAGAGCTACATCGCCAACTTCTGGGGCAACTACCAGGGCGGCCCACCGGACTACGAGCAGCTCGCCGCCCAGGCCGGCGTGACCGACGCCCGCGCCCGCGCGCTGGTGAAGCGCTCGGTCATGGCGGACCTCTACCTCTATCACCGGGTGGGCATCTGGTCGGAGTTCGGGCACTTGATCAAGCCGGAGCCGATGTTCTCGCACCTGGTGGAGGTCACGCCCAAGGAGCTGCGCGACCTGTTCAAGAACGAGCGCGAGGTGTTCGACCTGCCCGACACGGTCACCTACGAGTTCTACCCCTGCCCGGACGAGCCGACGGCCCGGGGTGTGATCGAGGCCCTGAGCGTGGGGCTCACCCCGGGCGCAGTGCAGCCCGGCCACGAGACCGCACCGATGGACATGGTGCCCGAGGTCTTCGCATTCTCGGCCGAGCTGGTGACCTTCCTGCAAGAGGCCGAGGTGGGCGCCATCAGCCCGGCCTACGAGGCCGAGGCCGGCTGGGTGGTGTTCGAGCTGATGGAGCGGACAGAGGGTCGCCCGGCCGAGTTCTCCGAGGTCCAGGAGGAGCTGCGCCGCCGCATGCGCATGTCGCGGCTGGATGTGGCCCGCACCCAGCTGCTGCGGCAGCTCACGCGCCAGGCCGTCTTCTGGCCCAAGGACCTGTTTGACGACGACCCCCTGCCGCCGCCCAAGGTCAGCGGCCGAGGCGCGGCCTCCACGCTCAAGCAGGACAACTAAGCCGCCGCGCGGGCACGAGGATCCGCCCTGGGGCTTCCGATCAGCCCAGCCCCCCCCGGCGGCCGCCCTGAGCCCCGCCCTGGCCGGAGGCTGACCGCCCCGCGCGCCGACCCGCCCCCCAGGGGGAAGCCACCGCCCGGGAGCGGGGGAGCCTGTTGCCAGCACCTCACCGGCCGCTAGAATCGAGCACCCCGCTCCCCGTCCGCCCTTCGGTCGGACACATCGACCCTGGAGCGGCCCCGCAGGAGTGCGCCCGTGGCCCCACACGACCCGTTTCCAGAGCTCGTCAGCCAGAAGCAGCACGGCCCCGGCATCCACGAGGAGCACAGCTTCGAGGACACCCTGCGGGATCTGGTGCGCAACTCGCCGTACCTGGGCATCTCGCTGCTGATGCACCTGGTGGTGCTGGCCATCTTCATGAGCATGAAGAACCCGATCCCGGTCGAGGACGAGAAGAACAAGATCGTCGCGACCCAGGAGGTGATCGAGGAGCCGATCCCGCCGGAGCCGGAGGAGGAGCCCGAGATCGACGAGATCGACGAGATCATCGAGGAGCCCGTCATCTCCGAGGACGTGGTGACCGAGGTCAGCGAGATCATCGATCCCAACAATGTGGACGCGGCCTTCGAGTCCACCGGTGCCAACGACGTCATCGGCGTGGGCGGTGGCGGCGGCAGCTTCGGCGGCCGCGGCAAGGGGCGCTCGCGCGGCAAGGCGGCCGGCGCGCCGCACCAGAAGACCGTCGACGACGCGCTCATGTGGCTCAAGAACCACCAGAACCCCGACGGCTACTGGTCGGCCGAGGGCTTCGAGGAGGAGTGCGGCAAGCAGGGTGACGGCATCTGCAGCGGGCGCGGCAGCGTGCACCACGACATCGGCGTCACCGGCCTGGCGCTGCTGGCCTTCCTGGGCGCCGACAACACCGACAAGCGCGGCAAGTACAAGACGACCGTCAAGGCCGGCCTGCGCTACCTGCTCGAAGTGCAGGACCGCAGCGGCAGCTTCGCCACGAACGACATCTCCACCAACACGTACGACCACTTCCTGGCCACCCTGGCCGTGGTGGAGGCCTACGCGCTGACGGGGCAACACCGCTACAAGAAGGCCGCGCAGGACGCCATGGACTTCGCCTACGCCATGCGCAATCCGGCGGGCGCGTGGCGTTACAGCAACCCCTCCGACCCCGACATGATCACGCACCCGGACGACGTCTCCGTCACGGGCTGGGCCGTCATGGCCATGACCATGGGCAAGGACTACGACCTGGAGATCGACGACGTCGCGCTCGAGGACTCGCTGCTGTTCATCGACGAGATGACGGGCGCCGACGGTCGCACCGGCTACTACGAGCCGGGGGGTGGCTCCTCCCGCCCGCTGGGCCGCGAGGATGATTTCCCGTACGAAGAGACCGAGGCCATGACCGCGGTGGGCGTGCTGTGTCGCATCTTCGCCGACCCGAACATGGAGCGCACCGACATCCAGAACGAGCAGGACATCGAGAAGGGCGTGAAGCTGCTCCTCGACCTGCCCATCGTCTGGGACGAGGACGTGGCGCCCGGCAAGATCGACTTCTACTACTGGTACTACGCCACCTACGCGCTCTATCAGTGGGGTGGCAAGGACTGGCGCGCCTGGGAGTCGGGCATCCCGATGGTGGCCAAGATGCAGATCGGCGAGGGCGAGCCCAAGGGCTCCTGGGACCCACAGGTCGACGTCTGGGGCGGCGAGGGCGGCCGCGTGTACTCCACCGCCATCCTGGCCCTGATGATGGAGGTGTACTACCGCTACGACTCGGTGCTCGGCAGCCACTGAGTCCGAGCCTGGGGCCGAGCCTGGGGCCGAGCCTGGGACAGCGCGCCGGGCCCTCGCGGGCCTGGTGACGCACAGATCGAAGCGCCTCGACCGGGGGCGAGCGCCGCGAGCGCTCGCCCCCGGTCGCGTTCAGGACCAGCTCGATTCAGCCACGGGAGAGCGATGCCCGCCAAAGCGCGCGGGCGTGCCGTCGCGTGACACCGGCCTGTGGCGGCGCTAACTGAGCTGCACACCCCGGCCGTGCCCGTCCCACCGCTTGCGGACGGTCCAAGCAGGCACCCCATGGAGGGCAGCGCCGTGGTGTCCACCCGTCCGAGTCCGCCCACAGCGCGCCCCGACGCGCAGCTCATCAGCGCGCCGCGCGAGCCCGCGCCCAGCTTCGAGCAGTCCCTGCGCGAGCTGGTGCGCAGCTCGCCCTACGTGGGCGCCTCCCTGGCTCTGCACGCGCTGGTGCTGCTGCTGCTCGTGATCCAAGAGGTCCCGCTGCCCCAGCCCGACCCCGAGCAGGCGTCGATCCGCGCCACGCTGCCCGACACCGCGGAGCTGGTGCCGCCCGAGCCGCCCCCGCCTCCGCCCCCGCTCGTGCCGCCGGAGAGCGTGCCCGAGGTCACGGATGTGCTGGCCGCGCTCGACGATCTGGACGCGCTGCCCAGCGACATCCCCAGTGACCTGCCTTCGGACCGTCCGTCGGACGCGCCCTTCGACGACACCACGGCCCTCAACCTGATCGGCCTGGGCGGCGGCAGCGTGGGGCGCCCGCCGGGCAGCAGCAAGCTGTCTCGGCGCGGCGCCGGTGGCATGCCTCACGCCCGGCAGATCGACGCCGCCCTGGACTGGCTGGCCCGGCACCAGCACCCCGACGGCCACTGGTCAGGCGAGGGCTTCCAGGACGAGTGCTCCCCGGATGACGAGCTGTGCTCGGGGCGCGGCAGCGTGCACCACGACGTGGGCCTGACCGGCCTGTCCCTGCTGGCCTTCCTGGGAGCGGGGCACAGCGACCGCCGGGGCCCCCACGCCGACACCGTGCGGCGCGGCATCCGCTGGCTCACCGAGGTGCAGGATCAGGAGGGACGCTACGCGGCCAACGAGGTCTCGACGGCCACCTATGACCACTTCCTGGCAACCCTGGCCATGATCGAAGCCAGCGCCCTGGGCCAGCGCAGCCAGACCCGTCGCAGCGCCTTGGCGGCCCTGGGCTGGGCCGAACGGCAACGCAACCCCGGCGGGGCTTGGCGCTATCTGCGCCCGTCAGACCCCGAGATGCTGGAGGCCCCCGACGACGTGTCCGTCACCGGCTGGGCCGTGATGGCCCTCAGCCTGGCAGCGGACCAGGGCCTGCCCGTGTCGCAGGACGCCCTGCTGGACGCGCTGCTGCTGGTGGACGAGCTCACCGACGAGCGCGGACGCACGGGCTACGTGCAGCGCGGCGGCGGCAGCAGCCGGCCCCTGGGGCGTGGCGAGACCTTCCCGGCCCACCAGACCGAGGCCATGACCGCCGTGGGCCTGCTGTGCCGGCTGTTCATCGACCCCGGCCTGCAGCGCGACGACCTGGACAGCGCCGGCGACGCCGAGCGCGCCGTGGAGCTGCTGCTCGAGTTGCCCATCGTGTGGGACCAGCGCCGCTCCCCCGGGCGCATCGACTTCTACTACTGGTACAGCGCGACCTACGCCTTGTTCCAGTACGGCGGCGAGGCCTGGCGCCGCTGGCAGCCGGGCCTGGACGTGGTGGCCGCGCACCAGGAGACCCTGGGCGCACGGCGCGGCAGCTGGGATCCGGCCCCGGACGTGTGGGGCGCAGAGGGCGGCCGGATCTACTCCACCGCCATGCTCACGCTGCTGCTGGAGGTCTACTCACGCTACGACGTCAGCCTGCAGACGCAACGCGGCCGCAGACGAGCACGCTGACCCGCGCGGGCGGGAGCGCCACGGCGGCGGCAGCGCGCGCGGCTCGCGGACGAAGCGCGGACACGGGGCCCTGAGGCCCGGCGCGCTCAGCCGTTGCCGGCGGCGACCTTGCGCGTGACCAGAGCCTTGCGGCGCGCGGCCGTGTTGGCGTGGATCACGTTGGTCTGCGCGGCCTTGTCGATGCGCTTGTAGGCCTGGCTGACGACCGCGGCCAGGGCCGGGGCATCGGCCCCGTTGGCGACGGCCTCGTCCACACGACGGATGGCCGTCTTCATGGCCGACGCCTTGGAGCGGTTGGTGCTCCGGCGCTTGTCGTCCTGACGCATGCGCTTGGAGGCCTGGCGACTGTTGGGCATGGGGCGTTTCCTGCTCGTCTGGTGCGTGGTGTGCGGTGGCCTCGACGGCCACCGGCGGGTGGGGGTCTCAGTCCTGCAGAGCCTCGATCTTGGCGGCCACATCCTTGAAGTGGATGTCGACCTCGTAGATCTCCAGGTACTTCTCCAGGGCTTCCTGGGTCTGCTCCTGGCGCTCGCAGGCGAGCCCCAGATGGTAGCAGATCTCTTTTCCGCGGTCGCTACCCACGCCGCCGGCCTTGGCCAGGGCCTGCTCGAACTGCTTGCGAGCCAGGGGATACATGCCCTTGCGGAAGAAGCAGGCCCCCAGCCCCTGCCGGGCCGCCAGCTCGCTGCGCGGGTCCGAGACCAGGGCCTGAAAGGCGTCGATGGCCTCATCGGTGCGCTTGGCCCGGTAGCAGGCCTGCCCCAGCTTGAGGCGCGTGGCGCCGTCCCCGGGGTGGCGCTGGATGCGGCGGCTGAACTCGGCGATCTCCAGCTCGAGCCGCGCGGCCTTCAGGGCCTGCTCGGCCGCAGAGTCGCCGGCGACCCGGGCCGCCTCGAGCCCGGCCTTGTTGGCGGCCAGGCCGATCTCGCCGGCCAGATCCAGCAGGCCGTCGTCCTCGGGGTGATGCACCAGACCGGCCTGGGCGTCGGCCGCGGCGCGCTCCAGGTCGCCGGCGCGCATGCGGGCCTTGAGCAGCTTGCGGCAGGCGTCCACGTCATCCGGCGCGGCGGCCACGCGCTGGGCCAGCTGCTCGATGTCGGCGCTCAGCTCCTCGTCGGTGCGGTGCAGGCGCGAGCTGCTCTCCGCCTGGCGCAGGGCGTCCTGGTCGCGGATCAGCTCGCGTGAGCTCTTGGCGGTCTCGAACTTGGTGCTGGCCAGGGTGCCCTCGGCCACCAGGTGCTTGCGCAGCTTCTCCACCGCGGGGTCATGGGGGTCGATGGCGTGGGCCCGGTCCAGCAGTTCGATGGCCTCGCGGATCTCCATCAGCTCGTAGTGCAGGCTCCCGGCGGCCTTGAGCGCCTCGACGTCGCGCTCGTCGCGCTGCAGGCGCTCGGTCCAACAGGCCAGGGCCTCGTGGGGGCGCCCCAGGGCCGAGAGGGCGTCGCCCAGCATGCCCAGCACGGCCCCCTCGTTGGGGTCCTTCTCCAGCGCGGCCTCGCAGGACTTGACCACCAGGCTGTGCTGGCCGGCCTTCTGGGAGCCCGCCGCCGCGGCGCGCAGGGTCTTGGCCGCGGCCCGGTCCAGCAGGTTGGGGCCGCCCTTGAGCTCGGCCCGGCGCTTGCACGCCGCCAGCAGCCCGGCCCGCGCGCCGCCGTGGTCGGGAGAGGCCACCAGGACCTGCTTGTAGAGCGCCACCGCCTGGGGCACCGCGCGCTTGCGCAGGGCCTGCTCGGCCTTCACAAGGAACTTGTCGACGTCCATGGCGGCAACGTTAGCACAGGCCCCGCGACCCGGCGACGCGGCCCAACACGGCCTCAAGCGCCGCTCCCGCGAAGCGGCGAGCCACGCCGGTTGGCCCCGCATCGACGCAGCGGGACGGGCCGGGGCCGCCCGGACCGCGCGCCCACCATGACGCCCCGTGCGGCCCCCCACAGGCCATGCGATGATCTCCCCATGCAACTTGAACTCCGCATCTGGCCCGACCCCGCCCTGACCCGCCGCGCCGCCGCCGTCGAGAGCTTCGATCAGGAGCTGGCCGACCGCATCGCCCGCATGTGGGAGGTCATGTACGAGGCCGGTGGCGTGGGCCTGGCGGCGCCGCAAGTGGGCTGGTCGGCGCGCTTGCTGATCCTCAACCCCGAAGGCAACCGGGACGACACCAGCGGCGAGCTGGTGATCATCAACCCGCGTGTGGTCAAGAAGTGGGGCAAGGACACGGCCCAGGAGGGCTGCCTGTCGTTCCCCGACATCTTTGTGGACGTGAACCGGCCGGCGGGCATCCGGCTGGGCTGGCAGGACGCCAGCGGCGCCGAGCACGAGCAGGACTTCGACGAGTTCGTGGCGCGCATCCTGCAGCATGAGAACGACCACCTCGAAGGGGTGCTGCTGGTGCATCGCATGAGCCCCGTCGACAAGATCCAGTGGCGCCGGGAGCTCGAGGAGCTGGCCGAGAGCGCCGCGGCCAGCTGAGAGGCGCCCGTGCACCGCCACCCCATCGCCAGCATCGACGAGCTGGACCTGACCCTGCCCGGATGCGTGGCCACCCTGGGCGTGTTTGACGGCCTGCACCTGGGGCACCAGACCATCCTCGACCGCGTGCTGGCCGCGGCACGCCGGCGTGGGCTGCCGTCCGTCTGCATCACCTTCGGCGTGCACCCCAAGGCCGTGCTGCTGGGCGAGGCGCCGGGGCAGATCCACTCGCTGGAGCACCGCCTGGAGTTGCTGGAGCAGGCCGGCCTGGACCACGCCATCGTGGTCGACTTCTCCAAGGACTTCGCACGCTTGGAACCCGAGGCCTTCGTGGAGCGCCTGCTGGTGCGCCAGCTGGGCGTGCGCGAGCTGGTCATCGGACATGACACGGCCATCGGGCGCCACCGCCGCGGCGACGCACAGTTCCTGGCGGACGCGGGCCAGCGCTTCGGCTTCACCACCGTGGCCGTGGGCGAGGTCACCGTGGACGGCCTGCCCACCTCGTCCACCGCCGTGCGCCGGGCCATCGCCACCGGCGACCTGGTCTCGGCGCGGCGCATGCTGGGCCGACCGGTGTCCCTGGCGGGCATCGTCGTCAACGGGGACGGGCGCGGCGCCAGCATCGGCGTGCCCACCGCCAACCTGGCCGTGGAGGGCGAGGCCTTCCCGCCCCTGGGCGTGTACGCCGTGACCGTCGACGGCCCGGGCCTGCACGGCGCGCCCGCGGTGATGAACTACGGCCTGCGACCCACCTTTCATCAGGCCGCCGACCACGCCGTGTTCGAGGTGCATGTGCTCGACCGCGACGACCTGCAGCTCAACGGTCAGCCCATGGTGGTGGCGCTGCACAGCTTCCTGCGGCGCGAGCAGCGCTTCGACGGACCCGACCAGCTGGTGGCGCAGATCCGCCAGGACGCGCAACGCGCGCGGGAGCTGCTGGCGCCCGGCGCTCAGGCATAGCGCGGCGCCACAAACCAAAGAGAGCCGGCCGCGCGCGTGGCGTCGACCGGCTCTCGCATGTGTGGTGGTGGGCAGACCCGGATTCGAACCGGGGACACCTGCATTTTCAGTGCAGTGCTCTACCAACTGAGCTATCCGCCCAACGCACGGGTGAACCCTGACGGGCGAGTCCGTACGTGGTGCTGGGAGTGTCCGTGCCCGGCGCGGCGCGGTCAAGCGTCCGGCCCGGGCGGGCCTAGGATGCCCCCGTCTGGCGGCGGCGGCCCGGGGCGCGCTGGCGTTGCAGAGACCGCATTCGGCGAGGCGCGGTCTCCCGCCAGCACCTGCGTTCAGCCAGCAGCTGCGTTCAGCGGGCTCCTGCGTTCAGCGGATGGACGCGGCGCGGCGCTGCTCGCGGCGGACGGTCTCGGGGTCCACCAGCCGGCCGGCCAGGGCCGAGGCCCCCACCACCGCCGCTCCCGCCAGCAGATCATTGGCGCCGGTGGGTACGTTGGTCACGCGCCGCTCCCGCTTGGGCGCGTTGGGCGGCGCGAAGCCGGGGGGCATGATGGCCGCGCCCGAGCGCACGAAGGCCGTGATCAGCCCCTCCTCCATGGCCTGCACCAGCACGCGGCGGCTGGCGGGGATCACCACCAGGTGCAGCCCGGGGTGCAGCGGCCGCTCGGCCAGGGCGTGGGCGGCTAGCCGCAGCTCCGACAGGCGCCCACCCAGGATGACCTGCTGAATGGACGAGGTCTCCTCGCCGGTCGGGTCGATGGGATCGCCGGGCCAGGGGGCGTACAGCGCGGCGGGCGTGAGCTTGCTCGCGTCCACCTCGGCATCGAGGCGGGCGTCTTGATCGACGTCGCCACTCTCGGCGTCGGCCTCCGCGCTGTCGGTCAGATGAGACACGACGTCGTCCCCGGTGCCGCCCGGGTGACGCGCGGCCAGCCAGGTGCGGGTGGCGACGTCGGGCGGTACCAGCGCCGAGATGCCGGCTCGCGCCAGCACGCCGCACAGGGTCATGCGGTCGTCCACGGGCAGAGCGCTGATGGCCTCGCCGGAGAGCTCGATCACGCGGCCGCGGGCGCTCTCCCGTCCGCCCAGGGCGTCGATCACGGACAGGGCCAGCTCGAAGGGCCCCAGCCAGCGCGGCAGCCGACCGTTGATGGCGACGCGCGCGGTGTTCGGCACGGTCACCGGCATGCTGCGTCGGCGCAGCAGCGAGGCCGCGACGTCGGGCGCGGTGGCCAGCACCACCGTGCCCAGTCCACCCAACGCGCCGGCCTCGGGGTCGAGCGCGCAGACCACGTCGTCGGCGCTCACGAGGCCCTCCTCCACGGCGACCTGGGAGGGCCAGCCGGAGAGCACCGGGTCCAGGGCGATGGTGGCGCCCATGCCGCTGGCGAACTCCAACAGACCCGGGCGCTCGCGGCGGCCCAGGCGGCTGCTGTCGAGCATGATCACGCGCGCGCCCAGACCCTCGCGCACGCGCTTGGTAGTGCGGTGGAAGGCGTCGGCCAGGGCCAGGCCGCCCTCGCCGTCCATCAGCAGGCGGTCGGGGATCACGTCCAGGGCGTCGCCTGGCGCGGCGCTCGGCTTGCCTGACCGGGCCGCCAGCACGCGCGCCACACGAGAGCTCTTGGGGGCGGTCATGTCCGTCAGCCCGCCAGCGCCTCCGCCACCAGGTCGCCGATCTCGGAGGTGGACTGCACGCCCGCCGAGAGGGACTTGATGGCGTTGCTGATCAGGAGCCGCGAGATGGTGTCCTCGATCTCCACGGCGACGTCACGGTGCCCCAGGTGATCGAGCATCATCGACACCGCCATGATGGACGCCACCGGGTTGGCCTTGCCCTGATTCTTGTACTTGGGCGCGCTGCCGTGGATGGGCTCGAACAGCGACACGCGGCCGGGGTGGATGTTGCCGCTGGCGGCGATGCCCAGCCCGCCCTGCAGCATGGCGCCCACGTCCGTGATGATGTCGCCGAACAGGTTGGTGGTGACCGACACGTCGAACCACTCGGGGTTCTTGAGCATCCACATGCAGGCCGCGTCGATGTAGGCGTGGTCGCGCTCGATGCCGGGGAACTCCTCACCCACCTCGGCGAAGGTGCGCGTCCAGAGGTCCTGGGCGCGGACGGCGTTGGCCTTGTCGATCATGAGCAGCTTGTTGCTGCGGTTGCGCTTGACCGCCAGCTCGAAGGCGTAGCGGATCACGCGCTCGGTGCCCTGGCGCGTGTAGCGCATGGGCTGGCTGGCCACCTCGTCCGGCGTGCCCTTGTCCTCGAAGGTGGGCTTGGCCGTGTAGGCGTCCTCGGTGTTCTCGCGCACGAAGACCATGTCGACGTCGGCGCAGGTCTTGTCCTTGAGCGGACACAGGCGCTCGTCGTAGAGCTTGACCGGGCGCAGGTTCACGAACAGGTCGAGGCCCACGCGCAGGGTCATGATGACGCCGTGCTCCACCAGGCCCACGGGCGCGCGCGGGTCGCCGATGGCTCCCAGCAGCACGGCGTCGCAGTCGTCGTGGATCTGTTTGAAGACGCTGTCGGGCAGGGTCTCGCCGCCTTGCTCGCCGCCGGTGGCGAGCCAGTGGTCGGTGCCGAAGGGGTACTCGACGGTCTCGTAGGCGATGCGGTGGCGCTCGGCCACGACGGCCAGGACCTTGAGGCCCTCGGCGATCACTTCGGGGCCGATGCCGTCGCCGCCGATGACCGCGATCTTGTGGGGGTTCGTCATGCTGGTGGGGTCGCGATTCGGGTGTGAGGCGGCGACTCCACGGCCGCTGCCCAAGCCCCCCATCCTCCGGTCGGGACACCCGGGGCGCAAGGCCAGGAGCTACGATCGGGAGGACGCGGCGCGGCGCGGCCCGCTGGAAAGGCCGAGCGGGCCCGCGCCCCGCTCGCGAGGTCCCGTCATGAAGCGCAACTTGCTGCTGCTCGCCGCCCTGCTGGGAGGCACGCTGCTGGTCCTGATCGTGGTCGTGAACGCGCTGGCGGTCTCGGCTGAGGAGCTCCTGCCGCCCGACCCGGCCATGTTGGTGCAGCTCCCTGACGGCAGCGAGCGCAGCCTGGGGGAGCTGATCGCGCCCTGGCAGGACGGCGACACCCTGCCCGAGCCGCCTCCCGCGCCCCGGGCCGACGGCGACGCGGGGCTGCTGGACACGCTCGACAGGAACGAGCGCGGCGGGCTCACGGAGCAGGAGCTCGACGCCCTGGCGGCGGTGCAGGTACAGGAACTGCTCGAGCGCGCGCGCCAGCCCCCCACGGGTGACGACCCCTTCGACCTGGCGGAGTGGCACCGGCGCGAGGGCCGGCTGGACCAGGCGCGCGCGCTGTACCTGGCCCTGCCCGAGCAGCACCCCCACTGGGGCCAGGCCCGGCGACGCGTGGCCTGGGACTGCTTCGCAGTGGCGCAGGGCGAGCCGGCGCGCGGCGTGCCCTACGCCCATGAGGCACTGCTGGACAACCCGTTCGACGGCAACGCCTGGCAGGACGCCGTGCGGGTGTACGCGGCCACGCTGGGACTGACCGTCGACTGAGAGCTGCGGCGCGGGCGCGAGGATCTGCGCTCGCCGTGCGCGCGGGCGTCGGATCGCGGCACGCGTCGTGGCTCAGGAGCCGGGCTCTCCAGTTTGTCACCCACGCGCTGCGATCTGCGGCCAGAATGGAAGGCTCACCGTCCCCACTTCCCGATTCGGTTTCTGTTCATGAGCGCCCTCCGCCTGTCGTGCGCGGCCCTGCTGGCCGCCTCCCTCTTCGCCGCTCCCTCCCACGCCGGCATCACGCTCCAGGTGACCATCCGCGGTGAGGTCGAGTTCAACGGCATCAGCTCCGGCACCCTCGGCGGCGTGGCCAACGGCGAGTCCGCGACCATGCGCTTCAAGCTCGACTCGGACACCTTCACCAACGGCCCGGGCTTCCCCACCCGCGGCTACCACATCGTCCCGGCGAGCTTCCGCATGGCCTTCGACTCCGGTGTGATCGGGCTGCAGAGCCCGTTCCCCGCCGGCGAGACGCCGATGTTCTCGCTGCGCAACGACGACCCGGCGGTGGACGGCTTCATGGTCACGACCCAGCCCGACTTCCCGCTGGGAGTCCCCACCAACCAGGCCGGCGGCTTCGGGCAGTTTGTCGACAACTGGTACGTGACCTACGGCGGCGACACGCTGCCCTCGCTCGACATCCTTGATGCCTTGGGGAGCTACGGCTTCACGGGCCTGACGGTCTTCAACTGGACCATGGTCGACGGTCCCTTCGACGCCATGGGCCTGATCTTCGAGAGCATGACCATCGAGGTCGACGGCAGCGCCTGGAGCGACATCGGCTCCGCGCTGGCGGGCGTGGACGGCGACCCGCGCTTGATCGGCACGGGCGACCTGTCCGACGGCAGCGCCAATTCGGTGGAGCTCGCTCACGCGGCGCCTGGCGCGCTGACGGGCCTGTTCCTCGCGCTCGGCCCCACGACACCGGTGCCGTTCAAGGGAGGCACGCTGCAGCCGGTGCCCCTGTTGATCGAGCCGATCCTGCTGCCGAGCTCGCCGACGGGAACGCTCTCGCTTCCCTTCGTCATGCCCGCGGGCCTGCCCGCCGGCGCGGAGCTGGTGGTGCAGATGGCGATCCAAGACGGCGCGGCCATACACGGCGTGGCCCTCTCGAATGCGATCAGGGGCGTCACGCCCTGACAGCTGGAAAGCGCCCCGCAGATGTGTTGGCCGACGCCAACCGCTGACGGACCGTCGCACCGCCGCCCCTGGTGCACGAACCGCACCAGGGTGGAGATCAGCGCGCCGCAGGAGAGCCCGGGGCGCCCGCCTCCCGCTCCTGATCGCACAGCCGTCGCGCGTGTCGGGTGGCCACCAACGCGAACACCAGATAGAGGCACGTCAGCGGCACGGAGAAACCGATCGCGCCCCCCAGGGCACCCAGCCGCGGTCCCAACCAGGCGGTCAGCCCCATGCCCGCCAACACCGCGGCAAGCGCCCCTTTCAGCACGAAGCCCTGGCGCCCGATGTACTTGAGGTAGCTCGGCTTCAGCGAGAACACGGTCCAGACGGCGGTCCCTGACGAGACCACGGCGAGGGCCGCCTGTCCCTGCTCGAACCCCTCGCCGAACAACTGCAGCAGCGGCCGGCCGAGCAGCAGCATGAGCCCCATGTGTGCCACACACAGGGGGACGACCCACGCCAGGCGCCGACGTCGCAGGCGCAACAACTGCTCACCTTCGCCGCGGGCGAGCAGCTGCGAGAGCCTCGGCAGGTACATCTTGTCGGTCCCCTTCGCGACCAGCGCCAGGATCGACCCGGTCTCAAGCACGGCGGCGAAGACAGACGTCTGTTCGTGATCGCTGACCAGCTCCATGACGATCACACTCGAACGTGTGATGGCCACCAGGAGCAAGGCGAACCCGAGGAAGGGGAGCGCGTCGCGCATCCACTCCCGAGAGCGCACCTCGGGCGCCGCGGCGAGCACCGCCCTCGGAGGCACCTGGCGCATGAAGATCCCTAGGCAACCCAGGCCCACCACCCAGCCTACCCCGTGCCATGTCACCGCGCCCAGAGGCGTGAGCTCTACACCGCGCGCCTGCCACGCCAACAGCCCCGCGAGCGGCACGGCCGGCACCACCACGCGGGTGACGATCGCCGAGCGCAGCGTGGCGTCGTAGGCCTGGGCGAGTTCGGCGCCGTACCCGACCAGCGCCATCACCGGGAGAAAGCACAGGGCCGCGTCCACGGGCCCGAAGACGCCCTCGCCGGGCTGCAGCTGCTCCAGCGCGCCCACGAGCAGCGCCAGGCCCACGCCCGCGACCAAGACGGTCCCGGCGCCAAAGCGGCCGTAGCCCCGCGCCAGGCCATGAGCGCCCCGCACCGCGAACACCGGGATGACCCGCATGGCGTACTTGCCGAGTCCCAGCTCCGCCAGGGTCGAGAGCAACGCCATCGCCGCCAAGGCCACGGCGTAGACGTCGAAGTGGCGGATGTCCAAGGCGCGCGCGGCCATCACGCTGGTCGCGTAGGCCAAGCCCAGATTCACACCGGTGAGCGCCAACAGCGCGACCACCGTGCTCCGCGGCGTCGGCGCCAGGCTGAGCGGCCCGGGGTTCGCGCGGGGAGCATGGCGGTTCATCATCCAAACCAGCCCGGGCGGCATCGGCAACCGGCCCGCCCGAGGGTCAGCACCTCAGCCGAGTCCGACCGCGACGTCGAAGCGCACCTCGCCGGCGGCCACGTCGTACATGGCGCCGACCAGCCCCACCTCCCCCGCCGCCACGGCGCCGGCCAGGACCTGGCTGTGCTCCAGGATGTTCTTGCAGGTGAGCTCCACGTTGGCGTCGGCCACGTCCTGCACGAAGTCCACGTTGGCGCTGGTGCGCTCGGCCGGGTCGGCGGGTTCAGTCACAGCCGCCAGCGCCGGCTTGAGCCGTTCCAGCAGGGCCGTGAGGTGCCCCAACTCGGCCCCGTCGCAGGCCCCCTTCACCGCGCCGCAGCGGCTGTGCCCCATGACCACGATGAGCTTGGCACCGGCCACCGCGCAGGCGAACTCCATGCTGCCCAGCACGCCCTCGCTGATCGTGTTGCCTGCCAGGCGCACGTTGAACAGATCGCCCAGGCCCTGGTCGAAGATCAGCTCGGCGGGCGCCCGCGAGTCGATGCAGCTCAGCACGATCGCGAAGGGCCACTGCCCCTCCGCGGTGTCCACCACCTGCTGGTGCAGGTCGCGCACGGCGCGGTCGCCGGTCAGGAAGCGGGTGTTGCCCTGGCGGAGCAGCTCCAGTGCCTGGGCCGGAGTCATGGCCGCCTGGCTCTCGGCATCCTGGGTCGGGGCGTTCTGCGGAGCGTTCCGGGTCGTCATGATGCAACAGTCCTCGGGCTGTCGGGGGAGGTGGGCAGGATCGCAGCTGCGAGCGAGCGCGCCGTCGAAGGAGAGGTCGAGCTGCCGCTGGTGCGCCGACGCTGGATCGCGTCATCGGGAACGTCCGTCACGGCCACCAGGATGTCGCGTTCCTCCGCGCTCGCGCAGAAGTCGTCGATCACCTCGAGCACGTCGTGGTCACGCACGACGCAGGCGCTCATGTCGATGGACACGCGCGAGCCGTCCGTGACCTGATTCAGCGTGTGCCGGATAGCGCCCTTGTTGAGAAAGGACACCTCCTCGGACAGGCGCATGACTACGCGGTGCCGGCGGCCGGGCTCGTCCGACTCCTCGAGGTGCAGCACGTGCGCGTTCTGGTAGTTGCGGCGCAAGATGACGAGGACGGCCACGCCCAGCCCCACGCCGATGCCTGTGAGCAGGTCTGTGAAGACGATGCCCAGGATGGTGGCCACGAAAGGCAGGAACTGCCCGGGGCCCAGGGCCCACATCTGCCGGACCAACGCGGGCCGGGCCAACTTGCAGCCCACCACCAGCAGGATCGCAGCCAGCACCGCCAGCGGGATCAGGTTCAGGAAGCCCGGCAGGGCCAGCACGAACAGCGCCAACCACAGGCCGTGCAGCACGGCCGAGAGCTTGGTGCGCCCGCCCGACTGGATGTTGGCCGAGCTGCGCACGATGACCTGGGTGATGGGCAGGCCGCCGGCGAGCCCCGAGAGCAGGTTGCCCGCGCCCTGCGCCACCAGTTCACGGCTGGTGGGCGTGACCCGCCGCTGGGCATCGAGCTTGTCGGTGGCCGCCACGCACAGCAGCGTCTCCAGGCTGGCCACGATGGCGATGGTGAAGGCGGTGATCCACACGGCGCTGTCGCCGATGCGCGACCAATCGGGCGAGACCAGCAGACCGCCGAACTCCGAGAGCGACGCCACCACGGGAACGCTCACCAGGTGAGACTCTGAAAGCGACAGGCTCGGCGCCACGCGCGAGGTGATCACCTCGAAGCCGACGCCGAACAGCACCGCCACCAGGGGGCCAGGCAGCAGCTTGAAGACCCGGGCGCGCTTGGCCAGCACACGTTCCCACAGCAGCAGGATCGCCAGGGAGACCACGGTGATCACGACCGCCCCGGGCTGCACGTCGCTCAGCATGTGAGTCAGCGCGCCCAGAGTGGTGTCGCCGTCTGGCTGGACGAAGGCCAGCTCGCCCTCAGGGTCCTTGTCGTACCCCAGCGCGTGAGGGATCTGCTTGAGCACGATGATCACGCCGATGCCCGCCAACATCCCCTTGATGACCGCGGACGGGAAGAAGTACCCGATGGGTCCGGCGCGAGCGATGCCGAGGCCGACCTGCATCAGGCCCGCCAACACGACCGACACCAGGAAGGCCTCGAAGCCCAGGGTCGAGATGGCTCCCAGCACGATCACCGCCAGGCCGGCGGCGGGGCCGGACACACCCAGCGGCGAGCCGCTCACCAGGCCCACGACCACGCCGCCGATCACGCCGGCGATGAGCCCTGACAGCAGCGGGGCGCCGCTCGCCAGAGCGATGCCGAGGCAGAGCGGCAGGGCCACGAAGAAGACCACGACGCTGGCGGGGAGGTCGTGGCGGATAGATGCGATGGGCTTGGGCATGGCGCGCTTGTGAGCGAGGTCGGGGCTGGGTCGGGAGGCGGTCGGGTTCAGGTGCGCGGGGAGGATTTGCCAGGCGGCTGGCCACGCCACCACTCCCCAGGCCTGCGGAGGCCCGTGATAGAGCAACTATTCACACTTCGCAATATCTGATAGCCTTTCACTATGTTAGTGATCGAACAGCAATGACCGCCTCGAAGGTCACGATTCGCCAACTCGAGGCGTTTCTTACCCTGGCCGAGGTGGGCCACTTCCGTCGGGCCGCCCTGCGCATGGGCATCAGCCAGCCCACCCTCACCAGCCAGATCGCGGCCCTGGAGCGGGGCCTCAAGGTCAGGCTGTTCGAGCGCTCCCCCGCGGGCACGCTGGTCAGCGTCAAAGGCCGCGACCTGATCCAGGACGCGCGCCGGGTGGTTGAAGCACATCGAGCGCTACTCGACCGCGCCAGCTCTAGCCCCGAGGGACCGGCGGGCACCTATCGCCTGGGCATCACTCCGACCCTGGGGCCGTACTTGCTGCCGCACATCCTCCCCGACCTGCACCGCCGTTACGCCGGCCTCAAGCTGTTCGTCCGCGAGGACGCTCCGCGTGACCTGGAGCACGACCTGCTCGCCGGCGCGCACGACCTGGCGCTCACGCCCACGCCGCTGGAGGCCACTGGGCAGCTCTCCGTGGTGCCCCTGTTCCGGGAGCCACTGCTGTTGGTCACGAGCGCCGACCACCGCCTGGCCCACCAGCGGCGGGTGCTCCCGGAGGACCTGGCAGGCGAGCCCGTGCTCACGCTGCAGGAGCACCACCACTTTCACAGGCAGGTCGAGCAGCTCTGCCATCGCCTCGGCGCCCGCCTGCTGCGCGACTACGAGGGCACCAGCCTGGACACGCTGCGGCACATGGTCGTCATGGGCATGGGCGTCGCGTTCCTGCCGGCGCTGTACGTCGAGTCGGAGATCCACCAGCCCGACGTGCTGCACGTGACGCAGATCCACGGTGAGCGAATAGAGCGCATCCACGCCCTGGTCTGGCGCAACTCGGTGCCCCATCCAGAGCTGTTTCGACAGCTCTCAGCGGACATTCGCGACACCGTGCGCACGCGCCTGGCCGGCCTCGTGGAGACCGTGGACGACGGCGCCTGAGGCGGAACGGCGCCTCGCGTTCTCTTCAGCCCATGTTCCGGGGCGAGCTGCCCGCGAACATCCCCGCTTCGTAGCTCACGATGCGGCCCGCGAAGGCCGACGCCGCAACGGTCAGCGGCGACGCCAGGTACAGACGCCCGGGGCCGCTGCGGCCCTGGAAGTTGCGGTTGATGGCGGACACCGACACCTGCTCCGGCGTCTCGGAGACGCCCGGGCCGCAGCCGATGCAGGCGCCGCAGCCGGGGTTGATGAGCCGCGCGCCAGCCCGCTCGAAGATGTCGATCCAGCCCTGCTCGGCCGCGTGACGCTGGGTGGCGGCGCTGCCGAACTGGATGTAGAAGGCCACGCCCTCGGCCACCGTGCGCCCGGCCGCCAGGGCCTCGGCGCAGACCTGGGCGTACATGGCGAAGTCGTCCACCTTGCCCGCCGTGCAGGAGCCGCCGTAGGCGATGTCGATGGGCACCTGGCCCAGCTCGTCGACGAAGGCGCCGTTGGTGGGGTCGGAGGGGATGCCGCGGTCGGGGTCGCCCGGGTGCGCCACCATCGGGCGCATGGTCGCGAGGTCGATGCTGCGCACGGGCGCGGCGTACTCGGCGCCGGCGTCAGGCGTCACCAGCTTGGCGCGCAGGGCCGCGGCGTCCGCGCCCTCGCGGTTGGCCACGATCCAGTCGACCAGCGCGTCGTCGCCGTCGCACAGCCCGCTCTTGGCGGTGCACTCGGTGGCCATGTTGCAGAGCGTGGCGCGCTCATCCATGGAGAGCGTGGCCAGGCCCGGGCCGCCGAACTCCATGACCCGGTCGAGGGTCACCTCGTCGCGCGCGTCGGTGGCCAGGATGTGCAGGATCACGTCCTTGGCGGTGACGCCCGCGGGCAGCGCGCCGGTCAGCTCGTAGCGCACCGACTCGGGCACCTCGACGAAGGTCGAGCCCGAGGCCACCAGCGACGCGTACTCGGTCGCTCCCACGCCGTAGGTCAGGGCGTTGTTGCCGCCGCCCATGCAGGTGTGGCTGTCGGTGGCCTGGATGAAGTCGCCCGGGTCGATGAAGTCGCGCCGCGCGATCTCGTGACAGATGCCGGGGGAGACGCCGTCGCGCGACTGGTAGTCACGCACGCCGGTGTGCTGCATGAACTCGTCCTGCAGCGTGCGCAGGGTGCCGATCTTGTCGCTGAAGGGCGCCATCTTCTTGACGCCGTCGGCGTACAGCAGATGGTCCTCGAAGACCGCCAGCTTGTCGGCGTTGCGCACCGTGTAGTCGTCGCCGTACTCGCGCCGCAGGAACTCGTGCACCTGGGCCGTGGTGAACTCATGGCTGTAACCGCCGTCCACCTGCACCATCACGGCGTCGCCCGGCTTGACCGGCGCGGCGCCCCCCACCAGGTGCGCCGACACGATCTTCTCGGCCATGGTCATGGGGCGCGGCGCGGTGTCGGGCCGCGGCACCTCGATGTCTCCCGCAGCCAGGGCCTTGGCAAACGGGAACAGCCCGCCCAGTTCGACCATCACGCGCGTGACGGGGTCGTAGCGCGCCGTGAACTCGTCCAGCGCGATGCTCTCGCCGGCCTGCAGGCGCAGCAGCTGCGCGTGGTCGCCCAGCACCTGCCCCAGGTTGAGGTTGTTGCGCTCGTGGATGGGCGCGAACGACGCCGCGATGACGACGCGGATGCCGCTCCAGCGCTCGCACTGTGGCGCCGTCTCGCGCGAGGAGCCCGTGCCCTTGCGCTGCCCCGACACGATCACCTCGAAGTTGCCGTCCATCAGGCCGCGCTCGGGGATCACGCGCTCGCCGTCCTTGAGCAGCCCGGCGTAGGCGTTGAGCGCGATGTCCTCGGGCCGGTGATCAAAGCAGACCCAGGCCGGCGTCATCACGTCGGTGTTGATGTCGTCGAGCAGGTCGTCGACGGACAGATCCTCCATCCGCAGATCGAGCTCACCGCGAATCTGCTGCGCGATGAGGTCGAGGTCCTTGGTGAGGAACAACACCCGCTTTCCGGGCGTGAGCGAGACGCTGCGCGACATGACGTGGCTCTCAGATGCGCTCGATCAACATGGCGATGCCCTGGCCGCCGCCGATGCAGGCGCTGGCCATGCCGAAGGTCTTGTCGCGCTTGTGCAAGGCGTTGGTGAGGGTCAGCAGCAGGCGCGCGCCGGTGGCGCCGAGCGGGTGGCCGAGCGCGACGGCGCCGCCGTTCACGTTGACCTTGTCGCGCTCGAGCTCGAGCTCCTTCTCGACGGCCAGGTACTGGGCGCTGAAGGCCTCGTTGATCTCGAACAGGTCGACCTGATCGAGGCTCATGCCGGCCTTCTCGAGGCAGTCGCGGATGGCCGGAGCCGGGCCGATGCCCATGACCGACGGGTCGACGCCCACGGTGCTCCAACCCACGATGCGCGCCCGCGGCGTCCAGCCATTGGCGGAGGCGTGATCGGCGCTGGTGACCAGCAGGGCCGCCGCGCCGTCCACGATGCCGCTGGCGTTGCCGGCCGTGACCGTTCCGTCCTTGCCAAACGCCGCGCGCAGCTTGGTGAGGCCTTCGAGCGAGGTGTCGGGCTTGATGTGATCGTCGGTGTCGACCACGCCCACGAGCTTGTCGCGCTTGACGATCTCGACCGGCGCGATCTCGTCGGCAAAGGTGCCGTTCTGCACGGCCTCGGCGCCGAGCTGATGGCTGCGCAGGGCAAACTCATCCTGGGCCTCGCGCGAGATCTCGTACTGCTTGCCGAGCTTCTCGGCCGTCTGCGCCATGAACAGCCCGCACATCGGGTCGTGCAGCGAACCCATGAGCTGGTCCTGCAGCTCCCACTTCTGGCCGAAGCGGTAGCCGGCGCGCGCGCCCCACAGGATGTGCGGCGACTGGCTCATGGACTCGGTGCCGCCGGCCACGACCGTATTGGCCTCGCCGCACCTGATCATGTGCGCGGCGCTGATGACCGCCTGCACACCGCTGCCGCACAGACGGTTGACCGTGAGCGAGGGGCTCTCCACCGGGATACCGGCCTTGACCGAGATCTGGCGCGCGCCGTACAGCGCGTCGGGCGAGCTGTAGAGCACGTTGCCGAAGACCGTGTGGTCGACCTGTTCGGGCGCCACACCGGTGCGCTCCAGGGCGGCCTTGGTGGCGTGCACGCCGAGGTCGAGGGCGGTGAAGCCGGCCAGCTTGCCGTAACCGGGCGTGCCGCTGTACTCGGCCATGGGGGTGCGGGCGCCGCCGAGCAGGACGAGGTCGGGCTGAGTCATCGCAAAAATCCGGGTGGTGTGAGTGCGTGGGGTCGCCGCGCAACGGCGACCGTCGGGGGGAGTCGCTGCTGCGCGCTGCCGATCAGGTACCGGTGAACTTCGCCGGGCGCTTCTCGAGGAAGGCGCTCATGCCCTCCTTGATGTCGTTGGTGCTGGCCAGCAGACCGAAGAAGGTGGCCTCGTAGTTGAGCCCGTCGGCCAGGGGCATCTCGCTGCCGTGGTTGACGGCCCCGAGCGCGAAGCTGGTGGCCACCGGACCGAACGAGATGATCTTGCCCAGCGACTTGCGCGTGGCTTCCATCAGCTCGGCCTGGGGGAAGACCTTGTTCACCAGGCCGATGCGGTAGGCCTCTTCGGCGTCCACACGGCCGGCGGTGAGGATCAGCTCCATGGCACGGCCCTTGCCGACGATGCGCGGCAGGCGCTGCGTGCCGCCGTAGCCGGGGATGATGCCCAGCGTCACCTCGGGCAGCCCCATCACGGCGTTGTCCGACGCGTAGCGGATGTGGCAGGCCAGGGCCAGCTCGCAGCCCCCGCCGAATGCATAGCCGTTGACGGCCGCCACCACCGGCTTGGGCGTGCCCTCGATGGTGTTCATGAGGCGCTGGCCCTTGAGGGCCAGGGGGCGCGCGGTGAGCGCGGTCTGCGAGGCCAGCTCAGAGATGTCCGCGCCCGCGATGAAGGCCTTGTCGCCGCTGCCGGTGACGATCACGGCCTTGACCGAGTCGTCGGTGTGCAGCGCCTCGAAGCAGCGCTGCAACTCATCGACGGTGGCGTCGTTGAGCGCGTTGAGCTTGTCGGGTCGATTGACGCTGACGGTCGCGATGCCGCCCGCGTCCTCCCGCAGGATGTTCTCGAAGGACACGCTTACTCCTCGCCCTTGCTGTCGCCGCTGGCCTTGGGGGCCGCACGCCGGCGGCGCGTGGCCTTCTTCTTGGGCTTCTCCTCGCCCGCGGACTCGGCCGCCTCGGCCTTGTCCTCTGACGTGTCCGCCGCCTTGGCGTCGGCCTTGGGCTTGGCGCGCGAGCGGGCCTTGGGCTTGGGCTTGGGCTCCGACACCTCGTCGTTGCTGTCAGCCGACCTGGACTCGTCAGCGGACTGGGAGCCGGAGGCCGTGTCGGAGGAGCCGTCCGAACTGCCCGCGCTCTCGGAGGGCGCCTCGGCCTCTCCCTCACCGGCCCCGCCGCGTGGGCGCCGCCCGCGCCCCCCGCGACGACCGCGCCGCGGCTTCTTCTCGGCCGCGGCCCCGTCCTCACTGTCGTCAGCGCCCTCGGACGCGCCCTCGGACGCGTCGTCACTCGCGTCGTCACTCGCGGGCTCAGCCGTGGCCGTGGCCGGGGCCGCTTCGCGCTCATCGCTGAAGTCGATGTCGGTCAGGTCGACGCCGTTGATGTAGACCGGATCGCGCGGGATGCTCT
Source organism: Planctomycetota bacterium (assembly GCA_003644265.1). The sequence goes on from QNBX01000025.1 coordinate 33,050, forward strand.
TCTCGCCGCTGCGGGACTCGATGTCCGTGGGGACGCCGGCGATCTTGTCCAGCACGTCGAGGCCGTCGACCACGCGCGCAAACGCGGTGTAGCGGCTGTCGAGGTAGCGCGGCTCGCCGTGGCAGATGAAGAACTGGCTGAAGGCGCTGTGCGGGTCATTGTTGCGCGCCATCGACACGGTGCCCTTGATGTGGGGCGTGTCGTTGAACTCAGGGCGGATCGTGTACTCCGGCTTGCCGGTGCCATCGCCCTTGGTGCAGCCACCCTGGATCATGAAGTCCTTCACGATCCGGTGGAACGTCAGCCCGTCATAGAAGCCCTTGTGAGCCAGGCCCACGAAGTTCTTGACGGTGCGTGGCGCCTTCTCCACCAGGAACTCGAGCACCAGGTCGCCCTGGCTCGTGCGCAGCTTGGCGCGGCTCTTGTCGGTCACAGTGACCATGTGTCGTCCTCGGAATCGAATGCGGGGGTACGGGTCAGCGATCGGCGCCGGACACGTCGTCCGGTGCGCGGGGAGGTTCGGCCACGTCCTGCGGGCCACGGTCGCGAGCGACGGCGCGCTCGATGATGACGGTGTTCACGGGCACACCCGTCTCGGAGCCCATGTCGCCGATGGCGTCCAGCACGTCACGGCCGCGGAGCAGCCGGCCGAACACAGTGTATTTTCCGTCCAGATCACCCGACCAGTCGCCCAGGCAGATGAAGAACTGACTGCCGGCAGAGTCGGGGTGGGCAAAGCGTGCCATGGAGACCGTGCCGGCGTGGTGGTGCAGCGCGTTGAACTCGGCCTTGATGGTCCAGCCGGGGCCGCCGGTGCCGTCGCCCAGGGGGCAACCTGTCTGCGCCAGGAAGCCGCTCACCACGCGGTAGAAGCTCAGGCCGTCGTAGAAGCCCTCGTCCACCAGGCGCAGGAAGTTCTTCACGCTGGCGGGAGCCACGTCCGGTCGCAGCTCGAGCACCATCGGGCCCAGGCTGGTGCTCAGCTCGACCACCGGCACCGCGCTCAGGTCGACGGGTGCCGGGCCGGGCTCACTGGACTCCGGCTGCACGTCCAGCACGGCCACGCTGCGGTGCACATCCTCGACGCGGGCGTTGAGCTTGGCCACCCCCTGCAACAGCGCGTCGCTGCGGGCGGCCAGGGGCAGCACGGCGTCGGCCAGCTCCACCAGCTCGACCTCGGCGTCCACCAGTTCGGACAGGCGCGGCGCGGGCTGCGCGTCCAGGCGCTGCTGGATCGCGGCGCCGCGCGAGGCCACGCGACCGGCCAGTGCATCCACGTCCTCGAGCAGGTCGCCCATGAGCTGGACCCGATTGACCAGCTCGACCTTGAGGGCCAGGGCACGCTCACGCAGGGCCGGGCGCCGCAGCTCGTCGGCGCGCTCAGCCAACGCGCCCAGGCGCTCGCTGAGCCGCTGCACGGTCCTGGCGGTGGAGGCGTCGGCCACACGCAGGGCGGCGATGCCGTCGGCGGCGCGACGCTGCTCGAGCAACAAGAGCTCGCGCAGCCGCTGCAGCGCGGCGGCGTTGGAATCCGCCTCGGCGGCCTGTGCCTCGTCTGCGTCCTGGACCGGCTCAGCGTCCTGCAGGTACGGACCCCGAGCCAGGGCGGCGGGAGCCAGCAGCGCTCCCAGGAGCAGCACTAGGGCGCGAGTGTTCAGGCGCGCTTGTCTCCCTTCCAGTCGTAGAAACCCTCGCCGGTCTTGCGGCCCAGCTTGCCGGCCGCGACCTTCTCTTCGAGGATCTTGGGCGGCGTGAGCAGCGCGTCGTCCGGATAGCGCTCGTGCCAGCCCTGCAGGATGGAGAGGGTCGTATCGAGACCCACGTAGTCGGTCAGCGTGAACGGCCCCATGGGGTAGCCGCAGCCCAGCTTCATGGCGGTGTCGACGTCCTCTACGGTGGCGTCGCCGCGCTCGACCATGCGCATGGCCTCGGCCATGTAGGGCACCAGCAGGCGGTTGACGATGAAGCCGGGGGTGTCGCTGGCGCCCACGGGCACCTTGCCCACGGCCTCACCGAACGAGCGCGCCTCGGCGAACACGTCGTCGGCGGTGTCGGGCGTGCGCACCACCTCGACCAGCTTCATGAGCTGCACGGGGTTGAAGAAGTGCAGGCCCACCATGCGCTCGGGTCGGCCCGAAGCGGCGCCCATCTCGGCCACCGGGAACGAGCTCGTGTTGCTGGCCAGGATGGTCTCGGGCTTGCAGATCTTGCCCAACTCGGCGTAGAGCGCCTTCTTGATGGCGAGGTCCTCGATGATGGCCTCGACCACCAGGTCGCAGTCGGCCAGGTCGGCCAGCTCGAGCGTGCCCGTCAGGCGCGCGGCGGCGGCGTCGGCGCTGGCCTGGTCGATCTTCTCCTTCTCGACCAGCTTGGCCAGGCTCTTGGAGACCCGGCCCAGCCCCTTGTCGAGGGCGCCCTGCTCGGTCTCACGGACGACCACATCCATGCCCGCCTGGGCCGCCACCTGGGCGATACCGTGCCCCATCAAACCGCAACCGACGATTCCGACCTTCTTGATGGCCATGAGCCCTGCTGCTCCGCAGACACGAGGAACTGGATGCGACCGCCCCGGGATGGCCACGGCCGACGGGCGCGCGTCCGGCTCCGACCGGCGACAGACCGGCAGCGGAGCTCCCTGGGGAAGCCGGGCGTGGCGAGCCGTACGAGGGGCCCCGAGGGGGGCCTGGGCACGGTTCTCTTCGACGCCCGAGAAACCACGTATTGTGCATACGAGAGGCGTCTCCCGCAACGCCAGTGCGGATCCCTAGAACGCCCGTTCCAAGGCCTCCGGCGAGGCTCCGTGCTGGCCTCAGGCCTTGGGGTGCCAGACCAACAGCAGGTCCTCGTCGCCGCTGCCTGCGTCGCTGCCGGCCTTGAAGCCCTGCGACGAGAAGAAGGCCAGAGCCGAGATGGGCGCGCGCACCCAGAGGCCGCCGCCGCGCTTCTCCGCCACCGCCTGCAGGGCCTGGAGCAGGCGCCGACCGTAGCCCTGGCGCCGTTGGGTCTCCAGCACGAATGGGCCGCGGGCGCGCCAGACCTCGCTGCCCAGCTCCCCCACCTGCTCGTGCACCAGGGTGGCCACGGCCACGAGCTGCTCGCCGTCGCGCACGCCGAAGTGCATCGCGCGCTCGTCAGCGTCGCCGGGCCAGGTCAGCCGCACCCGGCCGCCATCGGGGGCCAGCACCGCCCGGCGCACCGGTCGCACAGACTCCGCGTCCACGAGCACGAACTCCACCATGGGCGGCAGTGTAGCCCCGCGACGGCACGGGCCCCAGCCCCAGGCCCCAGTCCAGCAGCGACCAACCCCTGTCCACCATGAGCAGCTCCGAGCGGCAGCGGGCGGTGCCGGGCAGCAGCACCTCGGTTAGCGTGGACGCCGTGAAGCCCGCCGAGATCGACGTGCTGCTGCCTGTGCACAACGCCCTGGCCACGCTGCCCGAGGCCGTGCACGACGTGCTGGCCCAGGAGGGCGTGCGCCTGCGGCTGTTGGCCGTGCTCGACACCCACGGCACGGGACGCGACGACGGCTCGGGCGCATGGTTGCGTCAGCGCGCCGCCGACGATCCGCGCCTGGTGGCGCTGGAGAGCGAGGGTTCGGGCCTGACCGACGCGCTGGTCACCGCCCTGGCCGCGGCCACGGCCCCGCTGGTGTCGCTGATGGAGTCCGACGACCGCTGCCCGCCGCGGCGCCTGGCCACGCTGCTGGCGGCCCTGCGTGGCAGTGAGGCCTGCGGGCGGCCCGGGCGCGCGGGCAGGCACCCGCCCGGCGCCCTCGAATCCGGCGCCTCCGTCCCTGACCTGCGCCCGCTCGACGGCGTGGTCAGCCGGGTGGCCGCCTTCGGCGACGTCAGCGGCGGCATGACGCGCTACCTCGCCTGGCAGAACGA
>QNBX01000026.1 GCA_003644265.1 Planctomycetota bacterium
CGGCAACGGCAACGGCAGCGACGCCAGCCGCGACGGCTGCTTGCTGGTAGACGTCCCCAGCTGGCGCGCCACGCGCGACGTGACCCTGCCCGAGGATCTGGTGGAGGAGGTGGGACGCATGCTGGGCTACGACAAGGTGCCCACGCCCACGCCCGTGGGGCCGCTGATCGTGGCCGAGCGGGACCCGACGTTGCAGATCGAGGAGCGCCTGCGCGATGCGCTTTGCATGCGCGCCGCGGCCACCGAGATCTTCAGCTACTCCACCCTCTCCGACGACGCCTACGAGCGCATGGGGTTGGAGTCGGCGCCGGGGCACCCTACCCTGGCCAACGCGCTGCAGAAGGACGCCTCGCGCCTGCGCCCGGCCGTGGCGCCGTCGTTGCTGATTCACCTCGAGGAGTGGCTGCGGCTGCGCCCCGAGGTGCTCGCGTTCGAGCTCGGCAAGGCCTATGCGCCGGGCACCGACGGCCCGCCCGTGGAGCGCGCCGAGGCCGCCCTGCTGCTGGCGCGACGCGAGAGCGGCGACAGCCGCGACCTGGTGCGCGCCCTGCGCGGCGTGGTGGACGTGGCCCTGGGGGCCGCGCTGGGCCAGATGCCGCGCCTTCAGCGCGTGACGCCGCCGGACAGCTCGCCCTGGCTGCACCCCACCCGCGCGGCCAGCCTGTCGCTGGGTGGCCAGGTTGTGGGTCTGATGGGCGCTGTGGCGCCCGACCTGCTGCCCCGCCTGGGGCTCGCTGCGGGCGAGGCGGCGGTGGCCAGCTTCGATCTGGATGCCCTGGCGGCGCTGCCCGCCGGCGGCTCCGACTACCGCGCGGTGTCGCGTTTTCCGGAGTCGCGCATCGATCTGGCCTTCGTGGCCGGCTACGACATCACGACCGACGCGCTGATCGACACGATCCGACAGGCGGGACCGCGCACGCTGGTGCGCGTGCAGCCCTTCGATGTGTTCCGTATGGACGACGAGCGCTCGCTGGCGTTTCACCTGGGATTCCAGGCCGCCGACCGCACGCTCACCGAAAAGGACGTGAGCAAGGCCCGCGCCCGCATCGTCAAGGCGGTCGAGAAGCTGGGCGTACGCCTGCGCTGAGTGCCGGGCGGGTGCGCACCCGCCGCTCGCGCAGCTGTGCACGCGGTCGCTTGGTCGAGGTCGCGGCGCCTTGGGGCTTGGGCGGCAAGCCCGAGCGGACGCGCGACAGCTGCGTCGTGCCGCCACGTGGAGACGCCCGCCTTCGTCGCGCGCGCTCGTGAGGTATAGTCCGTGCAGCCAGTCGGTCCCCCGGGCGGCAAGTTCTTCCGAGCCTATCACCCGAACCGGGAACAGCCGTCCGTTCGCTGTGGGCACGCCCCTCGCAAGACGGGACGTCCAGCGTGAACGACGTGTTCCCACCTGGTCGAGACCAGGCATCGGGAGACGTATGGGCCCGTGGGGCCGGCCGGCCATCACGCCCGTTCGCCGGGCGTGATCCGTGCGCGCTCGACGTGCGCGCCGGACTCCTGCGTGTCGTCGCGGGATTCCTGCTGGAACCGCCCCTCTGGTGACCTAGGATCAGTCGCGACTCCATGGGGATGGTGGCATGATTCGTTGGTTCTTCGCGTTGGTGGTCGTGCTGGCTGGCACGACGTGGTGGGTTCTCGGTTCCACGCCGGACGAGCCCGAGCAGGCGAGCGCTGCGGTGGCTTCTGAAGCGGTGGTTGCCCTCGCGCGCCCTGCGCCCGCTCCGGACGTGGCGGCGGCGGCCGAGGAGCTGGCGCAGGCAGAGGAGCTGGCTGCTTTTCCTGACGCCCGCGAGACCGCGCCGGTGCTGGAGCGCACCGATCGGCGCGCTGAGACCGAGTCGTTGTTGGCTCGCGCCACGCAGCTCTCGCAGTCCGGCCAGGTCGATGAGGCCAGGAACCTGTTGACCGCCGCCATGGGCTCCGCTCAGGGAGATTGGGAGGCCGGGCGTCTGGCGCTGGGTCTGTCCCAGCATGCCCCTGATCCCGCCTCCCGACGCCAGATGCTCGGCCATGCGCTGAGTTCCCACGCCGTCCAGGGCGACGAGTGGGACCTCGTCAGCCAGGAGCTGCGCCAGTTGGCCCATGATCCGCGGGCTTCGCTGCACGGGCTGCTTGAGCTGCTGCCGTACACGGTCCGCCCGGGGGACAGCCTTTGGAAGCTGTGCAACCGGACCCTGCCCAAGGAACGCGATCTGGCGGTCGAGACCGGGCTGATCCGGCTCATCAACGGCATGAGCTCCGACATGGTCCATCCCGGCCAGACGTTGCTGGTGCCCAGAGAGCCGCTGCGCCTGGAGGTCGACCGCACGCAGCACGGGCTGGTGGCCTGGTTGGGCCCGGTCCCGGTGGCTGCCTATCGCATCGGTCTGGGCAAGGAGAACCGCACGCCCAGCGGCAGCTTCTTGATCGAAGATCGCCAAGAGAACCCGGATTGGTACTTCCAGGGCCGCCGGATCCCCTTCGGGGACCCCAGGAACGTGCTCGGCACCCGCTGGCTCGGGTTCCAGGATGGGCCCGGCGTGGTGGGCTACGGCATCCACGGCACGTCAGCGCCTGAGTCCGTCGGCGGCGACGAGTCGATGGGCTGCATCCGCATGCGCAACGCTGATGTCGAGGAACTGTTCGAGCTCGTCCCGCGCGGCACGGAGGTCAGCATTCCCTGAGCGCCGACCCTGCCTTGGACTGACGACCGACGGGCTCCGCCAGCGTGCGTGCTGGCAAAGCCCGTCGAACGCGGGACCGCGTCTTGTCAGAGCGCTGCGTTGAGGATCGACAGCACCGTAGCCGAGCCGGTGAACTTCACCGGCGCGGTGGCGGGATCGTCGATGATGAGCGCCTGCACGTAGAGGTGTGTTGCGTCCACACCTGGCGGGAGCAGCCCCACCGAGAGCGTCGCCGGGACGACGAGCGAACCCGTGGCGTCAAGGGACCCGAGATGCATGTACGTGCTCGGCTTGACCGCGAGCACGCCACGGTTGCCGAAGACCATCGCGTGGACCGGGGCGACGCCCAGGACGAGGTACACCAAGTCCCCGGGCTCGCCGGTGACCGAGAACGTCGAGGTCTCGCCCTCGCGATGGGGGCTCGTGGCCTCCAGCGAGCGCCCGGTCCCCGCGAGTTCGCGGTGCGTCGAGCCGGACAGGAGACGTACGTCCCAACCCGGATAGGTTCCGCTGCCGCCCTCAAGGGTTGAATCGAGCGTCGTCGCCTCTACGTTGGCCAGGTAGAGGCCGTCTCCGCCCGATTCCGAGGGTGGGAAGGGCACTCCGCTCGAGCCACCCTGGCTCAGGCTCTTGGACAGGAACACCGTCCCGCCGATGGCCTGCAGTCCGTCCCCGCCGGCACTGCCGTAGTAGAGAGTCAACGGCGTGGCCCCGCCTCTCCCACCGGCGCCGCCCTCGAAGCGACTGTCCCAGATCGCGAGGTGGGAGTCGTACGCCGTCAGTGCGTGGCCGCCAGGCGTGGATTGGGTCCCCACACCAGCCCAGTTGAGACCCGCTATCCCGGCGACCTCGGTTCGCGTGAGGTGGACGGCAAGGCACCGGGAGACGTTGACCAAGCCTGAGTGAACGCCATTCGTATCCCGCGGCTGGACCTTGACATCCTCGAGCCAGATCACGCCATCGCTATGGGCGAGCGAGATGGCCGTTTCCGAACCCAAGCTGTTCTGCACGTCGATGCCGCGGATCAAGACCTGCTGATCCCATTCCAGGCCACTGACTTCGACCCAGGGATACGGGGAGACCGAGACCTGCGCCCCGGCCTCCGCGATCACCGACAGCGACTTGCCGGCGATCGTCATGAGACCGTCGTACGTACCGTCCCGAACGAGGATCGTGTCCCCATCGGCCGCGCTGTTGATCGCGGCCTGGATCGTCGTGAAGTCGTGGCCGCCGTCGTCGTCCACGACGATCACGGCGTTCTGGGCACTGGGGGAGGGGGCGAAAACGAGGATTGCAGCGAGGATACGAACGCTGAGAGTGAGCGTCCTCATGGTGGGATCCTATGAACTAGAGATTTGGGAGCGTTCTGCCACATCAACTGACCTGGCGCTCCGTTGCTTGGAAAGTACCACGTACCGAGCGAGCCGCAAGCTCAATCGAGATCACAAGAGCCGCCGTCGCCTCGCCGTTGGCGGTCGGGCCGTGCGCGCGTCCTCGGGCGATCTGGCGCGCGCACCCAGGCATATCCCGCCGGCTTCTCGTGCGGGGCTGCTTGCTGCTCAGCCGCAGCGAGCGCGCTCTCGAAGAGAGCGCTAGCTGGGCCGGGGCGAGAGCGGCGGGATGCCGCGGGCCGCCAAGCGCAACGGCCGAGCCGCTTGCCAAGCGGCCTTGCTGGCTTGAACTGGCTGGCTGTGTCTCAAGCGAGGACCCGGATGGACCCCCGACTGCCGGGCATCGACTGCTCCGGACGGCCAGCCCGCTCCTCGAGGCCGATATGGGTGCTGCTGCCCGGGTATACTGAGGTGCCCTTGGCCGGCCAGGGTCTCGCTAACCGGGCGATAGGCTGCTGATGGGGGCAATCTGGAGCGCTTGCTGCGGCGTCCCAGCCACCCCAGGCCGGGCGCTCTCCGGAGCGACCGATTTTTTTTGTAGAGAGGCTTGCGGGGGGGCTCTAGATCGGTACTATTCGCAGCTCACCTCAGGGGTGAAAAAAAGCCCGTCTGGCGGCCGCAAGCGCTCGCAAGAGCTCGTTCGGTCGGCCAGGAAGCGGGGCCCGCAACCACGGTTGTGCGCCTCAACGGCCCGGCTAGCCACGCGATCATTGACATATCGATAGCAAGCTTGCTCGAGCGTGTGTGAGCCGCGCAACTTCGGTTGCGTGGGTCAATTTCAGGCGCCCGCTGGTCACTTTTCCTGGTGGCCGGCGTTGGGCGCCAACAGGAAAAACTTCTTCATCATGAAGGGTTTGATCCTGGCTCAGAATGAACGCTGGCGGCGTGGATTAGGCATGCAAGTCGAACGCGAACGCGCTCCTTCGGGAGTGCAAGTAGAGTGGCGAAAGGGTGAGTGATGCTTGGACGATCTACCCTCGAGTCGGGGACAACATCCCGAAAGGGTTGCTAATACCCGATTGTCCGCATGAGATGCGTCTTGTGCGGTAAAGGTGCTTCCGCTTGAGGAGGAGTCCAAGTCCTATCAGCTTGTTGGTGAGGTAACGGCTCACCAAGGCAATGACGGGTAGCCGGACTGAGAGGTTGGCCGGCCACATGGGAACTGAGACACTGTCCTGACTCCTACGGGAGGCTGCAGTCGAGAATCTTCTGCAATGGGCGAAAGCCTGACAGAGCGACGCCGCGTGGAGGATGAAGGCCCTTGGGTCGTAAACTCCTGTCACAGGTTATGAAACGTACGGGTCTACCCGTGCGCTGACAAAGGCCTGAGAGGAAGTCACGGCTAACTTCGTGCCAGCAGCCGCGGTAAGACGAAGGTGGCGAGCGTTATTCGGATTTACTGGGCATAAAGCGCGCGTAGGCGGCTCGGTCAGTCGGAGGTGAAAGCCCACAGCTTAACTGTGGAACTGCCCCCGATACTGCCGAGCTTGAGTGCAGGAGGGGTGACTGGAACTCCAGGTGTAGCGGTGAAATGCGTAGATATCTGGAGGAACACCAGAGGCGAAGGCGGGTCACTGGACTGCAACTGACGCTGAGGTGCGAAAGCTAGGGGAGCAAACAGGATTAGATACCCTGGTAGTCCTAGCTGTAAACGATGGGTACTAGGCAGTGGCCGTCCGATGCGGTCATTGTCGGAGCTAACGTGTTAAGTACCCCGCCTGGGGAGTACGGCCGCAAGGTTGAAACTCAAAGGAATTGACGGGGGCTCACACAAGCGGTGGAGTATGTGGTTTAATTCGAAGCAACGCGCAGAACCTTACCAGGGTTTGAAATGCACGGATTAGCCTCCTGAAAGGGAGGTGACGCCTTACGGTGGAACGTGCACAGGTGTTGCATGGCTGTCGTCAGCTCGTGTCGTGAGATGTCGGGTTAAGTCCCTGAACGAGCGAAACCCTTGCCGCTAGTTGCCAGCGCGTTATGGCGGGGACTCTAGCGGGACTGCCGTTGTTAAAACGGAGGAAGGTGGGGATGACGTCAAGTCATCATGGCCTTTATGTCCTGGGCTACACACGTGCCACAATGGACGGGACAGTGCGACGCAAACCAGCGATGGTAAGCAAATCGCTTAAACCCGTTCCCAGTTCGGATTGGAGGCTGAAATTCGCCTCCATGAAGTCGGAATCGCTAGTAATCGCGGATCAGCTACGCCGCGGTGAATATGTTCCTGAGCCTTGTACACACCGCCCGTCAAGCCACGAAAGCTGGGAGTACCCGAAGTCGTGTACCCAACCGCAAGGAGGGAAGCGCCGACGGTAAGCTCAGTGATTGGGACTAAGTCGTAACAAGGTAGCCGTAGGGGAACCTGCGGCTGGATCACCTCCTTTCTAGGGATCACTAGACCTGGCCTTCGCAGTGATGCGAGGCCTTGTAGAAGCATCGGCACACGACTCGGGCAAGCTTGCTATCATTTTTCTCGCGCGCTGGAACGGACCCTGACGCGGGCGTACTCGACAATGGGCCTATAGCTCAGTTGGTTAGAGCGTACGCCTGATAAGCGTAAGGTCTGTGGTTCGAATCCACATAGGCCCACCACTCACCAGAGTCGATGGCCGTGTGGGGCAGCGACAGTCATTCGAACTGCATGCGTGCTGCCTCTATGTTCTGGGGGCGTAGCTCAGCTGGTAGAGCTCCTGCTTTGCAAGCAGGATGTCGCAGGTTCGAGTCCTGTCGCCTCCACCAACGGGTGGCGCTGGACGCACGCGAGAAAACGAGCGGTTCGCGGAGTCATCTTCATTGAGGATGACTCCACGAGCCGGCTCGGCCGGCCTTCGTGCCTGAGCCGTGCGCCTGAGAGGGCGGCGGCGCGAGCAGGCTCGAACGACGATCTTTGACAATCTGGACGTGGTATCACGTAAAGCAATGAAACCGAGAACCAACTCGGGCCGAAGGACGATTCTTGTAAGAAATGTAGTCAAGTTACTAAGAGTGCTTGGCGGATGTTCTGGCGTTGAGAGGCGATGAAGGACGTGGGACGGCTGCGTTAAGCTGCGGTGAGCCGCCAACCAGGCAATGACCCGCAGATATCCGAATCCGGAAACGGGCCGGGGCAATACCCCGGCATCCACGACTGAATACATAGGTCGTGGAGGCGAACGAGGGGAACTGAAACATCTAAGTACCCTCAGGAAGAGAAAGAAACCTCGATTCCCTAAGTAGCGGCGAGCGAACGGGGATGATTGCCTAAACCGACTGCCTGTAAGCCTGCAAGCGTTTTGCAGTCGGTGTTGTGGGATGCATGTCGTCGGATTGCAGACCGGCGCAGGAGTTACCAAGACGTGTTCTAGTTGAAGGACCTGGAAAGTTCCGCCGTAGACGGTGATAGCCCGGTAAGCGAAAGAACACGACCTCCTGATTGTACTCCCGAGTAGCACCAGACACGGGAAACCTGGTGTGAATCCACGGGGACCACCCCGTAAGGCTAAATACTACTCAACGACCGGTAGCGAATAGTAGCGTGAGCGAATAATGAAAAGTACCCCGGTAAGGGGAGTGAAATAGTACCTGAAACCAAGCACTTACAAGCTGTCGGAGCCCAATGTCCGCAAGGACAGGGGTGACGGCGTACCTTTTGTATAATGGACCGGCGAGTTGATTTATGTAGCAAGGTTAAGAGCGAGAAGCTCGAAGCCGAAGCGAAAGCGAGTGCGAAATGTGCGACTCAAGTTGCATGAATCAGACGCGAACGCAGGTGATCTATCCATGGCCAGGCTGAAGCGGGCGTAACAGCTCGTGGAGGGCCGAACCCATTAACGTTGAAAAGTTATGGGATGAGCTGTGGATTGGAGTAAAAAGCTAACCGAACCTGCAGATAGCTCGTTCTCCTCGAAATAGCTTTAGGGCTAGCGTCGTGTCATAGCATACGGGGGTAGAGCCACTGATCTGGATTGGGGGGCTTCCCGCCTACCCACCCTAATCAAACTCCGAATACCGTATGCCCCTATCACGGCAGTCAGTCTGTGGGCGATAAGGTCCACAGTCGAGAGGGAAACAACCCGGACCGTCGGCTAAGGTCCCCAAGTACGACTAAGTGGTAAAAGGAAGTAGACCTGCTAAGACAGCCAGGATGTTGGCTTAGAAGCAGCCATCATTTAAAAAGTGCGTAACAGCTTACTGGTCGAGCAGCTCTGCGCCGAAAATTAACGGGACTAAGTCGTACACCGAAGCCGCGGACCTACGAACCGCGTTGCAGTTCGTAGGTGGTAGAGGAGCGTTCCACACTAGGATGAAGGTCGACCGTAAGGACGGCTGGACGACGTGGAAGTGAGAATGCCGGTATGAGTAACGATAAAATAAGTGAGAATCTTATTCGCCGTAAACCCAAGGTTTCCTGGGGAAGGTAAATCCGCCCAGGGTTAGTCGGATCCTAAGGCGAGGCCGAAAGGCGTAGTCGATGGAGAACAGGTTAATATTCCTGTACCAGCTTCTGACGACAAAGACATGATGGGGTGACGGGGAGATGCACGTGAGCAGGTGATTAGTAGTGCCTGTACAAGCCTGTGGGGCGACTGTAGGTAAATCCGCAGTCATCAAGCTTCAGGGGTGATGTCGAGCGCATCCGCGCGAAGTCACAGAAGGCTCCTCCAAGAAAAACCTCTAGTGAGTCAGCGGCTGACCGTACCGTAAACTGACACAGGTGGGTGGGGTGAGTATCCTAAGGCGCTCGAGATAACTGCCGTTAAGGAACTAGGCAAAATTACTCCGTAACTTCGGGATAAGGAGAGCCATGACTGGTGAAGCGATTTACTCGCGGAGCTAGTGGTGGCCGCAGAGAATTGGCCCAAGCGACTGTTTACCAAAAACACAGGTCTGTGCTAAGTCAAACTGACGCCGTATACAGACTGACGCCTGCCCAATGCCGGAAGGTCAACTGGAGATGTTAGCCGTAAGGCGAAGCTTTGAAATGAAGCCCCGGTGAATGGCGGCCGTAACTATGACGGTCCTAAGGTAGCGAAGTTCCTTGTCGGGTAAGTTCCGACCCGCACGAAAGGCGTAACGACTTGGGCACTGTCTCAACGGCAGACTCGGTGAAATTGTAACCGTGGTGAGAATACCACGTACCCGCGCCAGGACGAAAAGACCCCGTGAACCTTCACTGTAGGCTGGTATTGTGTCTTAGTCAGGTATGTGTAGCATAGGTGGGAGACGTTGAAGCGACATCGCTAGATGCCGTGGAGTCATCGGTGAAATACCACTCTTGCTTTTCTGGGATCCTAACCGTGATATCCGTGAATCCGGACATGGGACAGTGCTTGCTGGGCAGTTTGGCTGGGGCGGTCTCCTCCTAAAGAGTAACGGAGGAGCCCAAAGGCGCCCTCAGTGCGGTTGGCAATCGCATGTTGAGTGTAAAGGCATAAGGGCGCTTAACTGCAAGACCTATAAGTCGCGCAGATGTGAAAGCAGGGCTTAGTGATCCTGCGATCCCGTGTGGAAGGGTCGTAGCTCATCAGACAAAAGGTACTCCGGGGATAACAGGCTGATCTCCCCCAAGAGTCCGTATCGACGGGGAGGTTTGGCACCTCGATGTCGGCTCATCGCATCCTGGGGCTGAAGAAGGTCCCAAGGGTTTGGCTGTTCGCCAATGAAAGCGGTACGCGAGCTGGGTTCAGACCGTCGTGAGACAGGTCGGTCTCTATCCGGCGCGGGCGAAGGAATCTTGAAGAGATTTGCCCCTAGTACGAGAGGATTGGGGCGGACGAACCCCTGGTGTACCAGTTATCGCGCTCGCGGTACCGCTGGGTAGCTAAGTTCGGAAAGGATAAGCGCTGAAAGCATATAAGCGCGAAGCCCGCTCTGAGATGAGGATTCCCCATCAGGCTCCTGGTAGAACACCAGGTAGATAGGCTGGAGGTGTAAGTGCAGTAATGTATTGAGCCCACCAGTACTAATAGGCCGATCGACTTGACTACATTTCTTCGCTGCCCCTCGCGATCGACGAGCGGGGCAGCGTAGGATGGTCTGAAGCCCTAGCATGGTTCTCGAGCCTCACGGCTCCTTTGCTTGGCGCGATCCACGTCCAGATAACACATAACTTCCCGGTGCTCATGCCGATTTGGCCACACCTGTTCCCATTCCGAACACAGTCGTTAAGCAGATCGGGCCGATGGTATTGGCTTTGCTGAGAGAGTAGGTTGGCGCCGGGTTTCAACTTCGAAGGCCCGTTGGTCCCCCCGATTGGGGGCGAGACCAGCGGGCCTTCTTTGTTTTGTACTCGTGTCGCAGACTGTGTCAGTGCCCACCTGGCCGCAACCGCACCGGTGGGGCCCGGTTCGGGCACTTGGTTCTGAATCGGCGGAATGCTGCGTGACCCATGAAGAGCGCCTTGAGAGTCCGCCGTCGGCTGGGGGTTGCCTCGATCCCGGGTGGCGGCGTTGGGGGCGGGCCTCGGCAGGGCGTGGGCTTTCAGGCAGGTGCCCGTGTGGCTCCGGTACTCTGGGCTCTGTGCGTCGCAGGGCTGGGGCCGTTGCTCGGTTGCGCGGATGCGGGCAGTGAAGCTAGCGATCGGAGCCGCGTTTCGCCGTCAGGCGCGTCGCGCGGGGGTGTGGTTGCGGAGCCCGTGGTGAGTCATTCGCTGGGCTCAGATGTCGGCTCCGCTGCTTCCTCGGCGGCCATGTTGGTTGAGAACGTGCTGCTCATCAGCATCGATACGCTGCGTGCTGACAGACTCGAGGTTTACGGTTACGGGCGGCCCACCTCTCCCAACCTGTCCGGCATCGCGAAGCGCAGCGTGGTGTTCGCGGATGCCCGGGCGCAGGCTCCGCAGACTGCGCCGTCCCACGCCAGCGTGTTCACGTCTGAGTATCCGGGGGCGCATCGAATTGTGAACGCGCACGGCGGCTCGACTGAAGTGACACAGTTGCCGGCAGGCGTGACGACGCTCGCCGAGTTGGCTCGGCGGGGCGGTCTGGAGACCGCGGCCTTTGTCAGCGGCGGTAACCTCACCCAGCGCATGGGCATGGACCGCGGCTTCGAGCTCTGGGACGAGCGTCTGACGGACGTTTCGGAGCGTGTGGATGCCTGCGTGCGCTGGATGCTCGCGCCGGACCGGGGCCGCTTTGTCGCGCTCTTGCATACCTATCAGGTCCACGCGCCGTACCTGCCTCCGAGGGAGCTGGTGGCGGAGTTCGTGGATGCCGGCTACGACGGCCCGCTGCGTGAGCGCACCGAACGCTACCTCGCGTTGCCGGCGCATGAGGCCTGGGAGGCCGCCACGGGGCCGGCGTACTGGGAGGGCCTGCTCGAATACACCGATGCCGATGTGCGCTTTCTGTCTGACCTGTACGACGCCGAGATCCGGCATGTGGATTCGGAGATCCAGCGGCTCTTCGCGTATCTGCAAGGCTCGGAGCTCGGGAGCAAGACGGCGGTGATCATCTTCTCGGATCACGGTGAGGAGTTTCGTGATCACGGTAAATATCAGCACGATCAGGTCTTCGAGGAGCACCTGCGGGTGCCCTTGATCGTGCGCCTGCCACGCGCGCTGCAGCAGGAGGGGCTTGTGGGGCGGGTGGATGCGCCGGTGGAGCTGGTGGACATCGCGCCCACGCTCGGCGAGCTGCTCGGCTTGCCCTATGGGGACACGGGCTGGGAAGGGCGCTCGCTCGTGCCCCTGCTGCGGTCGTCTGAGCGCCCCGATCGCTCGTGGACCGAGCGACCGGTGTTCAGCGAACTGGTCATCGATCCGGGTCCCAAGTACCACCGCGCGGTGGTCTGGCAGGGCTGGAAGTACGTGCACATCTGGCAGAAGAACATCGACCATGTGTGGGAGCAGCTGTTTCAGCTGCAAGCCGATCCGGGGGAGCGGCGCAACTTGGTGGAGGACTCCGGGCCCGAGGCCACGCGGGCGCTGCCTGCGCTGAGGGAGCTGTTGGAGCAGCAGACGCGACGCAATGCCGCCAAGGCGGCCGCTCTGGGCGAGGGCGGAACGGTCGAGATGGACGAGGACATGCTCCAGCTCATGATCAAGCTGGGCTACGTCGAACTCGGGGCCGGGGGCAGGTAGCCGGCTGGGGCCGTGTAGCCGGCTGGGGCCGTGTAGCCGGCTGGGGCCGTGTAGCCGGCTGGGGCCGTGTAGCCGGCTGGGGAAGGGCAGCCGGCGGGGGTCTGATAGCCGGGGGGGTCTGATAGCCGGCGGGGGTCTGATAGCCGGCGGGGGTCCGATAGCCAGCCAGGGATCGGCAGCCGGCGGGGGGCCGGAGCCGGCCGGGGTCCGATAGCCGGCCGGGGTCCGATAGCCGGCCGGGGGCGACCCGAAGCGCTGAGCAGAACGCTCCGCCGGTGGGCGGGCATGCTGCCGGGAGGCCTTGGAACCGCGGCGAGAGTGGGCACAGCGGGGCTGGCACCAGCCAGCCAGATCAGTAGGGTCAGCGCAGCGAGACGGCAGGCCCGGGTGGAGACAGGTGCGTGGGTTGGGACGCGATCCTCTTCGACTTCGAGGGAGGCTTGGTGGACCTCTCGATGGGGCCGGGGCGCGCATCGCGGCCCTACCATGACGGTCGTCGAGGCGTCCCCCCGGCGAGGGATCGTCTGGGGCAGTCGCTGCTGCAGGCCTACCAGGTCGCGCGGGATGCCGGTGTGCCGGTCGCGGTCGTCAGCAGCAGCCCGGTCCAGCCGGTGGCGCGCTGGTTCGAAGAGCAGGGCCTGCCACAGCCCGACGTGTTGGTCGCCTATCACGACACCGTCCTGCACCGTCCTGCGCCGGCCCCGCTGCTGGAGGCCCTCTCGCGCTTGGGCGTCGCCCCCAGCCACGCGGTGCTGTCGTTGGGTGCCTCGGCGGACGCTGTGCGGGCCGCCCTGTCGGCCGGCGTCATGCCCGCCAGCGCCCACGAGACCGTACCGCTCTCGGCTCCCCCGGCGCTCTATCTGGCGGACGCGCGGGCCGTGCTGAAGGCTGACCTGTGGTACGCCCTGGCGGGTGACGGGTTGCCCCAGTGCACGCCGGTCTCACTCGCAGCGGATCTTGGTGAGTACCAGCTGCAGCTCGGGGGGCGGCTCGGTGATCCGGCCATGGCCGCGATGCTGCGCGCCGGCGCGTCGGGTCAGTGGGAGCGGCGCGCAGCCGAGCTGGCGCACACGCTGGTGATCCACGCCCTGGGAGATCAACCGGGCGGCGCCCTGCTGACCTGGTTGCCGGGCTTCGTGGCCGGATCTGACCCGCTGGCGCTGTTGCAACAGCGCCTGAGCGAGGTCTGCAGCGTGCCCTGTCGTCGCCTCTTGCGCCTGGACCAAGCGGCCGGCGTGCCCCTGTTGGATGAAGGCGCGTTCGAACCGGGATCCCTTGATGGGCGCACGCTGCTGGTGTTGGCTGCGCTGCGCACCAGCGGCGCGGGCATGGCCGCCGCCGCCCGGGCCCTGCGCGCCGCTGGCGCCGCGCGCGTGGTGGGGCTGGTCTTGGCGCAGGAAGAGACGGGCGGGGCCGGGTCGGCGGCGTCATGGGGCCCCCTGCGCCTGGCCAATGACGAGCTGCGGCGCCAGCGCTCGCGGCCGCGCGACGCCGAGTCCGAGTCCGAGTCCGAGTCAAGCTGAGCTGCTTGGCCCGGTACGGTTCCGAGGACCCGCGCGCCTGCCAGCCTTTCCGCAGCTGCGCGGCGCCACAGGCTCAGTTCCTGCGCCCCGGGGAGCAGGCCCCACAAGGGCCGCGCGCGCCCACGGGTGATCGCCCGCAAATCACGCCAATGAGGCACGCCCGCAAGTCACGCCAATGAGGCACGCCAGCGAGGCACGCCAGCAAGGCACGCCCGCAAGTCACGCCAGCAGGTCCCGCAAGGCGGGCTCGAGCCGCGGCTGCCCAAAGACATGCCCGTGCGCCGAGAGCCGGGTGGGCACGGCGCGGGTGCTCGCCAGCAGCAGCGCGTCGGCCATCTCGCCGAAGGCCAGGCGCGCGGCGAAGGCGGGCATGGGCAGCACCGCGGGCCGGCGCAGCACGCGACCCAGGGTCGCGCTGAACTCCGCGTTGGTGATGGGCTCGGGCGAGACCGCGTTGATGGGGCCGATCAGGTCGGGTGCTTGCAGGCAGGTGGCCACCACGTCCAGCGCGTCGTCGAGCGTGATCCAGCTCATCCATTGCTGGCCCGAGCCCAGCCTGCCGCCGAGGCCCAGGCGGAACGGTGTGAGCATGGTCTTGAGCGCGCCGCCGCGCGGGGCGAGCACGACCCCGAAGCGCAGCTGCGCCACGGCCACGCCCGCGTCCGCGGCGGGGGCGGCGGCGGCCTCCCAGTCGCGGCAGACCTGGGCCAGGAAGCCCGCGCCGGGGGCGGCGTCTTCGCTCAGCTCTTGGTCGCCGCGTTCGCCGTAGTAGCCCACGGCGGAGGCGCAGATGAGCTGGCGCGGGGGCTCGGCGGCCTGGGCCAGGCCGTGCGCCAGCAGGGACGTGGCGCGCACGCGGCTGTCGCGGATCTCGGCCTTGCGTGCCGGACTCCAGCGGCGCTCGGCGATGCCCGTACCGGCCAGGTGCAGCACCACCTCCACGCCGTCGAGCGCGTCGGGGGCCAGCCCTCCTGCGGCGGGGTTCCACTGCCGCTCGTCGGGCAGCAACGGCGGGCGCCGCACCAGCCGCAGCGGCTCGTGCCCGTCGGCGGCCAAGCGGCCGCGAAGGGCCGCGCCCAGTAGTCCGCTGCTCCCGCTGATCAGGATCCTCATGGAGAGGCTCCGTGTCGTAGGTGTCCGCGTGTCCGAGCGATCACGGCCAACCGGACGAGCGCGCTCGGCGACGCTCTGCTCGTCTCGATCCCCATGCTACCCAGTCCGGCGCGCGCTTTCGTAGCCTGCGCGTTCCTCCGCAGGAGTCCTGCCCCATGATCGTGCCCCGCACCGACCGCGCCCGCATCATGGCGCGCCTGGCGAGCAAGCGCCGGGAGCGCATCCCGATCCTGATCTCGAGCGCGGGCAGCGGGCTCGTGGCACGGCTGCTCGAAGGCGCCGGCGCCGACTGCATCAACACCTTCTCCGGGGCGCGGCTGCGCGCCAACGGCATGGGCACCATGTCCATGCTCTGGCCCATCCTGGACAGCAACGAGCAGACCCTGCGCTACACCCGCGAGGACATCATGCCGGCCCTGACCGGTGACGCTTTCGTGTGCGTTTGCCTCAACGCCAACGACCCGCTCAAGGACATGCGCATGGTGCTGCAGGAGTGCCGCGACATGGGTGTGGAGTGCGTCAGCAACATCGGCCCGTCGGTGAGCTACGTCGACAAGGGCACGCAGATCTACGAGGTGCTGCGCAGCTCCGGCGTCACCTTCGAGCACGAGATCGCGCTGCTGGAGCTGGCACGTGAGATGGGCATGGTGACCGTGGGCCTGGCCTTCGACGAGGAGGACAGCCTGGCCATGGTGAGCCGCGCCCAGCCCGACGTGTTCTGCTTTCATGCGGGCACCACCAAGGGCGGCCTGTCGGGCTTTGACAGCGGCGAGAGCATCGACCAGACGGCGCAGCGCACCGAAGCCGTCTGCGCGCAGCTGCGCGCCCTGAAACCGGATCTCTTCCTGGTGGCCCACGGCGCCGCCATGGAGACGCCCGAGGATGCGCAGGTGCTGCTGGACAACACCAGCTGCGACGGCATCTGGACCGGCAGTTCCACCGAACGGCTGCCCATCGAGCGCGCCGTGAGCGCGGCGGGCCGGGCCTTCGCCGCGCTGCGTTTCCCGGACTCGCAGGCCAACGGCTCATGATGCCTGCGCAGCCGCATGACGCCCTGAAGCAGCCTGAGCTATCCGGCCGCATGACTCGCACGGAGGCCAACGCTTGATGACTCCCACCGTGGCGCTGTTGGTGACGCTGGACACCAAGGCCGCCGAGGCGCGCTGGCTGGTCGAGCAGGTGCAGCGCGCCGGAGGCCAGGCCCTGCTGATCGACATCGGCGTGGTAGGCGAGCCGGGCGAGGATGCCCAGTTCACGCGCCAAGCCGTGGCGGACGCCGGCGGCACGTCGCTGGAGCAGCTGCTTCAGCAGCCCACGCGCGAACGGGCCGGTCCCGTCATGCTGGCGGGCGCCTCAGCCTTGCTGGCGGCGGCCCTGGAGCGCGGCGAGGTTCAGGCCGTGCTGGGCCTGGGCGGCACCCAGGGCACGTCCCTCTGCTGCGAGATCATGCAGAGCCTGCCCTACGGCCTGCCCAAGATCATGGTGAGCACGGTGGCCTCGGGCGACACCGCGCCCTTCGTGGGCATCAAGGACATCACCATGATGTTCAGCGTGGGCGACCTGCTGGGCCTCAACCCCGTGACCCGTCGCATCCTGGCCAACGCCGCCGGCGCCGCCGTGGGCATGGCGCGCGTCGACGTGCCCATCGTGGCCGAGCGCAGCGGACGCCCGGTGGTGGGCATGACCAACCTGGGCGTGCTGACCGCGGGCAGCGTGCGCGCCCAATCGCGGCTGCAGGCTGCCGGCGTGGAGACCATCGTGTTCCACGCCGTGGGCAGCGGTGGCCGCGCCATGGAGGCCATGCTGCAGCAAGGGCTCATTGGCGCCGTGTTCGACTATGCCCTGGGCGAGATCTCCGACGCGCTGTTCGGCGGCCTGCGCGCCGCCGACGAGGCGCGCCTCACGGTAGCCGGGCGGCTGGGCTTGCCGCAGGTGCTGTGCCCCGGCGGCGCCGAGCACGTGGGCCTGCTGGTGCCCCCCAACACGGTGCCCGAGCGCTGGCGCGACCGCGCCCACGTGTTCCACAGCCCGGTGGTGCTGGCTCCGCGCCTTTGCGCCGACGAGCTGCGGTCGGTCGCGCGCGAGATCGGGCGTCGCCTGCAGTGCACCAGCGGCCCGGCCGTGATGCTGCTGCCGCGCGGCGGGACCAGCCGCTACGCCGTGCCCGGCGGCCCGCTGCACGACCCGCTGGCGGACGCCGCCTTCCTGGATGAGCTGGCGCGCGCGCTGCCTGCCTCCGTCGAGGTGGTGGAGCGCGCGGAGCACGCCGAGCACCCGGCCTTCATCGACGACGCCGTGGCGCGCATGCTGGCCTTCATCGGGGCCTGACCCCCAGCGACGACGGGGGCTTGCCGGCGCCCGCTTCAGTCGTTGCGGAAGGCCGAGTGGCAGTCGTTGCAGCTGGCCTTGAGCGCGCGGTAGGCCTGCTCGGCGGGCTGCCAGTCGCCCTGCTCTCGGGCGGCCAACACGGCCTCGCGCAGGCTGTGACTGGCGCTCAGGCTGGTGCTGAGGCCCGCGGACAGGGCCGGGTCGCCGCGCTCGAATGCGTCCAGCGTGGCGCCGCGTTCCATCAGACCGGCCAGGATGGCGGCCTCGTTGGCCGGATCGATGTCGGGGTGGTCGACGGGCGGGGTCCAGCCGTTGTCGGCCATGGCGGCCACGTTGTCGAAGGCGCGCGCCAGGCCCACCATGAGTTGCCGCATGCCGTCCGGCTCGTGCGCCGACGGGAAGTCAAACGCGAAGGCGGCGGTCTGCGCGGCGTCCGGCATGTCGCCGGCCGCGATCTGCCGGTACAGGCCCTCGTACTTGGGCGAGGTGCCGCACCACTGACGCATCTCGGCCACGGCCTGATCGCGGGGCACGCCGTCGCGCACCAGGCGGCCCACGGCGGCGGCCGCCGGCCCGCGGTGCTTGCCATGGAAGCAGTGCACGTAGAACGGTCCCGGCTGCTCACGAAACGTCTTGGCGATGGCCAGCAGCTCGTCCGCCGCCATGCCCCGGTACTGGATCGGCACGTGGACGTAACTCAGGCCGTAGCGCGCCGCGGTGGCGGCGTCGGGTGCCTTGCCATCCACCGAGAGGATGGTCTTCACACCCATGGCCGCGATGGCCGCGATGGCCTCTTCGCCGTCGGGCTCGCCGCCCGAGATGATCTGCTCGCTCAGGGCAAAGACGTTGTGCAGCCCGGCGCCATCGCGGGGGGCGGCCTCAGGCAGCAGTACCTCGCCCGCCAGCTCGTACGCGCTGCCTTCCAACGTCAGCGGCGCCGCCGCGGCAGCCAGCGTCCGGCCGGCTCGCTCGGCGCAAGCCACGAAGCCCAGCAGGGCCGTCAGCAGGATGAGGGTGGGCAGCGGTGTCGTGCGGGGCATGAGACGGCTCGTGGGCGAACGGGGAGGCGGCGAAGGCCTGGCTGCGGGACGGGAGCGGGACGGGTCGAGTCTCGCAAGGCATCGACCGGGCGGGCTCAAGCCCCGCCAAGCTGCCTGAACGCACCCTGGCAGGTGATCGGACGAGCGGCGGTCCGCATATCCTACGGCCCCGGGCTGGCGGGCCAAGGGCGGGCTGCGGGGCGCCGCTGCCTGGGCGCCTGCGATCGACCGGGCGCAGCTTGGGCGCGCAAGATCTGAGCGGCCACGGGCTGAGTCGCCACTCCTCGAAGCGGACCCCTCAGCAGCCCAGCAGGCCGGCCTCGCGACGCCGGGCGCGCATCTCCTCGGTCATGGCGTCGATCACGTGGGGATCGGTCAGCAGCTCCCGTGCCATGGGGTAGAGGATGTCCTCCTCCTTGCGGATGTGCGTGCGGTAGTCGGCCACCATGCCGCGGGCGCAGCGACCGGCCAGCTGCGCATCGTTCTGCATCATGGCGCGCTTGAGCGTGACCTTGAGCGCGGCGTGCTCGACGTGCTCGTGCTCCATGCAGTCCATGGGCGTGCCCTGGGCCACGGCGAACATGGGCTGCTCGCGCAGGCGCGGAAACAGCGACTGCTCCTCGTCCGCGGAGTGGATCGGGATGGCCGTGTCGAGGAACGCCAGCACGGCGCCCAGGGCCGCGAGCTGCGGCTCGCCCAGCGCGGCGCCGTCGAGCAGCTCCTGGCCCACGGCGTCGAGGTCGTTGAGCCGCTGCCCGATGTGATCGTGGCAGTGGCACAGGATCTCGAAGGCGGAGAGCTGGGAGACGCAGGCCCCGGTGGGGGCGTCAGGCTGGGAGGGGGCGGGGTTGGACATGATCGGTCTCTCGGGGGCGGTGGTTCTGAGAGCACTATCGCCCGCTGCGCTGCGCGCGGCCTTGACGGAGGTCAAGTGGCCGCCGATCAGGCCTGCACCCGGTCGTCGTCGAGGCCCGCGTTCAGGCCCGCGTTCAGGCCGGCGCGCTGGAGTCGGCCAGGGCCTGCAGGGCGTGCAGGTCCCGCAGCGTGACGTGGGCGCCATCCACCGAGGCCCAGCCGCGATCGCGCCAGCGCGCCAGCAAACGCGAGAGCGTCTCGGGCGTGATCGAGAGCTCGCTGGCCAGGTCCTTCTTGGGCAGCTCGAGGGTGACCACCAGGTGCTCGCCCTCGCTGGCCGCCGGCAGGCGCAGCAGGTGGTGCGCCAGGCGCGCGCCGGCGCTCACCAGCGAGAGCGTCTCGATGCGCTCGAGCAGCGTATGCAGCCAGTTGCAGAGCGAGCCCACCATCGAGCCCGCCAGCTCCGGTTCGCTGGCAAACAGCGCCAGAAACGCCGGTCCGTTCAGCTTGATCACCACGGTGGGGGACTTCAGCGCGCTGCCCCAGACGGGGTAGCGCCCGTGGTGAAAGAGGGCCGCCTCGGCGAAGGTGCGCCCGGCGGGGATGTCGTGCACGACCTGCTCGCGGCCCTCGCTCGTGAGCCGGAAGACCTTGATGTGCCCCTGCGCCACGACGAAGAAGCCGTCGCACGGGTCGCCCTCCCGGAACAGGATCTCGCCGGCCTGCAGCGTCAGCGACGTGGCCGTGGCCAGCACCGCGTCCAGGACGGCGGGAGCGAGGCCTCGGAAGTGAGGCAGGCGGGCCAGGACATCGCGGACCGGCTCGGCGGGCATGGGCGGGGCTCCGGTGGTGGCAGGCGCCGGTTCTGGCAGGCGAACGACGCGCCGGAGCATCCCACCCTCGCTTGACATCCATCAAGGCCCGGATGGTCCCATTGAGCGATGTTTCCTCGTCACCGCTCATTCCAGGAGATCGCTCCGTGTCCCGCTTTCGCAACGTCACCATCGGCAAGGTCCTGTTCGCCACGGCCCTGCTGGGCTTCTCGATCCTCCTGCTAGGCGGCTGGTCCATCTACGAGAGCAAGGCGCCCATCCCGGGCAGCGTGCAGACCGAGGACGGTCAGGCGTTGTTCGGCCGGGAGCAGATCCTCGGCGGGCAGGCGGTCTATCAGAAGTACGGCTTGATGGACTGGGGCTCGGTCCTGGGTCACGGCACCTACTACGGTCCGGACTTCACGGCCGAGCTGCTGCACCGGCGCGTCGAGCTGCTGCGGGATGGCTTCGGGGCCGAGCGCTACGGGCGGGCCTACGCCGAGCTCGATCAGATGCAGCAGGACGGGCTGGCGGCGCAGGTGCAGCGCGAGATCAAGCGCAACCGCTACGACGCCGAGCGCGACGTGCTGGTGGTGTCCGCCGCGGAGGCCGCCGCCATCGCCATCATCGAGGCCGAGCTGCGCGTGCGCTTCACGGAGGGCGAGCCGGACCGGGCCCTGCCGCCGGGCGTGATCGACGAGGCGCACCTGCCCGGCAACCGCCGCTGGGTGGCCGCGGGCGACCAGATCACCCAGGTCACGGCGTTCTTCTGGTGGACGGCTTGGCTGGCGGGCGCCGAGCGCCCCGGCGACGACACGACCTACACCAACAACTGGCCCTACGACGAGGACGCCGGCAACACCGTCAGCAAGGGCGCCATGATCTGGAGCGGCGTCTCGGTGGCCGTGCTGTTGCTCGTGCTGCCGCTGATCATCCTGGCCTACTTCCGCGGCCGCTTCTGGATGGAGAACGCCTACGAGGACGACCGTTTCCCACAGCAGGAGCTGTCCTGGCTGCCGGTCTATCCGAGCCAGCGCAAGAGCCTGAAGTACTTCCTGGTGGCGGGCGCGTTGTTCCTGGTGCAGGTCATGCTGGGCGGCTACATGGCCCACTACTACGTGGAGGGCAGCGGCTTCTACGGCTTTGACCTCTCGTCCCTGCTGCCGTTCGCCGTGGCCAAGACCTGGCACCTGCAGCTGGCGGTGTTCTGGATCGCCACGGCCTGGCTGGGCCTGGGCATCTACATCGCGCCGCTCATGGGTGGTCGCGAACCCAAGGGCCAGGGCCTGCTGGTAGACGTGCTCTTCGGCGCCGTGGTCTTCGTGGCCGTGGGCTCGCTGGCCGGCGAGTGGGCCGGCGTGCAGGGCATGCTGGGCGAGCACTGGTGGCTGCTGGGCCACACCGGCTGGGAGCTGATCGAGCTGGGCATGATCTGGAAGGCCCTGCTGGCCGTGGGCTTCGTGCTCTGGCTGTTCATCGTCTGGCGCGCTTCGGCCGCCGCGCTCAAGGCCGACGAGGACCGCAGCGGCCTGACCAAGCTGTTCTTGATCGCCGCGGCGGCCATTCCTGCCATGTTCTGCGCGTCGTTCCTGATCACGCCGGGCACGCAC
Organism: Planctomycetota bacterium; assembly: GCA_003644265.1. The sequence continues at coordinate 21,392 of QNBX01000026.1, forward strand.
ATCACCATGGCCGACTACTGGCGCTGGTGGGTGATCCACCTCTGGGTGGAGGGCATGTTCGAGGTCTTTGCGGTGGTGGTGACGGGCCTGCTGTTCGTGAACATGGGACTGGTCACCCGGCGCTCCGCGGCCCGCGCGCTCAAGTTCCAGCTCGTGATCCTGCTGGGCAGCGGCCTGGTGGGCACCGGACACCACTACTACTGGATCGGCAGCAACGACTTCTGGATCTCCATGGGGTCCATCTTCAGCGGCATGGAGGTGATCCCGCTGACGCTGCTGGCCATTGAGGCCGTCGAGCAGTACGCCATCATCCGCAAGGGTGGCGAGGGCTTCGCCTACAAGCACGTCTTCTCGTTCATGATCGCGGTGGCCTTCTGGAACCTGTTCGGCGCGGGCGTGTTGGGCTTCCTGATCAACCTGCCCATGGTGAACTACTACGAGCACGGCAGCTTCCTCACCGCCAACCACGGCCACGCGGCGCTCATGGGCGTGTTCGGCATGTTGGCCATCGCGCTGGCGCTGTACTGCGTGCGCAACGTGGTGACCGAGAAGGGTTGGTCCGACAAGCTCTTCCGCACCAGCTTCTGGGGCCTCAACATCGGCCTGTTCGGCATGGTGATGTTGACGCTGCTGCCCGTCGGCATTCTGCAGCTTGACCACACCGCCGAGTTCGGCTTCTGGTCGGCGCGCAGCCTGGAGTTCTACCAGCAGGACACGGTGCAGACGCTGCTCTGGATGCGCATGCTGCCCGACATGATCTTCATCGGGTTGGGCGTGGTGCCGCTGCTGGTCGGCCTGTGGCGCGCGTTCCGCAACCCGCGCCCGGCCACGCCCATCGAGGAGCCGGTGCGCGCCGAGCTGCGCTTCCTCGCGCCGCCGCTGGTGGAGCGCCCGCGTAGCGGTACGGGCGTCTGAGACGGCCGCCCCGCGCGCGCCAGGCATGACACCCGGCGCGCGCGGCGGGCGGCAGGCCGTGCCCGGCGTCGCGCGATCGCCTATCCTCTGGGGCCAAGCCCAGGAGAGGAGCATGAGCGGTCGCCGCGCGCTGCACAGGGTCGAGCCGACTGCGTGGGGCGGGACGACTGCGGCGTGGTGGCCCGTCGTGCTCTGCCTGGCGCTGCTCGGCTGTGGCCCTGCGGAGCTCGAGCCGCCGTCGTTGGACGACGTGCGCGTCCAGTTCGCGGCGGACGGTCACTTCGACGAGCAGAGCCTCGCGTCCCTGCGCCGCTTCCACGCCCTGCTGCCGCGGGACCAGGCGGGGGCGGACCTGCTCAAGACGGCGCTGATCGAGCGCCAGGACTGGAACAGCCTGGTGGCTCTGCTGGCCGAGCCGACGGGCGGCGTCGAGTCGCCCGAGCAGCGCCTGGAGCGCTCGATCCTGCTGGCCTCCGTGCTGCTGCGAGCCCAGCGTTTGCCCGAGGCGGCTGAGGTCGTGGCCCGGCAGCGGGAGCGCTCGCCAGAGCACCTGCGGCTGATCTGGCTGCAGGCCTACACGGCGTTTCATCGGGGTCAGCTCGATCAGGCGGCCACGCTGTTCGACCAGCACCTGGACGCGTTGGCACAGGCGGGCCTGGCCGAGGCGCTCTTGCTGAGCGGCACTCTGGCCCTGCAGCGCGCCGAGCCCGAGCGCGCGCGGGGTGCGCTCGAGCGCTTCGTGGCCGCCCAGCCGGAACACGCCGCCGGGCACAACGCCCTCGGCCGGGCGCTGGCCATGCTGGGCGACGAGGGCGGGGCTCAGCAGCACCTGGAGCGGGCGCGCGCACTGCACGCCGGCAGCAGCCGCGCCGAGTCAGCCCAGGCGCTGCTCAGCGCCCAGGCCAGCGCGCTCAACGCGGCCTTCGCCCGGGCGGACTACGCCCAGGCCGAGCGGCTGCTGGAGGCCATGCTCCCCACAGCGGACCCGCGCTTGCAGGCCGAGCTGTACCGCATGGCGGCGCGTGTGCAGCAGGCCCAGGGGCACGCGGAGCAGGCCGACGAAGCCCTGCGCCTCGCCGCGCAGCTCGAGCTCGCCCCGCGATGAGGGGGCCGCGTCGGACGATCACCCGGGCTGCGTTGCGGAGCTGCAGGCGGATCTGCAGTCGGGCCCGCAGTCGGGCCTGTCGTCGGGCCGCGTGGTGGGTCCGGTTTTCGGCTCCGGTGTCGGCCCCGTTGCAGCTCCCGTCGCGGGCTCTGCGATCCGCTGCGCTCCTGGCCGTGTTGCTGGCGGCGTGCGGCGAGGCACCCGGCGCCGGCCTGCAGCTGGACCGGCCGCCCGAGCCTGCGCGGGTCTCGACCTCGCTGCGTTTCGAAGAGGCCGCCGAGGCCATGGGCTTGAGCGCCCGTCACGTGGCCTCGCGCTCGAGCGAGAAGCACATGCCGGAGATCCTGGGTGGAGGTCTGGCCGTCACCGACATCGATCGCGACGGTGACCCCGACGTGCTGCTGGTCAACTCCGGTCGACTCGGCGCCGCCCGCCGGCCCGACGGCGCCGCCAACCGCCTGTTCCTCAACGACGGCAGGGGCCAGTTCGAGGACGGCACGGCCCGCTGGCAGCTGCCCAGCCCGGGCTACGGCATGGGGGCGGCGGTGGGCGACGTGGACGCCGATGGCTGGCCCGACCTGTTCCTCACCACCTGCGCCGGGCCGGACGCGCTGTTGCGCAACACGGGCTCGCAGCTGGTCGATGTCAGCCAGCGCTCGGGACTCGATACGGCCAGCGGCTGGAGCACCAGCGCAGCCTTCTGCGACCTCGACCGGGACGGCGACCTCGACCTGTACGTGGTGCGCTACGTGGTCTACGACAGCGCCACCGCCCTGCGCTGCTACGACAAGCGCGTGCACGTGTACTGCTCGCCGGTGATGCACACGGCGCTCTCCGACATCGTGTACCGCAACCAGGGTGACGGCCGCTTCGTGGATGTCTCGGCGCAGCTGGGCCTGGGGGCTGCGGCGGGCAAGGGGCTGGCCCTGGCGGCCGGGGATCTGGACGGCGACGGCGCGGTGGAGCTGTACATCGCCAACGACACCACGCCCAACACGCTCTGGAGCAGCGCGGAGGTCGGGCGCCTGACCGACGTGGCGCCCCTGCTCGGCGTGGCCTACAGCAGCCTGGGGCAGGAGCAGGCCGGCATGGGGGTCGACTTCAGCGACGTCAACGGCGACGGGCGGCTCGACATCCTCTGCACCAACTTCCAGGGCGAGTCCACCAGCGTGTACTGCCAGGACGCCGCCGGGTTCTTCCAGGAGCGCTCGGATCAGCTCGGGGTGGGCGCCACCAGCCGCCACCGCCTGAGCTTCGGCATCGACGCCTTCGACGCCGACAACGACGGCGATGAAGACCTGCTGGTGGCCAACGGTCACATCGACGACGTGGTGCACATGCACCGCACGGGGGTGCGCTTCGGGCAGCGCAACACGCTCTACGAGCAGGTGGCGCCGGGGCGCCTGGTCGATGTCACGGCGGGCGCCGGGTCCGCGCTGGAGGACGAGGGCGTGAGCCGGGGGCTGGTGACGTCAGACCTGGACGGCGACGGCGACCTCGACTTCCTGATCGTCGACAACGACGGCCCGTTGCGCGTGGGCCGCAACCTCTCCCAACCCATGGGCGCCTGGGTGGGGCTGTGGCTCGAGTGCCGGGATCAGCGCTCGGCCATCGGCGCGCGCGTCGAGGCGCGGCTCGGGTCGCGCACGATCACGCGGCTGGTGCTGGGCGCCAACAGCTACCTCTCCACACCGGACGCGCGGGTGCACCTGGGCCTGGGGGGCGCCACGACGGACGGCGCGCTCGACGAGCTGGTGATCCACTGGCCGGGCGGCGGACGATCGAGCTACTCAGGCTTGCAGAGCGGTCGTTACTACCACGTGATCGAGGGGGCCGCGCAGCCGCTGCCCTTTGTGCCGGGCGAGGCTGTGCGACCCCCTCGATGAGGTGCTGCCGGCCGACGTGGCGTTGCACGGCGAGGCCGCGAGCCACGACGCGCTGGGCGACACGGCGCCGCATGCCGGCGCACGGAGTCAGGCCGCACCGAACCACGTGGCGCCGAGGGGCAGCGTGCGAGCGCCGTCCCGGCCCGGGCTGCTAGCTGGCCTCGCCCATGAGGCCGTTGGAGGCGGCCAGGTTCTTGGGGCCGGCGGGATCGCTGACCCAGTGCTGCAGCCAGATGGGCGTGCCCGCGGGGACGCCGGCGGGCCACACGAAAGGCAGGCTCAGGGCGCCAGCTCCGTCCACGGGCAGCCCCAGGAAGAGCACGTCCGGTGAGGGCACGAGCACGCCGCCCTTGAATGACGTGTTCAGCAGGCTGAAGCCCACCAGCAGATGGGTCGTGCTCCCGGGCAGCGCGCCGGTCAGGTTGGCCTCGTTGGAGGAGCCGGCGCTCAGGTCGCCCGCGCCCTCCAGCAGGGGCGTGATGCCGCCGGTGCCCGCCAGGCCGTTGCCCACGTCGGTCCACTGGCTGGGGCAGTTCGACTCGGACCAGGCCTCGGCCTGTCCGCCGGGCGTGCCGGTGATGAAGAAGTGGATGCGGTCCACGCGGAACTGCGCAGAGCGCGCGCTGATCTGGAACACATGCTGTCCGGCCGTGAGCGCGTAGAACGACTTGTACTGGCTGGAGCTGGCAGGCGCGATCCAGGTGGCCCAGTTCCATTCCTGCGGAATGGAGGAGAAGCTCTTCTCCCAGGGGCTGCCGTCCATGCGCGTGAAGCAGTCGTTCTCGAGCGTGCCGTCCGGGTTGACGTGCATGTTGCGGATGCGGCAGTTGTAGATGCCCGGCGTGGTCACGTTGATGATGTAGGTCAGGACGCCGTTGCCCGGCTGGTTGTAGTGGTTGGATCCAGCCCAGCGGAAGTAGCCGTCGCCGGTGTAGCCCGCGATGCTGTTCTCCTGCACCCAGGATCCGGTGGCATTGGTGCTCTCGACCTCCACCACGATGGGGCCCGCATTGGGCTCGCAGACCTCGGCCTGGGCGGACAACAGAGGCGCGCTGATCAAGGCCAGGGTCGACACCAAGGCCCAGGTCATGCGGGCGCGGGCGGGCGTTCGGGCCACAGGCGTGGCCGTGTGCATCGAGGGAGAGATCATCTGGGTTCCTTGAGAGGTGCCACGGTCAATGGGCCGTCGAGCATACAGCGCCATGCCCCGGTGGCAGCTTGCGTCCCGGCGCTGAGAGCACTCCTCTTCGGCCGCGCGCAGCTTCATTTTGATACCGCTTGGCATGCCCGGAAAACATCTGACTTCGCTATACTTTGATAAAGCGTCGAGCCCGGGCGCTGAGATGGGTCCCGGAAGGCGCATGGACAGCGGGACGTCCGGCTCTCCGGAGTGGTCGCCCCCGCATGACAGGACCCTTGAGGGGAGGCCCTCTGGAGGCGAGCCCTCCGGACCTCCGGAAAGGCACGACTTGAAGGTCATGAGAGCTGCACTGGTGTCCGCGCCGACGGTGCCCGCCAGCACCACCATCACGGACGCCATCTCGAGCATGAAGATCGACTGCGGCTGTTCGGTCGGTGTGGTGGAGCAGGGGCGCTTGGTGGGCACGTTGTCCAAGGACGACATCCTCCAGCGCGTGGTCGCCACCGGACTCGATCCCGCGCTGACCCCGGTGCGTGACGCGATGACGACGCCGCCGCTGACGGTCGCGGTCGAGTCCGAGGTGGAGGACGCCATCCAGCTGATGACGTCGAAGCGGCAGTGCTTCATGCCCGTGGTCAACGACGACGGCGCGGTGAAGGGTTGGCTGACCGTGTGTCACTCGCTCGAAGGCAACGTCGAGATGCTCTCGGAGCAGCTCGACACCTTCGCAGCCATGCTCGGAGCAGACGGTCCGGGAGGCTAGGGCACAGCGCCGCGGCGCGGCGCCGACGAGCAGCTCAGCGGACCCGCTCGGGGCGGGTGTGTTCCGAAGCACAGTCGAGCGACCCCAGGGGCGCTGACCGGAGGACCGAGGACACCGTGAACGACAGCACGCAGAACGCCGGGCTCGACACTCGTGAGCAGGTCGAGGCGCCCGATGCGTCGGCCGTCACCTGCTCCGAGTCCACGGTCGAGATCGTCTCGGACGCGGGCGAGGGCGCCCAGAAGTGCGGCCAGATCTTTGCCACCGTGTCGGCGCGTACGGGCAACGGCGTGTGGACGGTCGAGATCATCCCGGCCGAGATCCAGCCGCCGCCGCGCACGCCCGGCAGCGCCAGCGGCGTGCGCATCCGCCTGGGCAGTGAGCGCGTCAGCAACTGGGGCGACGCGGCGCAGCTCGTGATCGCCTTCAACGAGCAGGTGCTGCTCTCGCGCCACCGGCTGGGCGCGCTGGCCGAGGACGCCACGATCCTGATCGAGGATCTCTGGGCCACGCACAAGGACGAGGCCGTGCGCCGGGCCTGGGCCGACGCCATGGACGAGATGGGGGGGCGCTCCTACCGCTTCATCCAGGTGCCCTACGAGGGGGCCTGCAAGGCCGTCATGGACAACCCGCGGCGCGGCAAGAATATGTTCGCGCTGGGGCTGCTGGCGCGGATCTACGGGCTGGACCTCGAGCTCGTCCGGGAGCAGATCGCGCACAAGTTCCGGCGCAAGTCGCAGGAGGTCTACGAGCGCAACGTGCAGCTGATGGAGCTGGGCGTGAGTTGGGCCGGCGCGCAGCTCGACCTGCGCATCGACGTGCCCGCGCCGCCGCCCGAGCAGGCCATGGTCGTCATGAACGGCAACCAGGCCCTGGCCATGGGCGCCATCGCGTCCGGCATGGAGCTCTGCTCCATGTACCCGATCACGCCGGCCACGTCGGTGTCGCATCACCTGGGCGAGATCTTCACGCGCTTCGGGGGCATCGTGCACCAGGCGGAGGACGAGATCGCGGCGGTGGGCGTGGCCATCGGCGCGTCCTACACGGGCAAGGTCGCCTTCACGGTCACCTCCGGCCCGGGACTCGCGCTCAAGTCCGAGTCGCTGGCGCTGGCGGTCATGACCGAGACGCCGCTGGTGGTGGTGGACGTGCAACGCGGCGGGCCCAGCACCGGCCTGCCCACCAAGGTCGAGCAGTCCGACCTGCTGGCCGCGCTCTTCGGCCAGCCGGGCGACGCGCCCAAGGTCGTCTTGGCGCCCTCGACCATCGAGGAGTGCTTCCACTGCATGATCACGGCGCGGCGCATCGCCGAGGAGCTGCGCTGCGTGGTGATCGTGCTGTCGGACGCCAACCTGGCCACCGGCGTGCAGCCCTTCCCGCGGCCAGGCCTCGACGCGCGCTGGCACGCGCCGCCTCCCGACCTGACGCCCGTCCCCGAGGGCGCCCGGGCCTACGACTGGGACGAGCGCTCCGGCCTCAGCGCGCGCATCCTGCCCGGACAACCCGGTGGCATGCACACCACCACGGGCCTGGCCCACGACGAGTCCAGCAAGGTGAACTACGCGCCGCACGTCAACCAGCGCGGGTGCGCCATGCGCAGCCGCAAGCTGGCGCTGTTGCAGCGGACCTTGGAGCCTCCCACGCCGCACGGCGCCGAGTCGGGCGAGCTGCTGGTGGTGGGCTGGGGCAGCACGCGCGGCGCCATCGAGGAGGCCGTGGACCGGGCCCGCAGCCGCGGCCTGGCCGTCGCCGCGCTCAACCTGACCTTCCTCTCGCCCCTGGAACCCGATCTGAAGCAGATCTTCGGCCGCTTCCGACGCGTGATGACGGTGGAGATCAACTACAGCGACGACCCGGGCGCTGACTTCATCACCTGGGAGAACCGGCGTCGCGGCCAGCTGTGTTGGCTGCTGCGCGCGCAGCTCGCGCTGGACATCGACTGCTGGACCCAGGTCCCGGGGGAGCCGCTGCGGCCGCGCGCCATCGTGGGCGCGATCGAGTCCAAGCTGGCCGACGGAGAGACGCCATGAGCGAGAGCCCCTGTTCCCTGCTGGGCTGCGGCCAAGACGACGAGCGCCGGCTCGAGATGGAGGACTACGAGAGCGGCCTGCCACGCTGGTGCTCGGGCTGCGGTGACCACGCGGTGCTGGGCGCCGTCGAGCGGCTGCTGGTGAGCGAGCAGCTGCCGCGCGAGCGCACGGTGTTCGTGTCGGGCATCGGCTGCTCCGGCCGCTTCCCGCACTACGTGAACACCTACGGCTTCCACGGCATCCACGGCCGCGCCCTGCCCATCGCCACGGGGGTCAAGCTGGGTCGCTCCGACCTGAACGTGTTCGCGGTCATGGGCGACGGCGACTGCTGCTCCATCGGCGCGGGACACTGGATCCACGCCATCCGCTACAACGTCGACATGGTGGCGTTGTTGCTCGACAACAACGTCTACGGCCTGACCAAGAACCAGACCTCACCCACCACGCCGCAGGGCTGGAAGACCAACACCCAGCCCGAGGGCTCCTACCTGCCGCCGCTCAATCCGCTCAGCGCGACCCTGGGCGTGACCAACGCGTCGTTCGTGGCGCAGAGCTGCGACTGGGTGCCAGGTCATCTGTACCAGACCCTGCGCGCCGCCCAGCGGCATCGCGGCTTCTCGTTCGTGCGCGTGCTGCAGCGCTGCCCCGTGTTCACGCCGGCCATCTTCGACTCGGCCGCGCGCAAGCCGGCGGAGACCCAGCTGCTGGTGCACGAGCGGGGCGTGCGCGACCCCGAGGTGGAGAGCATCTACACCAACCAGGTGCTCCACGATCCCTCCGACCTGGGCCAGGCGCGCCGGCTGGCGGAGGAGTCGGGTGTGGTGCGGATCGGGCTCTTCTACTGCGACCCGTCGCTGCCGCAGTACGACAAGACGCGGCACGTCCCGCACCGCACCACGGACGAGAAGCTGGCGCTGCTGGAGTCGGAGCTGGATCGCTATGTCGCCTGAAGACACCCGCGCCCGCGCAGGAGCTGGGTTCGCCGCCGCGACCGAGGCGTTCTTCGCGTCGCTCGCCAGCACCATCGAACAGCTGCGCGCCATGCTGCCGGCGGGCGCCGCCGTCGACAACGACGCCGCGGATCCGGCCCCGCTCGGCAACTTCGCGCTGGGGCGCATCGACCCGGCGCGCTTCGCGTCGCTGGTGCTGCGCGAGCGCGCGCTGGACCCGGACGCCAGCGGCGCCATGGAGCGCGCGCTGGCGACGCTGAGTGGTCTGGCCCGGCAGGGCGAGCAGCTCACCAGCGTGAAGCTGGCGCCCGGTGAGAGCCTGCACGCCGCGGTCTCCGCTGCCTTGGCGCAGGTCGGCCGCGCCTTCGGTGCCGCGCGCGTGGCCGCCCTGGCGCGGAGCGATCAGTACGAGCCGGCGCGGCACGATCGCGACCTGGAGCGCTTCCCCTTCGCGCGCTGGAACCGCGCCGAGCGCCGGCTGGCGCCGCCGCTGCTGATCGAGCTGGATGGGGCGGACCTGCACGCCGGGGCCCTGGCCGAGTTCCTGGACGGCCAGATGCGCTTCGTGTTCGTGCTGCGTGGCGAGGCCTCGCCGGCGCCGCTCGCGGGGCTCGTGTCGCCCGGCGTGTTCGTGGCCCAGGCTGCGGACGCAGAGAGCCTGGAGCGCATGTTCGCCTGGGGCGGCCCGGGCCTGGCCGCGCTCGTGCCGGAGCCCTGCGCGCGCTTCGTGCACGACCCCGAAGGCGGCCTGCAGTCCTTTGAGCGCCTGACGCTGGAGCACCTGCCCGAGCAGGCGCCGGCGGGCTCGGTGGGCGGCATCAGCAGAGCTCAGCAGAGCGCGCAGCTGCGCCAGCTGCAGGATCTCGCGGCGCCCGTCACGCCCGCAGTGAGCGCGCCGCCTGCACCCGTCGCCGCACGGCCGAGCGCCCCTGACGCGATCGCCGCCGCCCCTCGACCGGCCACCCCTGACGAGATCGCCGCTGCCTCGGCGGCGACGCCGCCCACTCCGGACCCCATCGACAAGCTGGCGGCCTGGTTGCTCGCCGCCGCGGACCTCTCGGACCTTCCCTGAAACCCAACGACCATGGCCATCTCCCCGACCCTCGTCGCGGCGCTGAAACTCGGCGGTGTGGGCCTGGTGTTCGGATCCTTGATCGCCCTGGCGCAGCGCTACCTGTACGTGTGGGTGGATCCCCGGATCGCGGGCGCGCGCGAGCTGCTGCCGGGCAGCGACTGCGGCGCCTGTGGCCAGCCCGGCTGCGAGGGCTTCGCGCAGGCGCTGGTGTCCGGCGACAGCGTGCCCGCCGGCTGCACGGTCATGGGGCTCGAGCAGCGTGCTGAACTGGCCGGGTTCCTGGGTGTGGACGCGGGGCAGGCCGGGCGTCGTGTGGCCCGCCTCGCCTGCGCAGGCGGGCGCGACGTCGCCGTCCAGCCGGCGCGCTACCGCGGCGATCCGAGCTGCGGCGCGGCCGCGGCCGTGGCCAGCGGGGGCAAGGGTTGCAGCTGGGGCTGCCTGGGCCTGGGCGACTGCGAGGACGTGTGCGACTTCGACGCCATCGCCATGAGCGCCGTGGGGCTGCCGCTGGTGACGCCCGGGCGCTGCACGGCCTGCGGTGACTGCGTGGAGGTCTGCCCCAAGGACCTCTTCAGCATCATGCCGATGGAGCACAAATTGATCGTGCAGTGCCGCAGCGAGCTGGAGGGCGAGCTCGCGCAGGCCCTGTGTCGCGTGGCTTGCACGGCCTGCGCCAAGTGCGCCCTGGACGCCGCGCCGGGCCTGATCGAGATGCGGCGCGGGCTGGCGCTGGTGGACTACGGCCAGAACCACGAGGCGCGGCCCGAGGCCATCGCGCGCTGCCCGACCGGCGCCATCGCGTGGGTCGAAGAGGCGCAGTTCGCGCGCGCCGAAGCGCACCCGGAGACATGCCAGTCATGACGAACAGAGCGGCAACGACCGAGGCCTCGGCCGCGCGCTTCCCCGGGCTGCGCAGCGCGCTCGACGGGGGCAGCGCGGTGGTGGCCATGGAGACCGCCGCCAGCGAGGCCGCCGGTGCCTACCCGATCACGCCCTCGACCCAGATGGGTGAGGGCTGGGCAGCGGCCATGGCCGCCGGGCGCGCCAACGTCGACGGTCGGCAGCTGATCTTCTTCGAGCCGGAGGGCGAGCACGCGGCCGCGGCGGTCACGGCGGGCATGAGCCTGGCGGGCCTGCGTGCCACCAACTTCTCGAGCGGCCAGGGCATCGCCTACATGCACGAGTCGCTCTACGCGGCGGTGGGCAAGCGACTGACCTACGTGCTCAACGTGGCCTGCCGCGCCATGACCAAGCAGGCGCTCAACGTGCACGCGGGCCACGACGACTACCACGCGGTGGATGACTCGGGCTTCTTCCAGGTCTTCGCCAAGGACGTGCAGGGCGCGGCCGACCTCAACTTGATCGCGCACCGCGTCGCGGAGCTCTCGCTCAACCCCGGCATCTGCGCACAGGACGGCTTCCTCACGAGCCATGTGATCGAGACCCTGCGGCTGCCCGAGCGCGCGCTGATCCGGGCGTTCTTGGGCAGCCCGGCGGACATGATCGAGTCGCCCACGCCCGCGCAGCGGCTGGTGTTCGGTGAGCGCCGCCGGCGCATCCCCGAGCTGTTCGACCTCGACAACCCGGCCATGCTGGGCGTGGTGCAGAACCAGGAGAGCTACGCCCAAGGCGTGGCCGCGCAGCGCCCGTTCTACTTTGACCACGTGGCCGAGCTGGCGGACCGCGCCTTCGACGAGTACGCGCGCCTGACCGGCCGCCGCTACGCGCGCGCGAGCGGCTATCGCCTGGACGACGCCGACTACGCCATCGTGGGGCAGGGTTCGGTGGTGGCCAACGCCGAGGTGGTCGTCGACCATCTGCGCGAGACGCGCGGGCTCAAGCTGGGCGTGCTGGACCTGACCATGTTCCGGCCCTTTCCCGCCGACCTGGTGAGCCGGCTGCTGTCGCGCTGCAAGGCCGCCCTGGTGCTGGAGCGGGTCGACCAGCCGCTGGCGGTGGACGCGCCCCTGCTGCGCGAGCTGCGCGCGGCCATGGGCCAGGCGCTGGAGAACGGCCGCGCCCGCGGCGAGCTACCGTTCCCGGGGCTGGCCGCCTGCCGCCCCGAGCAGGTGCCGGACTTCTACTCGGGCTGCTTCGGTCTGGGCAGCTGCGACCTGCAGCCCCAGGACATCGTCGCCGCGGTGGAGAACATGCTGCCGCAGGGTGGCGGCCGGCGTCGCTTCTACCTGGGCTTCGACTTCGTGCGCGAGGACAGCGCGCTGCCCAAGCTGCAGATCTGGCAACAGCGCCTGCTCGCGAGCTACCCGGACCTGGCGGGGCTCTCGCTCAGCGCGCCGCACGAGCTGGACCTGATGCCCGCGGGCTCCACCTCCATCCGCATCCACTCCGTCGGAGGGTGGGGCGCCATCACCATGGGCAAGAACCTGGCGCTCACCGCCGCCGAGTTGCTCGGCCTGCACGTCAAGGCCAACCCCAAGTACGGCTCCGAGAAGAAGGGCCAACCCACGACCTTCTTCGCCACCCTCGCGCACGAGCCGCTGCGCCTCAACTGCGACCTCAAGCACGTGGACGTGGTGCTCTCCCCGGACCCGGGCGTGTTCCAGCACAGCGATCCGCTGGCCGGCCTGTCCGAGGGCGGCGTGTTCGTGATCCAGCACGAGGGCAGCTCCGAGCAGCTCTGGCAGCGGCTGCCCAGCGCGGCCCAGCGCAGCATCCTGGAGCGCAAGCTGCGCGTCTTCCACCTGCACGCCTTCGGCATCGCCGCCGACGAGGCCAGCGATCCCGAGCTGCGCCACCGCATGCAGGGCGCGGCCTTCATGGGGGCCTTCTTCCGGGCCTCACACCTGCTGGCCGAGGCCGAGCTGGGGGAGCAGCAGCTGATGGACGGCATCCGCGCCCAGCTGCGCCACAAGTTCGGGCAGCTCGGCCCCAAGGTCGTGGCCGACAACGAGCGCATCATCCGGCGCGGCTTCGATGAGCTGCAGCAGCTGGACACAGACGACCTGCTGCTACGCGAGGACGAGCCAGCCAAGGCCCCGTGCATGCCCTTTGCGCTGGTCAAGGGCGCGCACTGCCAGGGGCTCGCCAACGCCGGGCGCTTCTGGGAGCAGGTGGGCTCGCTCTACGCCGACGGGCAGGACGGCATCGCCGATCCCTTCGCCGCCAGCAGCGTCATTCCCGCCGCCACCAGCAGCATGCGCGACATGACGGCGGTGCGCTTCGAGGTGCCGCGCTTCCTGCCCGACAAGTGCACCGGTTGCAGCCAGTGCTGGGTGCAGTGCCCCGACTCCGCCATCCCGGGCGTGGTGAACAGCGTCGACGAGGTGATCACGGCCGCCATCGAGGCGGCGTCCGGGGGCGAGGGCTTGGAGCGCATGCGTCAGGCCACCCGGCAGCTCGCGCGGGAGTCGCGCAAGATCATGAAGGGCGCTCCCTTCCACAGCTTCGCCGAGGTGCTCAAGGGCGCCTACGAGCGGGTGGCCAGCAAGCTGGCGCCTGATCCCGAGCGACGCGCCGAGCTCGACCGGCAGTTCGCGGCGGTGTACCCGCGGCTGGACGAGTTCCCGTTGGCGCGCACGGCGCCGTTCTTCGAGCTGCCCGAGGGCAAGCACGCGGGCGACGGCGGCCTGCTCTCGATCACCGTCAACCCACGCACCTGCAAGGGCTGCGCCATCTGCGTGGACGTGTGCCCGGACGGCGCGCTGGTGATGGTCGATCAGGACGAGGCGCTGGTGGAGCAGCTGCGCAGCAACTGGGAGCTGTGGCGGCTGCTGCCCGACACCGACGAGCGCTACATCAACGTGGCCAGCGTCGATCAAGCCATCGGCGTGCTGCCGTCGCTGCTGCTCAAGAAGGAGGTCTACCGCTCGCTGTTGGGAGGCGACGGCGCCTGCAGCGGCTGCAGCGAGAAGACCGTGCTGCACCTGGTGACGGGCGCGGTCACGGCGCTCATGCGCCCGCGCGTGCAGCGGCATGTCGCGCACATCGACGAGCTGATCCTGGGCCTGGACAAGCTGGCGCGCGAGCTGCTGGCCTCCGACGCCGACCTCGACGCGCTCAGCGCCGGCCGCGCGGCCAACAACGGCGCGCGCGTCGACATCGAGCTCGAGCCTGCCAAGCGCGCTCGCGTCGAGCGCATCACGGCCACGCTGACACAGCTGCGCGATCTGCGCTGGCGCTACGAGGCGGGCCCGGGCGGGCAGGGCCGCGCGTTGATGGGCATGGCCAACTCCACCGGCTGCTCGTCGGTCTGGGGCAGCACCTACCCGTTCAACCCGTACCCGTTCCCCTGGGTGAGCCACCTATTCCAGGACGCGCCCTCGCTGGCCATCGGCATCTTCGAGGCGCACATGCGCAAGCTGGCCGACGGCTTCGTGAGCATTCGCCGCGCCGAGCTGGAGCTGGCGGGCGAGTACGACGCGGAGCGGCACGAGCCCTTCCTGGCGCGCTTCGACTGGCAGCAGTTCAGCGACGAGGAGTTCGCGCACTGCCCGCCGCTGCTGGTGGTGGGTGGCGACGGCGCCATGCTCGACATCGGCTTCCAGAACCTGTCGCGCCTGATGGCGTCGGGCAAGCCGCTGCGGGTGATCGTGCTCGACACGCAGGCGTACTCCAACACCGGCGGGCAGGCCTGCACCAGCAGCTACGCCGGCCAGATCTCCGACATGGCCGCCTTCGGCGAGGCGCAACACGGCAAGCAGGAGACGCGCAAGGAGCTGGCGCTGATCGCCATGGCCCATCGCGGCGTGTTCGTGCTCCAGTCGAGCCAGGCCTCGGCGTCGCACCTGTTGGGAGGCGTGCTGCGCGGGCTGCAGTCGCGCCGTCCGGCGCTGTTCCTGCTCAACTGCCCCTGTCCGCCGGAGCACGGCATCGCCGATGACGCCGCCACGCGCGCCGCCAGGCTCGCGCTGGAGAGCCGCGCGTTCCCGCTGCTGGTCTTCGACCCCGACGGCGGCCCGGCGCTGAGCGACTGCCTGGAGTTGGACGGCAACCCGGCCCTGCACCAGACCTGGCCCCGCTACGAGCTGAGCTACCAGGACGCGGACGGACAGGCGCAGACCATGGAGCTGCCGCTGACGATCGCCGACTGGGCCGCCAGCGAGGCGCGCTTCAAGCGCCACTTCAGCGC
>QNBX01000027.1 GCA_003644265.1 Planctomycetota bacterium
TCCGGCTTGGAGCGGTCGTCGTCGTCGTGGCTGCCGCTGGTGAAGCTGCAAGTGCTGCCGCCACCTAGCACCGTCAGCAGGGCCAGCCCGAGCGCCACGCGCGAGACCAGGCGCAGGGCGTCAGGCCAGGAGGATGGCGCAGAGAGAGCAGGCAGCGGCATGGGTGCTGGTCCCGGGAGCGGAGGCTATGAGCATATAACGGAGGCGGCGGACGGGGGCGCCGAGGCGTGCCTTTGCCGGCGCGTCGTGGGAGCACGCGGCCCCTGGGGTCTACCAGCCGCCCTGCAGCACCTCGCAGCTCCCGCTGATGAGCTCCGAACGCTGTCCGCTCGCGTCCAGGAGCCGGAAGCTCCAGGAGGCCTCGGATTCGGAGTCATCGAGCGGTTTGGCCACGGAGAGCTCGACCGCCACGCCCCCGGGAGCGCGGCGCACATCGTGCAGCGTGGCCCCGGCGAACTCCGCGTCGATCAGCTCATCGAGCACCGGCGTCTGCGTCTGGATGGCGATCACCAGGCGGTGTCCGCCGAAGGCGACCCCAGGGCTCTGCACGGTCGTGACCAAGGGCTCGGCCGGGTCGGCGACCGCACCCAGGACGTCGGCCGCCTGGCCTGTGCCCGCGGTGAGCGTCTGGGTGTTCGCGTTCTGGTCTGGCGTCGGCTCGTCGGACTGCGCGTGCGCGCCTGGGTCCTGCGCCAGCTGCGTGGCCGCGGCCGCGGTCTGGGTGCCGTCGCCCAGGCCCACGGAGTGGTAGAGCCCGCCCAGAGTGGCCACCACGGCCAGCGCGCCCACCATGGCCAGTATGAGCCGCTTGCGTCGCTCGGGGTGCTGTGCGTTGTCGTTGCCACCATCCGACGCTGGCAGGCTGCGACCGCGCTCCGCCAGCCAGCGCTCCACCCAGATCTCGGCCAGGTCCTCGCGGGCACCGAGCCAGCGCTGGGCCAGGGCCTGCAGCTCTGCCCGCACACGCCCGGCCAGGCGCTTGCGGCCCGCCGCGCCCGCCATCACCAGCATGGCGTCGGCCAGGGCGCTGAACTCATTGAACAGGCCCTCGAGCAGCTTGGGTCGCTGGTTGAGCAGGCCGTCCACGGCCTCGAACCAAGCCTGCGCAGCCACGGCCACAGAGCCCTTGGTGCTGTTGAGCTTGCGGTTCATGGTGTCGCGCTGGGCGTCGCGAGCCTCGGCGATGGCGACGGCGTCGTCGCAGACCGGGAGCCCGAGGCTCGCGAACATGGCGCGCACGGCGTGCACGTTGGGGGCGGATTTGCGGGGGCGTGCTGGCTTCACGGTGTGGTCGTCCTCAGCTCAGCTTGAGTGGCGGGGGCTCGTTGCCCGGAGCGGAATCCGTGCCGCCCTCGCTCGGCGTCGCGCTGTCGTGCGGCGAGGCGTCGATCGACTCGCCGGGGGGCGGGGCGTCGATGTCCGTCGTGGGCACCAGCTCTGCGGGCGTCGCGTCGGCGCTCGGCCCGGGCGTCGAGCTGGTCGCCAGTTCGGTGGGTGGCTCAGCGGTCAGCTCGGCAGGCGGCTCGGTGGCGGGCTCGCTGGCGGGCTCGTTCGTTGTCTCCGCGTCGTCCCCGTCCTCGTCCAGCAAGGGCTCGGACGTGAGCTCGAAGGCCGCGTCTGTGGCGTCCTGCTCGTCGCCGAGGGGCCGGCTCGGGTCGAAGGGGCCGCTGGCGGGGCGAGCGCCCACGTCGGTCAGGATCAAGGGAGGCGCCTCGCCGCCGGGGGCCGGCGGGCTGCTCGCCGGGGGCGTGCTCGAGGCCGTGCTCGAAGCCGTGCTCGAAGCCGTGCTCGAAGCCGTGCTCGAAGCCGCGACCGCGGGCGTCGGTGCGGCGGCCGCATCCGTGCGGCCCCAGCGGTCGAAGTGGATCTCGATCTCGGTGTTGGTCTCGATGTCGAGCGCCCGCCCGATGATCACGCCGTTGCTGCCGAACCAGAGCGTCGTGCGGATGGGCCGCCCCGCGGGCCGCCCCGCGGGCAGCCCCTCGATGCGAAAGTCCATCAGATGCTGGCACTCCTCGGGGTCGCTCTCCTCGCCTTCGAAGAGCCGGATGCACACCTCCGACTGGCCGTCGAAGAGCGTCTGGGTCACGAACTCCCGCTGCTCGCCGAAGATCGTGCCGCGCTCCAGCACCGAGGCGATCACCGGTCGCGGCTTGCCGGCGCTGTCGGTGCGGATGACCTGCATGCCGACGGCGTGGCAGGTGATGTCCGTGATCGAGTCGGCGGAGATGCGCACCTTCTCTGTGCCGCCCGCCTCGCCGCCCTTGCCGGGCAGGCTGATGCTGGCGTCGGGGTCCATGGCGTGGGCCACGTAGGCCGCGCCGTTGGCCACCAGCAGCTGCGGGTTGCGGTGCTCCAGCGGGGCCTTGCCCGTGACGTCTTCGACCATGGCCTTGACCATGGGCATGCGCGTGGCGCCGCCGCAGATCAGCACGTCGATGTCGCTCATGCCCAGCCCGTGCTGCGAGAGCGCCTCGGCCAGCACCTGCTCCAGGCGCATGCGGGTCTGCAGCAGCAGGCTGGAGGTGGCCTGCTCGAAGTCCTCGCGCGTGATCGTGACCATGTGGCCGGACAGGTTGGCCACGATGTTCTCTTCGGGTTTCTTGCTGAGGGCGCGCTTGGCGCGCTCGCAGTTCTCGTGCATCAGAGCGGCGCTGCGCGGGTCGAGGCGCGGGTCGTCGACGTCGTGCGTGTCCATGCAACGCTCGGCCACCAGGTCCATCAGGGCGTCGTCCCAGTCGAGGCCGCCCAGCTCGCGGTTGCCGTCCTTGCAGAGCGTGTCCAGCACGATCTGCTGCTCATGGCCACCGCCGGCGCCGGGCATGACCGGCTTGATCAGCGTCACGTCGAAGGTGCCGCCGCCCAGGTCGTAGACCAGCACATGCCGGCCGGAGAGGTCCACCGAGCGCTCGATGGAGTAGGCCACGGCGGCCGCGTGGGGTTCGCTCAGGATGTTGAGCGCGTTGAGGCCGGCCAGCTTGGCGGCCTCGAGCGTGGCGGCGCACTGCCGCTCGCCGAAGTAGGCGGGCACGGTGATGACGACGTCCGTCACCTCCTCACCCATCTCGATCTCGGCGTTCTCCTTCAGCACGCGCAGGACCTCCGAGGAGATCTCCTGGGGCGAGTAGCTGCGGCCGTCGAGCTCCTCGTAGAGCCAGTCCTCGCCCATCTTGCGCTTGACGCCCACGATCACGCGGTCGGGGTCCTGCTTGCGCGTGTTCCAGGCGATGCCGCCCACCACCGGCTCGCCGGACGCGGGGTAGAGCACCACCGAAGGCAGCGAGGTCGTCTCGCCGTCCTCGGTCTCGAGGGGGATGGGACGCACTTCCTGCCGGCTCTCGTCGTAGCGCGAGATGAGGGAGTAGGTCGTGCCGAGGTCGATTCCGTAGCGCCTGGTCATGCTGTCACCTGTCGTGGTGTCGTCGGGAGGGGTCAGGTTGATGGTTGCCGGGGAGCGGCTGTGTCGCGGGTGTTCTGGTGGCGGACTCAGTCCTGCTCCTCAGGGTGTGTGGGCGTGTCGGTGGGGGCCGCGTCGGGCTCGTGCTCGGCCCCGGACGAGGCCTCGCCGTCGGGCTCGTGGCGGCCCACGGCCACCTCCGCAAAGCGCAGCACCTGCTCGCCGTGGGCGAAGCCGCGCCGGTCGACCTCGAGCACCGCGCCGTCGAACTGCGCCTCGTCCACGGGCAGCTGGCGCACGGCCTGGTGACGCGCGGGGTCGAAGGGGCCGCTGGCCTCGATCTCCGTGACGCCCTGGGAGTCGAGCAGGGTGGTGAGCGTGGCGCGCAGGGCCGTCAACACGCGCTCAGGGGCCAGCTCGTCGCCTCGTTGCAGGTCAGCCAGCCCGGCGTGCACCAGATCATCGATGGCCAGCACTTCGGTCAGCAGCGTGCGGCAGCGGGCGTGGGCCAGGACCGTGGACAGGGCGTCGATGCGCTCGCCCAGACCGCGCAGTTTGGGCGGCAGGAACGAGGCCTGACGCCCCAGGCGCTCGACGGCCGTCTCCAGCGCCGCGAAGCGCGGCTCCAGCTCGCCCGGCAGGGCGCCGCCGCCAGCAGCGGCTGGGGGCTCGGGCGTCGTGTCCGCTGCGGCCAGCTTGGGAGCGGCAGCCGCTGAGTCGGTCGTCGAGACGTTGGCAGCGGAGCCGTCGGCAGCCGCGGGGTCGACCGCCGTGGAACTGGCCGCCGTGGAACTGGCCGCCGGCGTGCCGTTTGTCGACGTGCCCGCGTCGCGCGGCGTCTCCGGGTCAGCGGGCGTCGTGTCCTCGTCACGGTCCACCAACGGGTCGGCCCCGAAGATCTCGATGATCTGGGGCGCGCACAGGGGCGGATCCTCGGCCGGGTGGCCGTTGGACGCCGTTTCGGGACGCGGGGTCTCTTCGAGCATGGAAGTCGCCGGAGTCGGGCCGGGAAGGGGACGGCGCGCTGCCGCCCGGCACAGATGTGATCGACCCCCGAGCTGCGAGAGTTGAGCCTGCCTCGGCATGCAGGCTGGGTTGGTATCCTGGGTTCATCCCAAGAGGAGTTCCCGATGCTGCGTCTGCCTGTCGCCCTGTTCATTCCGCTGCTCGCTGCCTGCGCCTCTCTGAGCGCTCAGCAGGACAGCGTCTCTGCTGTCTTCGACGAGGTGCAGCAGGCCGTCGTCACCCTGCACACCGCCTCCTCCAAGCTGATCCCCGACGGCAGCGGGCGCACGGCCACCGTCAACGGCATGGGCTCCGGCGCGCTGATCAAGGCCGACGGCACCATTCTCACCGCGGCCCATGTGGTGCAGACCGCCAGCGCCCTGATCGTGGAGTTCTCCGATGGCCACAAGCAGGAGGCGCGGGTCATCTCCTCCGTGCCGGGCGCGGACATCGCCATGGTGCGCCTGATCGGCCCCGTGCCGGAGGGCGTCAAGCCGCTCGCGCTGGCTGACATGAACGGCGTGCGCGTGGGGCAACAGGTGCTGGTCATCGGCGCGCCGCTGGGGCAGACGCACTCCCTGAGCGTGGGCCACGTGAGCGCGCGTCGCAACAAGGAAGCGTTCCTGCCCATGGACCATCAGATCGAGTTCATCCAGACCGATGCTGCCATCAACCAGGGCAACAGCGGCGGTCCCATGATCGACATGAACGGCGACGTGGTGGGCGTGGTGAGCCACATCATGTCGCAGAGCGGCGGCAGCGAAGGGCTGGGCTACGCGGTGTCCGTGGGTGTGGTGCAGGCCATGCTGCTGGACGGCCCCGGCTTCTGGAGCGGCGCCGAGATGGTGCCGGTGGGAGGCGTGCTGGCCCAGGCCATCAACATGCCCGAGGGCATGCGCGGCCTGCTGATCCAGTCGGTCTCGGCCAACTCGCCGGCCGCCGAGATGGGGCTGCGGGCGGGCACCGTCACGGCCGTGGTGGAGGGCCAGCCGATCGTGCTCGGTGGTGACGTCGTGCTCAAGGTGCAGGGCCTGCCGGTGGACTCCCCGGGTTTCTTCAGCGAGGTGCGCAAGCTGGTCGCCTTCAAGGACGGCAGCCTGCTGACGGTGACCGTGCTGCGCGCCGGCGAGAAGGTGGAGCTCTCGCACCGCATCGTCATGCCCCGGGGCTGAGGGGGCGCAGGGGGGCTCTTCTCCTCGGACCCGGACCTCCGGCGACGAGCAGGCCTCCCTGGCGGCATGGCGTCAGGCCTGGGAACGCATTCCGGAGACGCTGGTGCTGGACTGGGGCCTCGATCTGGCCAACCAGCTCAACGAACAGGGGCAGGACATGGGACCCGGCGGGCAAGCCCTCGCGCAGCGCTGCGCCACGCTCGACCCCGAGAACGAAGAGTACGGGGCCCGGGCGGGCTTCTTCCTGGCTGGCAGCTGAGAACAGGATAAGTCACGACAGCGGGGTCACTGGACGGCCGGTTCCGGCTAGAATCCCCGGCGGTCGTAGGGTGACGGCACCCTTTCCGTACCTCGCGGTGCCCCTGTGTGGTGGCGTCGCGCCACGTCTCATCTGTTGGGTGTCTCTCTGTGGCTGGATTCAGCGTCGGTGTCGACCTCGTCTTGAACTCCCCCGCGAGCCCGGCTCGCTCCCGGTTGGGCGTGGTCGCATGACCGGCGGCGTGATCACCGGGTGGGGTGCGGCCCTGCCTGCGCAGGTGCTGACCAACGATGATCTCTCCAAGACGATGGACACCAACGACGCCTGGATCCGTGAGCGCACGGGCATCCGCGAGCGCCGCGTGGGGGGCACCACAGCGGGCCTGTCGGTCGAGTCGGGCCGCGCGGCCATGGCGCGCGCGGGCTGCGATCCCTCCGAGATCGACCTGCTGGTGCTGGCCACCACGTCAGCCGACCAGACCGTGCCCGCCACGGCCAGCACCGTGCAGGACCAGCTGGGCCTGACCTGCGGCGCCTTCGACCTGAACGCGGCCTGCTCCGGCTTTGTGTACGGGCTGGTCATGTCGTTCGGCATGCTCAGCCAGGGACCCAAGAAGATCCTGCTGATCGGCACCGAGACGCTCGATCGCATCACCGACTACAGCGACCGCGGCACCGGCATCCTGTTTGGCAACGGCTCGGGCGCCACCGTGATCGAAGCGGTGGAGGGGCCGGGTTCGCTGCTGGGCTGGAACCTGGCCTCGCACGGCAACCTGGCGCGGGCCATCTACTGCGACTGGGGCGGCTACCTGCAGATGGACGGGCAGGAGATCTTCCGGCGCGCGGCGCGGCTCATGGTCGACTCGGCCGAGCGCGCGCTCGACATGGCCGGAGTGTCCGCCGGCGACATCGGGCTGATGGTCCCGCACCAGGCCAACCTGCGCATCATCGAGGCGGCCTGCAAGCGCCTCGACATCCCGACCTCGCGCACCGCCACGGTGCTGCAGCACACGGGCAACACCTCGGCGGCCTCGATCCCCCTGGCCCTGGCCGACGCGCTGAGCAAGGGCCGCGTGGAGCGCGGCGACCTGGTCTTGCTGGTGGGTTTTGGCGCCGGCATGACGGCGGCCTCGGCCGTGCTGCGCTGGGGCGACGTCGAGCGGGCGGGCTGAGCCGGCGTGGCTCGCCGTCCAGAGGGCTGAGACCGTCCAGCGCTCCGCAGACAGTCTGAGCCGGGCCTTGGTCGAGGCGCTGGACGGCACCCGCGCGCGGGTGTCGGTGGCGCTGATGACGGACGCGCCGCCGTTTCGATTCGGCCAGGAGGCCGCGCTGGTGGCCCGCGCCGTGCCCAAGCGCGTGCGGGAGTTCGCCACCGGGCGAGCCCTGGCGCATGAGCTGCTGGACGCCGTCGGCGCACCCGACGAGCCGCTGCTGCCGGGGCCTCGGCGGGAGCCGCTCTGGCCTGACGGCTACTCCGGGTCCATCAGCCACTGCGACCAGCTCTGCGCCGTGGCGGTGGCGCCTCGGGCTGAGCTGCCGCTGTTGGGGCTCGATCTGGAGGAGGACCTGCCGCTGCCCGCGGACGTGCTGACACGCGTCCTGACGCTGCCGGAGCTTGACGTCCTGGGTGAGCTGCCGGAGCCGCAGCGTTTGCGACGCGCGCGGCGGACGTTCAGCGCCAAGGAGGCCTTCTACAAGGCCCTCGCTCCGCGCCTGGACCGCGTGCTGGCCTTTGAAGAGGTGCGCATCGACTGGCTCGATGAGTGCGCGCACGGCGGCGCGTTCGAGGCGCACTTCACACGCGCCGAGCGGCGGCCCGCGGGCTGTCCCGCATACCTGGGCGGGCGCTGGTGGCGTGCTCCGGGGGTCGTGCTGACCCTGGTGGCGCCCGACGCGCCGGGCGCCTGAGACGCACAGGGTGGGTCATCTGCCCCAGGCTGAATTCAGGCCCGCGGGCGCGGTTGCCGATGGGGAAGCAGGCCTGGCCAGCGCCCCCGGATGCGCGCTTCTGCTGTAGAGTAGCCGGTTCCTCCCTCTCTCCTCTCCCCCCCGCGGCAGCCTGCTCCGCCGTACCCCACGGCGCCCGCACGATCGGTGTTCGCTCGTCCACCGATACGACGCTGCTCGACGACCACACCCTTTGAGATCCCGCGCATGCCCCGCTCCTTCTTGACCACCCTCTCGTTGCTCTCGGCCCTGGCTGGATCCCTCTCGGCGCAGCAGTTCATGCGCGACACCTCGTTCCCCGCCCAGAACGTCTGGACCGATGGCGTCGAGACGGTCGACGTCGACGATGACGGCGACATCGACATCCTGTTTGCCAACGGCAGCAACTACGGCAGCACGGGCACGGCCGGCGCGCAGGATCAGCACCTGTTCCTGAACGACGGCGCGGGCAACTTCACGGCGGCTCACGGCCAGCTGCTGCATGGCGGCAACTTCAACGCCAAGATGGTCATCGCGGAGGACTTCGACGGCGACGGCGCCCCCGACCTCATGTACGCCTCGGGTAGCGGCGGCGCGGCTCCGCGTCTGCTGCTCAACGACGGCGCGGGTCACTTCAGCAACGCGTCCAGCAACCTGCCCTCCGGCAGTCTGCGCAGCTTCTGCGTGGTGGGCGGCGACATTGACGATGACGGTGACATCGACGTGGCCATCACCGACGGCGGCACCTTCGGCGGTTTCGCGACTCAGCAGCGCCTGTGGCTGAACGACGGCTCGGCCCACTTCACGGACGTGACCGGCACGCAGATGCCCGCGGACAACTTCAACTGCCAGGACGTCACCTTCGTCGACTTCGACGGCGACTTCGACGTGGACCTGCTGCTGATGGGCAAGGGCCAGAGCGGCAAGCGCGGGCGCCTGTACCTGAACGACGGCGCCGGCAACTTCAGCATCGCCAGCGCCATGAACCAGGTCGGCAGCGGCAACACCTACGAGGGCGACTGGTCGGACCTCGACGGCGACGGCAGGTTCGACTGCAACGTGCAGTCGATCTCGGGCACCAGCGAGGGCTGGGCCAAGAACCGCGGCACCGGCGTGGCCATGACTGAGTCCACCTACCCGGCGCCCAACGGCGGTGACGACAACGAGATGGCTCAGCTCGACTACGACAACGACGGCGACATGGACTGCTTTGCAGGCTCGCTCACCAGCGCGGGCGAGAAGGTCTGGCGCAACAACGGCAGCGGCGGCTTCACCAACAACAACGGCGCCATCCAGACCATCACCGACTCGACGCTCGACTTCGGCTTTGCCGACCTGAACGGCGACGGCCGCTACGACATGATCACCGGCCAGGGTGAGAGCGGCAACTTCACCAACAAGATCTACATCAACAACGGTCCGGTCGACACGCTCGCCCCGGACGTGATGGCGGTCGAGTTCGGCGCGGCCGTCACGGCGCCCTTCTCGGTGGTGCACATCCAGGTGCAGGACGCCATCAACGATGACGGCCACGTCAACGTCGACGTGAGCTTCACCTACACCACGGATGATCCGGCCGCCGGCTCCGGCACGGCCACGCGCATGGGCAACGGCCTGTACCGCGTGGCGGTGCCCACCTCGGGCAGCGCGACCTTCGCCGACATCTCGATCACGATCACTGACACGGCCGGCAACGCCACCGTCGAGGACGTGTTCATCGGGACCTCCAACGCCTGGACGGACGTAGGCGGCGGCAAGGCCGGCAGCGGCGGTCTGACCCCACTGCTGGTGGGCAGCGGCCCGCTCACGGCGGGCAGCTTCAACACCGTGATCATGACCAACGCCCTGCCCGGCAGCTCCACCAACCTGGTGATCGGCTTCAGCCTGCTGAACGTGTCGTTCCGGGGGGGCACGCTGGTCCCCGCGGCAGACGCCCTGTTCCTGGGCCTGCCCGTGGACGGCAGCGGCTCCAACAACATCCCGTTCATCTGGCCCGCGGGTGTCACCCCGGGCACGCTGTTCTGGGCGCAGCACTGGGTCAGCGATGCCGCGGTGAGCTTCAACCTGTCGGCCTCCAACGGTCTGCGGGGCGAGGCTCAATAGCCTGCGCTGCGTGAACAGCCGCTGCGTGAACAACGGGAGCCGCGTGCTCCCGCTGCGCGGCCCCGGCGTTCGGATGCCCGGCGCCGGGGCCGCGCTCGTCTCTCACCCTGTGCTCGCCGCCGCCGTTGGGCCAAGATGGAGCCATGACGACCTCAGCCTGGTTTCCCTCCTTGCGCCGGCAGCCAAACCCGCGCGTGCGCTTGCTGTGCCTGCCCTTCGCGGGCGGCGGCAGCCTGGCCTTCCGCGGCTGGCAGCAGCTGCTGGGCAGCGAGATCGAGCTCTGGGCCGCGTGTCCGCCCGGGCGCGAGCGCCGCCTGGGCGAGGTGCCTCACAGCTCCATGGATGAGTACCTCACGGGGCTCGAGCAGGCCGCCGACGAGGTGCTGTCCGGCCCCTGGGCGGTGTTCGGGCACAGCTTCGGCGCGCTGGCGGCCCACGCCCTGGCGCGTCGGCGCGCTCTGGCGCAGCAGCGCGCGCCCACGCTGCTGGCCGTGTCGGGCGCGAGGGCGCCGTGGTTGGAGCCGCTGCCGCCGCTGCTGCGCGACCTGCCCAAGGACCGCTTCCTTGAAGAACTCGGCAGCCTGGGGGGCACGCCGCCAGCGGTCTTGGAGCATCCCGAGCTGATGGACCTGTTCCTGCCCGCCCTGCGCGCCGACACCGCCCTGAGCGAGGCCTGGAGCCTGCCCGCGCCGGAGCTGCTCGCCGTGCCGCTGCTGGTGCTGGGCGGTGAGGACGACGAGGAGTCTCTGCCCGAGCGCATCGCCGCCTGGCGCCAGGGCGCGGCCGCGGGGCACAGCCAGCGGCTCTTCCCCGGCGGGCACTTCTACGTGCAGCCCGAGCGCGACGCGTTGCTCGATTGCCTGCGAGCGGCGCTGCTGGGCGGCTGAGGCGCGGGGGCGCGCGCGGCCTCCCGCGCTACGGAACGAAGGTCACAGCTGCACCGCTACGGCACGAAGGTCAGCTGCACCGCATTCGAAACAAAGTCGTACGGCGCGCGCGTCAAGAACGCGTAGTGCATCGACAGGCCCGCGGCGCCGGCCACGGGCGGCAGGTTGAGCTGGGCGCTGGCCCGGCCGCTGGCATCGAGCACGCCGCTGAAGTGGGTGAAGAGCGGCGTGTTCAGGTTGTCGATCAGCAGGAACGTGAGCCAGTCGAAGTTGAGCGGCAAGCTCACCAGTCCGCCGGGCAGGGGCGTACCGGGCGCGCTGCCGCTGGCCGTGCCCAGCAGCACGTAGCTGCGCCCCGCGAAGGCGCTGCCCGCGTCGAGCATCAGGTCGACCGTGCCGCCCGCCTCGGGGATGTTCAGCGGCGTCGCCGACAGCGCGGCGGGAGGCTGGTCGCCCACGATGGCGAAGTCCTGCGGTGAGATCGCGCTGACGCTGCCTGCGCCGGTGGTCACGATGAGCTTCACGCGGCAGCTGTCCGAGCTGCTCTGGGGCACGGTCCACTGCCAGCGGCCGTTGTCGGGCAGCGGGCCGGCCAGGGTCTGCCAGGGTCCGGCTGCGCCGTTGAGCGAGAGCTGCAGCTCGACGCTGGCCGGGCCGCTGCCGCTGGGCACGGCGGCCAGCCAGTCGATCCGACGCACGCAGCCGGCGCGGTAGACCTCGCCGCCGTGGGGCATGCTCACGCGCGCGCTGAGCGACGCCGGGGCCTGCCAGGGCGAGTAGACCCGCAGCTGATTGCGGTAGAACGGGAAGCCGCTCTTGGAGGCGGCGATCACGATGTCCTCGCGCCCGTCGTGGTCCACGTCGCCGTCCACCCGCAGCGCGGAGGTGCTGCCCGGCGAGGGCATGCTCCAACTGGCGTCGGCGCTCCAGTTGCCCGCGCCGTCGCCCAGGAACGTGCGTCCCGTGGGTCCGTCGAAGGCCACGATGTCCAGCAGCCCGTCGCCGTTCAGGTCGCCCAGCTGCGAGAGCTCGTAGCTGCCCGTGGTCGGCAGTCCGCTGCTGGCCGCGCTCCAACTCGAGCTGCCCTGCTCAAAGCGGAAGCAGCGCACGCCGACGCTGCCCTCGCACAGCACCAGGTCGAGGTCGCCGTCGTTGTCCATGTCGCCGTGGTGCAGACCGCGCAGCGAGGTCGGCAGCCCCGTCTGCGCCAGGCTGAAGCCGAAGGCGCCGTCGCCCAGGTAGACGTTGCTGCCGCCGCGGGACGCGATGATGTCCAGATAGCCGTCGGCGTTCACGTCGCAGGCCTCGATGGTGTATCCCACCGAGCCGCCGGTCGCCGACCAGGCCGGCGTCCAGCTGCCGTCCAGATTGTTGCGGTAGACCTGCAGGCCGTTGCCGCCGCCGAACGACAACGAGGCCAGGTCGAGGTCGCCGTCGCCGTCGAAGTCAGCCAGGGCTGTGGCGAACATGCCCCAGCTCTCGCCGTTGCTCGCCAGGCCGGCGCTCCAGTTGGTCCAGCTCGTGCCCGTCCCGTCGCTCAACGCGGCGCCCATGAGCGACGAGCCCAGTCCCGACGAGGTCCAGTCGTGATGGATGCCCCAGGCCAGGTCGAGGTCGCCGTCCAGGTCGAGGTCGCCCAGGGCGCAGCCGCCGTAGCCGAAGGTGCCGAACTGTCGCGCCGCCCAGGAGCCCTGCCCATCGCCCAGGTACAGCGTGATGCCGTGCTGGGCGCTGTTCACGTTGGGCGAGCCGTGGTCGCCCACCGAGACGATGTCCAGGTTGCCGTCGCCGTTCACGTCGCCCAGCTCGAACTCCGTGCGGCCCTCCTCGCGGGTGGGGGTGTCGAGGCCGATCGAGCGGTTCACCAGCGTCAGCGCGGCGGGGGCCGGCGGTGGGTCGTTGGGCGCCGGGGCGCCGGCAGGAGCCCCGGCGGCGGCAGGAGCCCGGGCGGCGGCGGGCGCGGCGCAGGCGAGCAGCAGGGCCAAGCCAGCCAGCAGTCCGAGCAGCGGTGGCGCGGGGCCGTCGAGCGGGGTTGCAGGGAGCATGCCGATCTCGATCGGGGTGCGGATCCACGGCGAGGGGGTCTGGGGCTCACGCCAACGGGCCTACCGTACCGCGGCTGCGGGCCGTGGGGCGCTTACTTCGCCCTGTATGACATTCCCTGGGGAAATTCCCGGGGAACTGCTGCCTTGAGGTAGGCTGGCCCTCGGCAGTGGGCTCGGCCAGTCATTGCTGCGCCAGCCATAGCTTCGCTGCGCGTTCAAGCGGCCAAGTGATGCAGCCAGCTCAAGCCGCCTGCCATCGCCCACCCGCCAAGTGCCTCCTCATTCACTCAAGACTCGATAGGACAGCGCACAGATGAATCGACACACCCTCCTCGCTTCGGTGGCATTCGCCACGCTCAGCGTGAGTCTCTCGGCCCAGTCTCTCACCATCCTGCCTGCCGGCACCTGGGCCTCCGACATCACGCCAGACGGACGCGTCGTCGTGGGCTCCGCCGCCGGCGGCGGCTTCTATTGGGACTGGAAGCACGACCCCGCACCCACCTTCATCACCGGCGGCAACGACATCGTCGCCGTGTCCGACGACGGTCTCACCATGGTCGGCTGCATGGATGACCCCGGGACGGGCGCAGAGGTCGCGGCCATGTGGACCCAGGCCAGCGGCTGGGTGAGCCTCGGGTACCTGCCCAACGCGGGGTCCTGCCCCAGCAAGAGCAACGCCTACGACATCTCCGGTGATGGCACCACGGTGGTGGGCCTGTCTTGGGATGGTTGCAGCGGCCGCGCGTTCAAGTGGACTGCTGCCAACGGCATGGAAGAACTGCAACACCTGGGCAGCAGCTCCAACCGCGCCAGCGCCATCTCCGGAGACGGCTCGACGATCGGCGGCTGGGCCCAGACCTCGGCCCGCTCCCCGGCCTACTGGGACGCGAGCGATCACTCGGGGGCCATGGTCGACCCCAGCTTCAGCGGCGAGGTGCACGACCTCAACGCTGACGGCAGCATCTCCGTGGGAACCAACTACTTTGGAGGGGGAGCGGGTTGGTACAGCGCTTTCTATCGGGTAGGGACCGGCAACCTCATCAGCATTGGCTCTCTCAGCGGGGGCACCATGGCCGGCAACGCCCAAGGCGTTTCGGAGGATGGCTCGCTGATTGTGGGCTTCGACCACGCCGGCCTGTACCGCGAGGCGTGGATCTGGACCCAGGCCAGCGGCATCGTCGGCATGGCTGACGTGTTCACTTCTCTGGGCATCACGGGTGCCCCTTTCATCAAGGTCTGCCGGGCGACAAGCAGCGACGGCGGCATCGTCGTGGGCGGCGCCGAGGGCGGCGGGGGCGGCTTCTCCAACGCCGGCTTCATCCTTGAGTTCGACACCAACGGGAGCTGGGACACCGACACCAACGCCTTGGCCGGCACTCTCGGCGAGCCCAGCCTGACCGGGAGCGGCGACCTGCTGCCCTTCGCGCCCGTGAGCATCTCGCTCAGCAACGCGCTGCCGGGCGGACAGGCCTGGTTGATCATTGGGTTCTCCTCGATCAACGTGGCGTTCAAGCACGGAGTCCTGGTGCCCAACCCCGATCTGCTGCTGGGCCCGCTGGGCCTGAGCGGCACTGGCACGCTTGACCTGAACACCTTCTGGCCCGACGCGCTTCCCGGCGGGTTCTCTTCCTACTACCAATACTGGATCCCCGACGCAGCGGGCCCCACTGGCTTCGCAGCATCCAACGGCTTGGTGGCGACCACGCCCTAGTCAGCACCGCAACATCGGGAGCGCGCGGGCCACACGACGGGACCGCGCGCTCCCGAGCGGCACTGCTCCTGTTCTCTCCCGCCGACCTCGGTGGATAGGAAGTTCAGAGCCCCCCCCCTTTGAGCGTCACCGGGGCGCTGCGGACTCGCGACGCCGCACGGCCCGCTCCCCGGCCCTCGTCAGGGCGGGCAGCCTTGCCGAGACTGCACGAGCTGCCCGACGGTCGCGATGGCGGGGCGGGCCGCGTAGCGACACAGCCGCTCCGACGCCGAGGCCGGGTACGCGCCAACTGGCGCGTTCAGCAGGATTTACAAATGGTCGGGGTGACTGGATTCGAACCAGCGATCTCTTGTCCCCCAGACAAGCGCTCTACCAAACTGAGCCACACCCCGCCGGTTCGCCGCCTCGCGAGAGGCCCTGATGGACGCGTAGGGGACGCGTCGGCGAGGGGTGTTTGTAACCGAGGGTGGGGCGGCCCCACAAGACCGATGGGAGGAAACGCTCCGGGGTTCGAATCGTCATTGAGGGCATGACGACCCCCTCGCTGTGCTGCCTGCTCGTTTCGCTCTGGCTGGGCTTGGGCCCAGCGCCTCCGCTGTCGGCCCCGCCTGCCCCTCCGGCCGCACGGAGGGCGGTCGGCGACGACGCTCCAAGCGTGCTGCACGGCGGTCGCAAGGGCGCCCGGGCCCTGGTGGTCCTGCTGCACGGCGGGAGCTTCAAGGGCACCTCCGCCGAGGAGCTCGCGCGCCGGTCCCTTGGCGAGGTCAGCGCCGACGCGCGCCGGGAGGGCCTGGCCCTGCTGGTGCCCGTGGCTCCCGCCGGCTGCACCAGCTCGACCCCTTTTCTGGAGCCGGCCGGCGAGGCGGCCATGCTGGCGGCCCTGGACGCCGAACTCGCCAGGCGCACGCTCGATCCGGGGCGCGTGACCCTGGCGGGCTTCGGCTCCGGTGGGGCCGCGGCCCTGGTGTTGGCGGCCAGGCACTCGGCGCGCTTTGCGGCGGTGGCGGTCTGGTCGGCCTCGCCCCCGCCGCTCTGGGAGGCCCAGCCCGCCGGCGGGCGTCGGGTGGTGGGGCTGGCCCCGGACCCGGTGCCCGGGCTATCGGGTGTGCCGGTCTACCTGTTCAGCGCGGATGACGATCGGATCCTGGATCGGGACTGCCTGGCCTTCTTCGTGGGCGCCATGTCCGCCGCCTCGGCGCGTGATCCCGCTTGGCAGCTGCGCTGGGAGCGAGGGCACGGCGGGCACGGCTTCGGCGACGACGGGCCCCGCGCCGGGCTCCACTTCCTGGCGGGCCATCGGCAGCGGGAGCGACCCTGAAACGGCCCTCAGCGCGTCATGACCTCAGCGCCATCGGGACCCACGTACATGGTGTGTTCGAACTGGGCCACGTGGCAGGGGCTCGGCTCCACCAGCGGGGGGTAGTCGAAGATGGCGCTGGCGCGCAGCAGCGCCTTGAGGCTGCGCTCGGTCAGGTCCTTGCCGTGCTCGCGGGCCAGCTCTCGGCGGCAGAAGGGCATGCCGCGACGTGCCGCGATCTGGTCGACCACGCCGCTGTCCACGTTGCGCGGCGCCTTCAGCTTGCGGCGGGCGCCGAAGACCTCCGCCCGGCCCTGTTCCCGCACCGTGCCGGGGCCGGTGCTGGCGAAGGGCTCGATGCAGATCATCATGCCCTCCTTGAGCGTGCCCCGGGCGCCGTCGGCCACGTTGGGGATCGAGGGCGAGCAGTGGATCGTGTAGGGCGCGATGCCGTGGCCCGTGAGGTTGGACACGGGGCGGTGGCCCAGCGACTGCATGGTCGACTCGATGGCCGCGCCGAGCTGGCTGGTCTTGGTGCCCGGGCGAACCAGGGCGATGGCGGCCTCCAGGGCCTGACGCGAGGCCTCCAGCAGGCTGCCGTGGTCGCCCAGGTCGGCGGTGGCGGCGCTGTCGGCGATGCAGCCATCGATGTGCACGCCCAGGTCGAGCTTGACCACGTCGCCCTGGGCGAAGGTGCGCGGGTCGTCCAGATCGCAGCAGTCGTGGGCCGCCACCTCGTTGATCGAGAGCTGGGCCGGAAAGGCCAGTTCGGCGCCCTGCTCGAAGATGTAGCCCTCGATATCGTCCAGCACATCGACCAGCCGGGCACCCACCACGATGCCCGCGATGCCCCGCTTGCGGGCGGCGGCGCCGATACGACCGGCGTGGCGATACTTGTCGAGATCGACTCTCATGGGCGGAGGAGGATAGCCGCTGAGGCGGAGTCAGCTCCAGAGCCCAGCGTCCGTCCGGCAAGTTGCGTGAGCTGCTGTGCTCTCAAATGACGCCTATAATGGTGGCTCGCTGCGTTTCGCCGCCCGAATCCGGCTCTTTGCTGCGGACTGATGCCCCAACTGGCGCTGCTGAGTGCGGTGGGTGTTCCCCCGTATGCCCCCCGTGTGCTCAGGCTCTGCTCTCGTCGCCTGCGACGGTGCAGCCAGGTCGGGGCCGCTCCCGTTCATCCGACTCGCCCGTGAGGACCGCTTCTATGTTGCGCCTGCTTTTCTTCGCTTCGGCTGCCACGGCCGTCTGCCTGACCACGCTGGCTCCTCGCGAGCCTGCCGAGGCGGGCCTCTCCGCATGCTGTGCGAGCGACGCGTCGCTCTCGAGCCCCCAGGACGCGCCCGCGCTCGCAGTCAGCGGCCCGGAGCTCGCTTCCACGGCCGGGCGTCAGGTCAGCTCCTGCAAGCCCACGGCGCCCATCTCCGTGAGCCTGACACGCGTGGCCGGTGCGGATTTCGGTCCGGTGCAGTTGGACTTCAACCTGGAGCCCCTGCGGGACTTTGAGCAGCTGACCTGGGAGCTGCGCCTGCCGCAGGGTGTGGTGCTGCTGTCCGGCGATCAGCAGGGCGTGGCGGGCGCGGCCCGCGGCGCACAGACGGCGGGCACGGCCCGCGTGGACCTGCCGGCGGACGATGTCTTCCGGGCCCTGCGCCTGGCGGCGCGCGGGAGCTTCGTGGTGCGGGACGACGCCGGTGAGCCCATGCTCGACGAGCTGGGCCAGCCGCTGCTGGAGACCGTCGAGACCGTGGCCGCTCTGCACTGGGGCGAGGCGCTGCCCGACGCCCCCCTGGTCAGCCGCATCGACCACCGTGGTCAGACCGAGCAGGCCGTCCTGTTGCCCAGCATTCAGCGTGAGGGGCGGTGATCACCATGAAGAGCCTACAGATGCTGCTCGCAGCCGCCGCCGTCAGTCTGCTGACGAGCGCCGCCGCGGCTCAGACGTTCACCGTCTCCGGCGCCTTCGAGTACGAGGACAAGGGCTGGAGCTACAACGGCTGGACCGGCACCGACAACATGAAGCCCATCCGCCGGGCTGACGTGCACGTGATCAACGACGCCACCCAGGCCGTGCTGGCCTCGGGCTCCACGGGGCAGGACGGCAGCTTCTCACTCGATGTGAACAGCGCTGGCGTGCTCGACATCGTGGTGCGCGTTGACTGCGATACGCTTCAGGCTACCGGCTTCCAGCGCATCCGCGTGACCACCGAAGGCAACGCCGAGTACCAGTCCTTGAGTCCGGTCAGCGCTGGTCACGACACCAATCTGGACCTCGATATCGGCACGGTCAGCGTGCTGAAGATCACGTCCGGTTCCAATGAAGCCAGCCCCTTCAACCTGCACGACATGGCCGTGCACGCCTGGGAGTACATCATGGGGACGGATATCGGTGAGGGCATGGCGCCCCAGACCATCCGGCTCTACTGGCCCGGCGGCTCCGGTTCGTACGCCAGTGGCAACGACGCCCACATCGCCACGGACGACGGCTACGATGACCCCGTCATCCTGCACGAGATCGGACACGTCGTGCAGAACATGTACAGCGACTCCGACAGCCCAGGCGGCAGCCACGTCTTCGGCGACAGCAACCAGGACCCCAAGCTCTCGATGGGTGAGGGCTTCGGCACCGCCTTCGGCAGCGCGGTCATGGATCAGCAGATGAATCGGCAGGCCATCTACATGGACGCCAACGGCTCGTCGCAGAGTGGCGGTGTGCAGCTGCGCGCGCGCATCGAGACGACCGTGCCGTACAGCGGCGACGCGTATGGCGCCGCGGACGAGCTGGCCGTGGCGGCGACCCTGTTCGACCTGATCGACTCGGCCGCCTCGCCCGACCAGAGCACCGGCAGTGACGACGATGACATCGGCACCGGCACGACCATCGGCGGGCTCAACCGCCACAAGGCCTGGTGGGATGTGTTCACCGGGCCCGTGGCCAGTGCCAGCAACCTGACCCTCAACCACGCCTGGGATGGTTGGTTCAGCGAGCACGGCATCAACGGCATGCAGGCTGAGCTGACCGACCTGTTCGACAACCGTCGCGTGCGCTTCTACGCCGACGCCGACGAGCCCAACAACGCCCAGGCCGCGGCCACGTCCGTGGGGGTGAACAACTCCTGGCGGAACAACCTCACGCTCTACTACTCCGCCTCCAACCCGCCCGCGCCGGGCACGGGAGACAAGGACTGGTATGAGTTCGACGCCGTGATCGGCTCACGTATCGATGTGTCGACGCGCTATCCCAATGGCGTGGGCGACGCGGACACCCAGTGCGACACCACGCTCGACCTTTACACGCCGGGCGGCGGCTTCGTGGCCTCGGACCTCGGCTCGGGTACAGGACGCAACGCGTTCATCGACGGCTACACCATCACCGAGACCGGGCCTTGGGCTACCCGCGTACGCAGCGGCAGCAGCACGCGGCGCTACGGTCGCTACGACCTGCGTCTCTCCTGGGAGTTCAAGAATGAGCTGCCTGAGGTGACCGCCGGGCCCTCGGCCACGCCGTCCACGATCGACGACAGCTCCACCTCGGTCTTGTCGGTGACAGCCACTGATCCCAACGCGGGGCAAGTGCTCAGCTACAGCTGGACGCCGCTGGGCGGCGGCACCATCGTGGGCTCGGGCGCCAGCGTCAGCTTCGATCCGCCCAGCGTGGCGGTCAGCACCGACTTCGACGTCGAGCTGATGCTGAGTGACGATTTGGGCGCCGAGATCGGTCCGCTGGTGGTGACCATCACGGTCACGCCCGGTGCTCCGTTGTGTGGGACCTCGGCCAGCGCGGTCGCGGGCGGCAGCGGCAAGCCCGGTCAGGCCGGCACGCCGGTCTTGGGCTTCAACAACCTGCCGGTGGTGCCCAGCACTGACTTCTCGCTGGAGCTCAGCAACGCGCTCCCGCTGGCGCCGGCCTTCCTGATCGTGGGCTTCTCGTTCCTGGACGCGCCCTTTGATCAGGGCAACATGTATCCGTCGCCGGACTTCATCCTGGCCCTGAACGCCGACGGCGCCGGCAACCTGTCGGTGGCCCTGCCCATGAGCGCTGACCCGGCCTTCTGCGGTCTGGGTATCTGGTGGCAGTTCATGATCCCCAACGACCCGGGCGCCGGCGGTCCCAAGCAGACCTCCCAGAGCAACTACGTGATGTCTCTCGCCGGAGGCTGAGCGGGGCCTGGCGGCTGCTAGTATCTGCGGCCATGACAGGCAGCGAGCCAGCATCCGAGCGTGGTTGGGCCTGGGCCTGGCTCGCGCTCGCGGCGCTGGTGCTGTGTGCCGGGACGTTCGGGGTCCACAACCTGGACTGGCCGCTGCACGACGTCACGGGCCGCTGGATCCTCGAGCACGGCGAGGTGCCCGCCACCAACGTGCTCTCGCAGCTGCACTCTGACTACCCGTCTGTGCACGACAAGTGGGGCTTTCAGGTGCTGACCCACCTGGTGCACCAGGCGGGCGGGGCGGAGGGACTGTTGTTGCTGCGGCTGGCGCTCATGGGCGGGCTGGCTGCGCTGCTGCTGGCCACCGCGCGCGGGCTCGGGGCCTCGCCGGCGGCGGCCGTGGTCTGCTTGGCGCTGGCGCTGCTCGCGGCGAGGGGGCGCTTTCTGATCCGGCCTGATCTGGCGTCCATGCTGCTGTTGGCTGCCTTCGTCTGGGTGGTGTTGGTCGCGCGTCCGGATGGTCGTCGCGCCGGATGGCTGCTGCTGCCGCTGCAGCTGATCTGGGTCAACCTGCACGGATACTTCGTCTTGGGGTGGCTGCTCGTGGCGGTCGTCGCGCTGGTGTGGTGGCTGTCGGGGCCGGCGGGCCGCGGCGCCGCGCGGCGCTGGTTCGTGCTGGCGCTCGGGCTGAGCGCCGTGAGCCTGGTGAACCCGGCGGGGCTGGACGGTTGGCTGCATCCCTTCGCGATCCTGTCGGATCTCTCGCAGCACGGCGCGCGCTACCGCGGGGCCATCGCGGAGTTCCTGCCGACGTTTGCCAGCGACCCGCGCGGACCCTGGGATCGCACGGCCTGCCTGGTGCTGGGCGTCGTGGCCCTGCTGGCGCTGGCGGCGCGCGCGCCGCGGGCCTGGGCCCAACGCAGCTCGGGGCCCTGGGTGTTGCCCGCGCTGGGGTTGTTGCTGCTGTTCGGAGCCATGCTCCCGTCGCTGCGGCGCAACATGGCGCCGTTTGCGCTGGTGGTGGCGGGACCGGCGGCCGCCGCCTTGCCGTACACACTGGCGCGTTCGCGCGCGCTGCCGCTGCTGGCGCTCGGGCTCGTGCTGGCGCTGTGCGCCGGCGAAGTGAGCGACGCCATCTCGATCCACGACGGCCTGCAGCGTCGCGCCGGTACGTCCCTGTCGAGCCTGGCCTACCCGGATGCCGGCATCGAATTCATCGCGCGCGAGCTGCCCGAGGGCCGCGTCTTCACCGCCTTCAGCTACGGCAGCCGCTTCACGGGCAGGCGCTGGCCCGAGCAGGTGGCCTCCACCAACGGCAACACCCACGGCTATCCCAGCTCGTGGTTCGAGCGCGTGGTCGCCGCCGAGCGCGGGGAGAGCCCCATGGCCTTCCGCCGGCTGGTGTGGGAGCACGGTTTTGACGTGGCGCTGCTGCCCATGGACGGCCCGCTCGCGGCGCGGCTGCTGCGTGAGGCGGACTGGACGCTGGTGTTCCTGGGTCGGATCGAGGCGGTGTTCGTGGCCTCGGAGGGGCTGGACCCGCTCTGGCTGGCGGAGCACGAGCTGGAGTCCGCCCTGGCCGCCGGCGAGGCCCCGCCGCTGCCAGCGGGTGAGCCGCGACCGTGGTTCGGCGTGCGCCGGCCAGCCGGCCCTGCGGCGCGGGCCGCGGCGCTGTGCATGGGGGGGCTACGGGGCGAGGCCGCGCTGGCCTATGCCCGTCGCGCGGTGCAGCGCTGGCCGGCCGACGGCCTGGCTCAGGGTCTGCTGGGCTTGACGCTGCTGGCCAGGGGCGACGAGGCCGGAGGCTTGGCGGCCCTACGTGCCAGTGAAGCCTGCGGCGATGTGCACCAGGCTCAGGACGCCGTACGCCGGGCCTTGCAGGCGCACGCTGAGGACGGCGCACGCTGAGGACGGCGCGGGCGGGAGTTGCGCGCCGCTCATGCCCGCCGCTCAGCGATCGAGGAAGGCTACGGCCTGCTGCCAGCGCGCGGCCTCCCGCGGCAGACCGCGGCGCTCTGAGATGATCCGGCGCGCCTCCATCAGCCGACGCACGGACGCGGTCTGGAAGCCCACGTCCGGCATGAGCGGCAAGGCCTCGGCCAGGCTGCGCTCGAACGCGTCGCTGCCGGGGTCTGTCACCTGGGCCAGGGCCATCAGCAGCCAGCTCCGAGCTTCGAAGACACCCGTGCTGCCCGACCTGGCCCAGTGTTCGATGGCCAACTCATGGTCACCGCGCAGCATCGCCGTCTGGGCCAGGCGCGTGTACAGCGACGTGAACTCGTCAGCCAGCAGCTCGCGACAGGCGGCGTCGGCCTCGTCGGTCAGCTCGAGCGCCAGCAGCACGTCGACCTCGCGCAGACGCAAGCGGGCGTCGGAGGCCGGGTCGCGGCCCGCGAGCTCGGCGCGGCGGCGCCGGAGCTCTGCA
This sequence comes from Planctomycetota bacterium, assembly GCA_003644265.1. The sequence continues at coordinate 22,378 of QNBX01000027.1, forward strand.
AACAGGCGCTGCAACGGGATCTCCACGGCCCGCCGCCCATCCGCGCTGAGCCGCAGCGTGTGCCGGGAGGCGATCCACTGCGCTCGGCCCACGGCGCCCGGGTTGAGCACCACCGCCGTGATCAGGTGCTCTCGGGCGAGGGGCTCGTCGCCCCGGTGGGCCGCGAGCAGGGCCGCGTCCATGTGACGCTGCCAGGCCAGGGGGCCGTAGGGGTCGAGGGCCAGGGCGCGGGCGAGCAACGTGGGGACCGCCGGGTCGTCCAGGTCGACGCGCGCGCGCAGCAGCGCCACGACCCGCAGCACCTCGGCCAGATCGGGGGCCCGCCTGAGCGCCTGCTCCATGGCGGCGAGCTGCCCGGCCAGGTCGTCGCTGCGGGCGGCGATGGCCGCGCGCTGCCCCCACGGCCGCGGATCGAGGGGCAGCAGCCAGGCGCTCAGGTCGGAGAGCTGCCGCGCACGGGCCGGGACCTCCACGCTGTCGCTGCGGTGAGCGTCCCCGTTGCCGCCTGCAGCCCCCTCGCCGCCTGCCCCGCCGTAGCCGCCGGTAGCGCCCTCGCCACCTACAGCGCCGTAGCCGCCGGTAGCGCCCTCGCCGTCCGCGACGCCCCCTGCCGCGCTGCCGGTGCGGGCGGCGAGGGCCCGCTCGGTCTCAACCACCAGCAGCTCCTGAGCGCTCTGCCGCGCGCCGAACAGCGCCAGCAGAACGCCCCCGATCACCAGGGACCTGGCGCCGTGGGCAGGACGTGAGCTTTGGGCCGCGGTGTCCTCAGCGGCGGCACGCAGGGCGGGCTGCGCTTCGCCAGGGCGGCGCGCGGCCTCCGACAATCCCAAGAGCACCAGCACACCGCAGGGGTAGAGCGTGCGGACCGCGCCGCCCATGTCCACGCCGTTGGCGATCCAGTGCAGCCCGGCCGCAAGCAGCACGGCGTCCGCCAGGAGCTCGGGGCGGGAGCTGCGCCGCAGGCTGGCCGCCAGCAGCAGCGCCAGGCCCAGCAGCCCGGGCAGGCCCAGGTCGGCTCCCACGGCCAAGACCACGTTGTGGGGGTGGTCATCCTTGGGCAGGCCGTCATAGCGGCCCGACTGGGCCACCGCGCCTTGCAGGTACGTGGTGCGTGGTCCGTTGCCGGTCCAGGGGGCCGCCGCCATGGAGTCACGGCCGAGCTGCCACATGGAGGAGCGGAACGAGACCGCCTTGCTGACCGTGCTGGCGGAGCGTCGCGTGATGCTGCCATCGGTGAGGCCCGTGGAGGGCAGCAGCAGGGCGGCGATCGCCACGACTGCCAACGCGGCGGGGATGAATCGCGCCAGGGGCCAGCGCGCGCGCAGGGCCGCCAGCAGCGCCAGGCCCCCCAGGGCCACCAGCGCGCCGGTCTTGGACTGCATGGCTGCCAGCGCCAGGGTGATCGGCAGCAGCAGCAGCAGCGTCAGCCCGCGGCGCTCGCGGGCGCTCGCCAGGGCTGCGCCGATCAGCAGCGCCATCATGATCGACGGGGCCGCCAGGTTGGGGTGCAGCCCCATGGGTCGCATGCGCGTGGCGGCCGCCTCGAGCGGCGTCAGACCCAGGCTGTGCATGAGCACCAGGTAGTCGCCCAGGGAGGCCGTCGCCAGACAGGCTGTGGCGCCCAGCAGCAGCAGCGCCGCCTGCCGGGCGCGACACCCGGGGAACGCCGCCGGGAGCAGCAGCACCAGCGCAGCCGGCGGCAGCAGCGTGAGGGCCCATTGGATCGCGCCCAATGGATTGTTGCTGTGCAGGCAGGCGGGCAACGCCAGCAGCAGCGCCGCGCCGGTGGCCAGGGCTCCGAAGGAGGGACGGATCCACGGCGCCGCCGCCACCAGGGCGGTGCCAGCCAGGGGCGCCAGGGCGCCTGCGCTCCCGGGCAGCGCGCCCATGCCGAAGGGCGTGGCGGCCAGCAGCAGCGCGGTCAGGCAGCGTGCGATCTGGCCGCGGTCGCGGCGGCTGAGCACCCAGCCCGCGCTGGCCAGGCCGGTCAACAGCCACGCCACGGCCAGCCAGGCGGGGCGCCCGAAGCTGGACACGCCCGCGGGTTGCCACAGGGCCAGAGCGCCGTCGGTCGTGGCCAGCAGGGCGGCGAGGGCGCCGAACAGGCGCAACGCCGCCCCGGCCGGAGTCACGGGGAGGCCCCGCCGTCCTCCTCGGGCCGGGGGTCCAGCTCGATGTCACCAGGTTGCAGCGGCACGCCGTACTCGAAGTCGGGTCTCGACGCCCGGAACGGGTGCCCGAAGAAGTCCACCTGGTCGGGCAGCAGGCGCGAGATCTCACCCATGCCGATGAAGGCGGCGCCGACGTCATGGCGGTCGCCCGGGTCCAGGCGCCCGGTCAGGTCGGAGAGCATGCCCACGATCTCCCAGCGCTCGCCGCGCCTGACGTAGAGCCCCGAGCCAGCCCAGCGCGACACGAGCGCCGCGGCGTCACCTGAGGGCGGCACGAGGAACGTGCCGTACTTGAAGTCGTACCAGCGATCCACCTCGACCATGACGGGCTCGTCTTGCGCGCTGCGCTGCGCCAGGTAGAGGATCTCCTCGGACGACGGCAGGGCCGTGGCGAAGCGGCCCTCCATCAGGCGTGACGTGATCGGCTGGATCACCGCCAGATCGTCGTTGCGGCGATCGAGTCGCCCCCAGTCGCGCACCAGCGAGTTGCCCACCGGGAAGTGCAGCTCGAACAGGTCGCCTACCTGCCACTCGGGCTGCACCAGCACCAGCACGCCCTCCTCCGTGGAGAGCCCCAGCACGGGGTCGTCGGTGTGGCCCTTGGGCCAGATACGCGTGAGGTGGCTGGGGGGCGGCGACGCGCAGGCGGTCAGCAGGGCGACCGCGAGCACAAACAGAGTGCGCTGAATTCGGGAGCGGGTCACGTCAGATCCTCGTTCAGTCGCCAGCCTGCGCCAGGTCGTCCGCGAAGAGCGGCACGTCCTTGAGCTGAACCCAGCCGATGTCCCAGGGTTCCGTGCCCTGGGTCAGTTCGCCGGTGGTCTCGTCGGCCCAGCGGTAGGCCTGGAAGACCCAGTCGTCACCGTCGTAGAGGCCCTCGGCGAGCAGCTCGCGCAGCTCCTCGGTGGACATCTCGGGCGTCTGCTCGGGCTCCTCCTCGTTGTCGAAGTGGAACGGCTGGACGATCCACTGCCGCAGGTCGAGGGTGGCCAGGCGCTGCTCCATCTCGGCGCGCTCGCGGGCCCGCTCGCGGGCGGGTTCGATCAACGACATGAGCTCGTCGTAGAGCGTTGTGACCCGGTAGCTGCGCGGCGCCAGGGCCTTGGCGGTCTCGGCCAGGGCGTAGGCTTGATCGAGGTCCTGGGCCGGGCTGTTCATGATCAGCGCGCCGGCGCCCTCCATGTAGTTGAGCGGGTCGATGGGGTCGAGTTCGATGGCGCGTTGGCACATCAACCAGGCCTTGACCGGGTCGGGTGTGATGATGATGGAGCGTGAAGACGAACTCTCATCCATGCCGCCCTTGCGCAGCATCTCGGCGTACTCGCGGTAGGCCTTGGCGTTCTCGATGCCGGCCTGCACGGCCTTGTCGTAGAACTCCATGGCAAAGACCACGTGCTGATCATTCTCGAGCGGTTCGCCGTTCTTGAACAGGCGCGCCGCAAAGTAGTAGGCGTTGGGAGAGAGCTCGCCGTAGGCCTGGGCGATGAACAGCCGCCACTCGTCCTCGAGATCCTCGACCGACTTGCCCATGCGGCTCTCGAAGGCCTCGATCACGCTCTCTTCGGAGGGCGCGGTGAAGGCGCCCTTCTGCCAGGTGAGGATTGACGTCTCGACGCCTGGGTTGTCGGGCAGGTTCTTGAAGAAGCCGCGGAATGACTTGGCGTACTTGGGCGTCTCCATCAGGAAGTGCACGAATGACCAGCCGTAGCTGTAGTGCCGCGCGGTGTAGCCGCCGCCGCGCGGGGCCAGCATGACGTCGCGGATGCGCAGGGCCTGGCCCGTGGCGTCGTCGTGCCGCATGGCCGCGATGCGCCCGTACTGCAGGCCGCCGATCTCGAACTCGCTCTGCTCGTTGATCTTGGCCGAACCGTAGTACTCGGCCATGCCCTCGTTCATCCAGGGCGGGTACAGGTAGCCCGTGTCGATCAGGTGCGTGAGCAGGTGGTTGCCCTCGTGGAACATGACCGCTTGGGCGTAGGCGCGGTCGTCGAACATGTCGAACAGGTGCAGCTCGCCGGTGGTGGGCTGGAAGTAGCCCAGCACGCCGCGGCGCATGCCCGTGATGGCGTGGAAGTCGGCCGCGTTGCGATACATGAAGAACTTCATGCGCCGCTTGGCGTCCTTGGCCTTCAGCTTGATGTGCCAGAAATCCGTGAAGTACTTGTAGTACGCCTCCATCATGTCGGCGTACTCGTCCAGCACCTCCTGCGTGCAGTTGGACGCGATGTCGAAGTGGCGCGTGTTGAGCTGCTTGTGGTTCTTCCACTTCTGCTCTTCACGGGCCTGCTTGATGGCGCCCTCGTCGGCGTCGCGGCGCTTCTGCAACTGCTGCTCGCGTCGCGTGCGGCTCATCCAGGAGCCCTCGAACAGGACCTTGCCCTGCCTGAGGTACTTCTCCTCCTTCTTGTTCTTGGGCACGTAGTCATCCAGGTCCTCCACGAAGGTCTTGTCGACCATGGAGAGCGGGATGGGCACATCCGCGCCGGGCAGGCGCAGCATGATGAACCCGGAGTCCTCAGAGTCGATCAGCTTGCCCTCGATGGCGCGGCCATCTTTCAGCAGCACGCGGTCGAACGCGGCGGCGGGGGCGGACAAGAAGGCCAGGACGGCCAGCAGCAACGCGATAGGTCGCACTACAACTTCTCCACGTACTCGAGGTAGGACTGATTGAACTTGTCCCAGTCATCCTGGGACCACTCGCTGAAGGTCTTCTCGTAGGCCAGCGCCTGGATCTCGTTGGTGTCGGCGCCGGCGTACCAGTCCTCGGGGTCCTGATCCAGTTCGGCGGAGGACCCGGGCTCCTTTTTCTCGGCCTGCTCCATGGCGCGGTCGCGGGCCTTGATGGCCACCTCATGCCGGGCCGCCACCAGGTTGAGCAGGTATTCCTCGAGGATCAGCTTCTCCTTGGGACGCAGCCGCTTGCTCTCGCGCAGCATGTGCACCACGCCCCAGCCCTGCGCATAGTGCACACCGGCGCGAGCGTAGTACTCGCCCTGGGTGTAGCGCATCAGGTCCTTGAGCGGCGTGGCGCACCCGGAGTTCTCGGTGCTGCCCTCGCCCAGCAGGCGGCAGGCTTCTTTGACCGTGCCCTTGCGCCCAATGCCGCCAGGAGCGTCGCCGAAGCCCTTGATGCGGTACGACTTGGTCATGCGCGCGCCGGCGAAGTAATCACCCGTGCCTTCGTTGTACCAGGAGTGCGGCGCGAGCTCGCCGTAGAAGTAGTAGATGTACTGGTGGAAGGCCTCGTGGTTGAGGATGGCCGCGGTGGTGTTGCGCGGCGGTCGGTCGAAGATCACCAGCTCCTTGTGGAACGAGCTCCAGTAGCCGCCCGTGCCCTTGCGCCCGCCGTAGCCGAGGTACTCGTCGAAGCTGGCGCAGACGCGCACGATGGACACCGCCGTGATGGGCTCGTCCGGCGGGTAGAGCTCCTCGTAGGTGTCGCGGATCTTCTCGATCTGCTTGCCCAGCTCCTTGACCCAGTTCTTGTCGGCGTTGAAGAGGAACAGGTAGCGGTCGGTGCGCAGCGACTCCCAGCCCGGGGGCAGCTTGTCGACCTGCGTCTGCAGGTAGCGCTCCTGCTCGCTCATCTGGTCGAGCTCGGCCTCGCGCTCGCTGGTGTCTTCCTTCTTGATGCGCTTGAACGACTTGGCCGCCTTGGAGAACTCCTTGGCGTACTTGTCGAAGCGTTCGCTGATGGCCAGGCCGTGGAACACGAAGATGCCCTCGTCCTGGGGCAGCACGGCCCAGAAGGCGGTCTGACCTCCGTTCTCGGGCCGGATGTGCTTCTCGAGGCAGTTGATCTTGGCGATGCGCAGCTTCTTCTGCTTGACCACCTTTGAGTAGCCGTAGGCCTCCTCGGCGCGCTCCCAGTGACGCTCGACCTCGGTCTCGGCGTCCGCGTCGTCACCCAGCGGGAAGTAGCGCAGCACGAAGGTGGGGCTGCTCTGGGCTCCGCTGCTGCTGTACTCGCGATGTTCCGACTGGTACTTGGCCACCGTGGTGCGCTCGGTGGGCTTGAGCGCGATGGCGCCGAAGTCCTTGGGCGGCTTGAACTGGAACCCCAGGCGCGTGTCCTTGTGCAGCTGCGCCGCGGCGGGCGCGGCCATCAACGAGCTGGCGACCACGAGGGCGATCAGGTGCAACGTGCGCATCATCGGGCTCCCCTGTGCGGCGTTGGTGTGGCAGGGTCGTGTTTGCACGGGCGGTGCCTCGGTTTCAGCGCGGCGACTCCAACATTCCGGCCGTCAGTGCGTACTATACGGCAATCGTTCCCGACCCCGTTTCCGGCGCGCAGGTGAAGGCCGGGATCGACGCGGCGCGGGCATCATCGAACGCTGTCCGCGTGAGCCACGCGCAGCGTTTCGCAAAAGGGAGGTCGTCGCCGTGTCGGGAGTCGTCAAGGTCGTCTTGGGTCTGGCCGTCGTGCTGGTTGTGGGGGTCGGAGCGTTGTTGCTGTTGGAGGATGAGGGCGCCGTGGGCCCCGCGTCGGGTGCGGTGGTGCTTGGGGACGCCGGCGCGGACGCCGGGCGCACCGAGTTGCCTGAGGTGGCTGACGGCGACAGGGCCGCCCTGACCGCCGATCACGCCGAACCCGCCGCGCTGGGGGGGGAGGCCGGAGGGCCGGAGCAGCTGCCGGACGCCGCGGCCGCGCTCGAGGCCGCTGAGCCCCTCGCGCTGCTGACAGGACGCGTCGTGGACGAGGCCGGGCGCCCTGTGGCCGAGGCCAAGGTGGTGTTCCACGGCGGGGGCGGGCTGCTGCTGGCTCGCCGGCTGGCGCCCGGGGGCGAGTTCCCCGACCGGCCGCAGACCGCCACCGACGACGACGGCCGCTTCGCGCTCGAGGTCGAGCTGCTCCCGGCCGATGACGAGGACGAGGACGCCCTGCCCGGCCTGTTGGGCGGCGGCGGGCACGGTCAGCTGGCCCTGGTGCACCAGGCCTTCCGCACCGGTATGCACGACTGCCCGCGGCTGGTGCAGGCTACGCTCGACATGGGCACGCTGGTGCTGGAGCCCGGCGCGCGGGTCTCCGGACGCGTGGTCGATGAGAACGGCCGGCCCATCGCCGACGCCGAGGTGAGCGGCCGCAACATCGCGGCTCAGTCCGGTGGTCTGTCCGGCGGCATCTTCAGTTTGATCGCGGGACGCGCCGCGGAGACCCACGGCGCGTCCATCAGCGGCCCCGACGGGCGCTTCGTGGTCACAGGCTTGGGGCCAGGGCCAGCCGAGATCAGCGCCAGCGCCGAAGGCCGTCAGCTGGGCCTGGTGGAGGACCTGGAGCTGGCGCCGCATCAGACCCACGACGTGGGCGACGTGGTGCTGGGAGCGGGCGCGGCCATCGCCGGCTGGGTCCTGGACGACGCCGGGCGCCCCGTGCTGGGCGCAAGGCTGCGCGTGAGCTCCATGATGCGCATCATGCTGAACTCCATGGACGACATGCCCCGGCGCCACATGGGGCAGGAGTTCCGCATGCGCGCGGAGAGCGACGTCGAGGGTCGCTTCGAGCTGAGCGGGCTGTCGCCCGGGCAGTACAGCGTGCACGTCGAGGCCGAGGGCTTCAGTCGCCTCGAGCAGCAGAACGTGTCCACCGGAACGGACGACCTGAGGCTGACGCTGCGCCCGCTGGGCGGCCTGTTGATCAGCGTGGCCGACGAGGCCAGCGGGGAGCCGCTCGACGGCGCCAGGCTGCACGCGACGCCCGGCCCCAGCGGGTCGTTCATGGGCATGCGCGGCGGTGATGCGCTGCCGGTGCTCACGGGCGCCGCGGCTCTGGCGGCGGCCGGGGCGGCCGCGGGCAACCTGCGCCCAGAGGGCCTGTACCTGGTGCAGGACGTGCCCCCCCAGGGCGCCGAGGTCGAGCTGAGCGCCGATGGCTTCGCCACCCTGAACCTGGACGCCACGCCGGTGGATCCGGGCGGCTTCGGGCGCGCGGTCGCACTGCTGCTGCCCGAGTCGGTCCTGGCCGGCGTGGTGCTCGACAGCGACGGCGAGGCGGTGCCTGACGCCAAGGTCAGCATCGCGCCCTGGACGGCCCCCGAGAGCCAGGGCGGCTTCGGCGGCGACGAGGTGGTCATCAGCCGCAAGCTGCGCCGCACGCTGGGTGGCGGCTCCAGCGCCGGCAACTGGCGTCGCGTGCGCAGCGACGACGAGGGACACTTCGTCATGCGCGGCGTGCCTGCCGGCTCCTGGGAGCTGAGCGCCAAGGCCGACGGCTTCTCGCCGTCCGAGGCGCTGGTGACCGAGCTGGCCGAGGGCGAGCGGCGCGAAGGCCTGACGCTGGTGACGCCGGTGGCCGGCGCCATCGCCGGGCGCGTGGTCGAGCGCGACGGAACGCCCGTGGCGGGCGCCGAGGTCCAGGTCAAGATCCTGGGCGAGCAGGGTGGCGCGGACGCGCTGATCGCGTCGGCCGTGCTGGGTTTCGATCCCTCCGGACGCAACGCCAGCACCGACGGCAAGGGCGAGTTCCTGGTGGGCGGCCTGCTGCCCGGCAGCTACGAGGTCAAGCTGGCCATGCGCCAGGGCCTCAGCATGGGCAACGCCATGATGATCGTCATGGGTGGCAGCGAAACCTCGAACGAGCCCGACGGCAGCGTGCGGGTCGACGTGCTCCCACGCGAGCAGGCCTGGGTCGAGCTGGTGCGCCCGCCGAGCGCGACGCTCAGCGGTCAGGTGCTGGCCGGCGGGCGCCCCGTGCCGGACCTGACGGTGTCGCTCAGTCCCGCCGGTTCGTTCTTGCCCTTCGGCGGCCAGCGCGCTCGGACCGATCGCTACGGCAACTACGAGTTCACCGGCGTGGAGCCGGGCGAGTTCGATCTGTCCGCGGTGGCGCCCGGCGCGGCGAGCCCGGTGGAGCACACGCTCAAGCTGGATGGCGGGCAGAACGCCACCCAGGACCTGGTCTTCAGCGGCGCCACCGTGACGGGTCGTGTCACGGACGCCGACAGCGGCCAAGGGGTGGGCGGCGTGACCATCAACATGATCCCGGTGAAGAGCGAGAGCTCCCCAGGCTTCAGCGGCACCAGCAGCATGGCGTTCTCGTTCGTGAGTGTCGGCCCCGGCGGCGGCAGCAGCGGCATGCAGATGGACATCGGCGGCGGCGCGCTCTCGCGCGTACGGACCGCGCCCGACGGTCGCTTCGAGGTGCGCTGGGTGCAGCCCGGCGAGTACACCCTGCAGGCCGAGGGCGGCGGCGTGGTCAGCACCGAGCACGGGCCGCTCGACATCAAGGACCGCACGCTGGTGGATGGCGTGGAGATCAAGGCTCCGCGCGGCGCCGTGCTGATGGGCATGTTGACCTCCGTGGAGACGGGCATGCCGCTGAGCGGAACGCCGATCTCGCTGGAGGCCGTAGGCGGCGGCGATCGCGAGATGACCGTGGCCGAAGAGGGTCGCTACCGCTTCGAGGGCCTGGCCGCCGGTGAGTACAGCGTGCAGGTCATGGGCAGCGGCTTCGGCGGCGCGCCCCTGGCCAGCGAGATCGTGAACCTCGCCGCGGGCGAGGAGCGTGTGCTCGATCTGTCGGCCGCGGGTGACAGCAGCGGCGGCGGCGGGCAGGGCATGACCATCAGCATCGGTGGCTGACGGCTGACGAAGGCGGAGCAAGACCTGAGGCCACGCAGCGCGGCTGGTAGCCCTGGAGCCTGAGGGCTGTCCGCGCCGAGAGCGGGCCGCGGGAGCGCCCGTCCGGTGCCTACGACTCTGCGGCGGCCTCGTCGTCCTGGAGCAGCTGCTGGAACTCCTCGCGCCCGGTCAGCACCAGGCAGCTGGCGCAGACCTCGGCGTATTCGCCGCTGAACATCTGCCGCCGGAACTCCTGGTAGGCCGCGCCGTTCCAGACCTCGTCGAAGGGCGTCTTCAGGACGTTGCCCATCTCCAGCTCGGCGGGGCCGCGGCAGCAGGGGAAGACCGCGCCGTCGGGCGTGATCTTCACGTAGTTCATGGCCATGGGGCAGAAGCGCGGGTGCATGCGCGCCAGGCTGTCCATGTGCAGCTCGCGCACCTGCGCCAGGGGGGACTTGGTCTGGGGGTCGGCCTCGCGGTTGACCAGCTCGGCGGCGTGAGGATGGTGCAGGTGCAGGCTCACGTTCATGCCGTGGGCGGCGGCGCGCTGCTTCACGGCTTCGACCATGGTGGCGTAGACCTCCTCGTCCACCACGCCCTCGAGCTTCAACTCGTCGTAACCGGTGGAGTTGGGCAGCAGCTCCTGCAGCGCCAGCTGGTTGCCCCCGAGGTCCGCCACCAGGTCGACCAGCTGGGGCAGCTGATGCCAGTTGGGCGCCATCACCACCGCGTTGAAGGCCACCTCGATCTTCATGGCCTGCGCCCGAGGCATGATGGCCCGGATGTTGGCGCAGACCTCGTCGAAGCTGGCGCCCACGCGCAGCGACTCGAAGGTGCTCGGATCGGGTGAGTCGATGCTGAACCAGATGCGGTGAGTCCAGGGCGCGATCCGGTCGAAGGTGTCCTCGTCCAGCAGGGTCGCGTTGCAGTAGAGCAGCAGCTGCACGTCGTGGCGCTCGCACTGGGCGCAGATCTCATCGAGATCGTTCATGAGCGGCTCGGAGGCGTCCGAGGGCGTCAGGTGCAGCGCGTAGGGCAGCACCTGCTCGAGCACTTCGCGCGCCTGGGGCAGGGGCATCTCCTTGGGGGGGATGCCGTCGGCCTGGTGGCACATGACGCACAGCAGATTGCAGGTGTTGTTGAAGCCGAACTCCACCTCGCTGGGCCGACTGACCCAGTGCAGACGCTCGGCGCCCAGGTCCTGGCTGAGCCGCAGCACGTTCTCGCTCTCGCGAGGGATCTTGGCGTGCTGTTGGGGGGTCTTGCTCATGGCGAGAAGGGCGCGCGGCGAGGAGGGGCCCCGAAGTCTAGCCCACCGCACGCTGGCAGGCGCAGCCAGGGCTGGATCCGTCTCTCGCCCTGCCTCGCGTGGGCGCGAGGGCTTCGGCGGGAGATGGGGCCGGAGCACCGCTGCCAGCAGCGGGGGCGTTCAGGGGGTGCCGGGTGCCGGGTGCCGGGTGCCGGGTGCCGGGTGCCGGGTGCCGGGCGGGCAGAGAAGCCCAGCAGGTCAGGAGCGCCGCGGCTCGCGGCCGCTCTTGGCGCCGGTGCCGCTCTGGCCACCCTTGTCGCTGCCTGCGCTCGGGGAGCTGGAGGCCGCCTTGCTGCCGGGCTTGCTCTTGTCGGCCTTGTCGCTCCCGGCGGGCGCTGGCTTGGTCTCGCCGCTCTTGGACTTGGACGTTGAGCTCCCGCCCTTGTCGCCTTCGTCGCTGGGCTTGCCCTTGCGCTTGTAGTCGGTCTCGTAGAACCCGCTGCCCTTGAACACCACGCCGATGCCCGTGCCGAAGAGCCGCTCCAGCGAGCGTCGCTTGCACTCGGGGCAGGTGCGCAGCAGCTTGTCGGAGATGCTCTGGAAGTGCTCGAAGGTGTGGCCGCAGCGCTTGCAGGCGTAGTCGTAGGTGGGCACGGCGCTCAGCTCTCCTTGTCGGCGTCCGGCTCAGGGGCGGCGTCCGCTTCGGGGGCGCGCGCCACGACCACTTCGGCCTCGCGCAGCAGGCGCTCGCGCAGGCGGTAGCCACGGCTGATCTCGGTCACGATGGTGCCGGGGGGGTGCTCGCCGGTGGGCTGCTCGACCAGCGCGCGATGGCACTCGGGGTCGAGTGGCGTACCGGGCTCACACGGCACGGGCTTCACGCCTTGCCGATCCAGCAGGCCCTGGAACTTCTGCTCGGTGTTGCGCAGGCCTTCGAGCAGTCCCGCGTCCGCGTCGTCGGGCGCCGCGGCCAGGGCGCGCTGCAGGTCATCGAGCAGCGAGACCACCTCGCGCAGCAGCGACGCGGCGCCGTAGGCGTGGGCCTCTTCGACGTCGCGGCGCGCACCGCGACGCACGTTCTCCAGCTCGGCGCGGGCGCGCAGCCAGCGGTCCTTGGCCTCGGCCAGCTCGGCCTCCACGTCGCGCGGCGCCTGGCGCTGGCCCGAGCTCTTGCTGGACGGTGTGGCGTCATCGTCCGGCGCGCCGCCCTGGGCGGGCCGGTCGGAGGACACGCCGTCCGTCCGTCCGTCTTCCGGGGCGTTGGTGTCAGCGGCACGCGCCTGGCGCTTGTCGTCGCCCTGGCGCGCGGCGCCTTCGGGCTCGTTGGGACGGGGATCGTCCTGGCGGTCGTCTCGGCTGGTCTTGGTGCTCATGGTCGGGTTTGCAGGCGGGGGCCGGCGCTCAATCGAACAGGTCCTTGACCTTGTCCAGGAACGACTTCTGGTGTGGTGTGGCCTGGTGCTCGCA
>QNBX01000028.1 GCA_003644265.1 Planctomycetota bacterium
CCAGGGGCGAGCGCTTGGATCGGGCCATGCCGGAGGACTCCAGAGAGCGAGGGACAGCGCTCACCTTGGTCGTGGCGGCGGCCCGGGTCAACGGCGGGCCACGGGCGGGTCACCACGGGGGGCCGGACAGACGGCTATGCTCGCGTGCATGTCCACTCCGCTCCCCGCCTCGCCGCGCGCCGCTGCGACCTCGCCTGCCCCGCGGGCAGGTCTCGCCGCCCCGCTGGCTGCGCGTCCATCGGCGCCATCGATGGCGCGTCCTGCGAGGCGGGCGGCGGCGCGATCGACGGCGCGGATCTGCGCCTGCCTGCTGGCCATGGGTCTGGGGGCCTGCGGCGCCAGCCTCGGATCGATCGAGGCGACGACGCCCACTCCCCGCCTGCGGCCGGTTCAGGACGCAGCGCTGTTCAGCGGCGACACGGTCGTGAGCGCGGCGCTGCTGTGCGACGTCGCCGCGCTGCAGCCGGGGCAGTCCGCCACGCTCGGCGTGCGCCTGTCCATGACGCCGGGCTGGCACACCTATGGCCACGCCGCCAATGACACGGGCTTCGAGCCGCAGCTCAAGCTGAGTCTGCCCGAGGGCATCACGGTGGGCGACATCGCCTGGCCCACGCCCGAACGACACCTCGCCCCCGGCGACCTGCTCGACCACGTCTACCACGGCGACGTCACGCTGCTACTGCCGCTGCAGGTGGCCCCGGACGTGGAGCCCGGCGAGGTCACGCTCAGCGTGCAGCTGGAGTGGCTGGTGTGCGACGACATCTGCCTCATGGGCAGCGGCAGCGCCTCGCTCAGCCTGCCGGTGCGGGCCGCCCCGGCCGCCGGGCCACCCGCCGCCGCGACGCGCGACTCGGCGACGCGCGGCACAGCGTCACCCGATCCAGCGCTGCCCGACGCCACGGCATCCAGCGCACCGACGCCCGGCCCCGGCGCGGCGGCCATCGCGGCCAGCCGCGCGCGACTGGCCATGCCGGCGCCCGCGCAGCTGGAGCTGCAGCTCGACGCCACCCGCGCCCGCATCCACCTGCCCGGCGCGCAGCGGCTCACGTTCATCCCTGATCCCGACTGCCTGCCCCTGGCCGAGCTGATCGAGGACGGCGTGGCGGACGGGGAGACGCTGGTGCTGCGTCGCGCCGCGCGAGGCCCAGGCGGCGCACGCCTGCTCGGGACACTCGTGGTGGGCCCGAGTGGCCACGGCCCCCTGCGCGCCCATCGCATCGCCTACCCGCCCGCCCCCACCGGAGACTGAGCATGACCCTGCCACGCAGCCTGAGCCTCGCCCTCGCCACCCTCGCCCTGAGCGCCTGCGGCTACGTCACCGAGGAGGAGACCCGCCCCCTCGTGCCCCCCGCCACCGGGGCCGGCGAGAGCAGCGCCGCCGCGCCGGCAGCCGACGCGGCCACCAGCGATGCGCCCGCGGCGCCCGGCTTCTCGTTGCCCGGCAGCGACGGCTCCACGCACACGCTGGAGCAGGCCATGGATGCTGACAAGATCGTGGTGCTGGAGTGGTTCAATCCCGAGTGCCCGGTGGTGCAGAGCTACCACAACCCCGGCAAGATGCTGGCGACCTACGAGGCCGTGGCCGGAGACGACCTGGTCTGGCTGGCCATCAACTCCGGTGGCTCCGGCCGCCAGGGCCACGGCGAGCAGAAGAACCAGGACGCGATCGCGCGTTGGAGCCTGCCCTACCCTGTGCTCTTTGACGAGAGCGGCGACGTCGGGCACGCCTACGGTGCCAGGACCACGCCCCACATCTTCGTGCTGCGCGACGGACGTATCGTCTACCAGGGCGCCATTGACGACAGCAAGTCGGGGCGCGAGGGCGTGAACTTCGTGCAGGCGAGCGTGGCCTCGCTGCGCGCCGGCGAAGCGCCGAAGATCGAGATCACCAAGCCCTTCGGCTGCAGCGTCAAGTACAGCGACTGACGCGCGGCGGCGCTGGACAAGCCGGCGCAAGCGAGCGCCGCGCCAGCCCACAGTCAGCGACTGCCAACGAACCTCGTCTCGCCGCCGGGACGCGGCGCGTGAGGCGCGCGGCCCTCAGTGCCGGAAGTGGCGCGCGCCGGTGTGCATCAGCGCCAGTCCGTGCTCGTCGGCGGCCGCCACCGAGTCCTTGTCGCGGATGGAGCCGCCCGGCTGCACCACCGCCGTGACGCCCAGCCGCTGGGCCTCGTCGATCGAATCGCGAAAGGGGAAGAAGGCGTCGGACGCCAGCACGGCGCCGCGCGCGCGCTGCCCCGCCTTGTGCCCGGCCATGAAGACCGAGTCGACGCGGCTCATCTGACCCGCGCCCACGCCCACGACGGCGCCGGCCTTCACCAGCACGATGGCGTTGGACTTGACGTGCTTGCACACGCGCCAGGCAAACTCCAGATCGGCCTGCTCGGCGTCCGACGGCACGCGCGCTGACACGACCTCGCGCTGCTCGTGCTCGTAGCCCAGGTCACGCTGCTGCACCAGCAGACCGCCGGTGACCTTGCGCACGGCCAGCTCGCTGCCGTCCCGCGCGCCCAGCTCGCCCACGGCCAGCAGGCGCACGTTCTTGCCCCACTTGGCGCCCGTGGTGAGCGCCTCCACCGCGCCGTCCTCGAAGGCCGGCGCGATGACCAGCTCGAGGAAGTGCTCGGGCACCGCGATGCGCTCGGCCAGCGCCCGGCTGAGCGGCCGGTTGCTGGCCACGATGCCGCCGAAGGCAGACTGCGGGTCGCCGCTCCAGGCGCGGTCGAAGGCCTGATCGAGGTCCTCGCCCACGCCGCAGCCGCAGGGGTTGGTGTGCTTGATGACCGCCACCGCCGGCTGATCGAACTCCTTGACCAGCTCGAGCGCCGCGTCGGCGTCCATGATGTTGTTGTACGAGAGCGCCTTGCCCGCCAGCTTGGTGGCGCGGGCCACGCAGGCCTCGGTGACCCCGGCGCGACGGTGAAAGCGCGCCTGCTGGTTGGGGTTCTCGCCGTAGCGCAGCGCCTCGCCGGGTCCGCCCTCGAGCGTGAAGGGCTCGGCCCAGGGGCCGCCCGCGTGCGCAGCGAACCAGCCCGCGATGGCGGCGTCGTAGGCCGCGGTGGTGGCGTAGGCTTTGGCGGCCAGCTGCTGCCGCAGAGCCAACGCCTGCCCGGGGTCGTGCTCCTCGGCGCTCAGCGCCGCCAGGGCGGGCGCGTAGTCGGCGGGGTCGGTCAGCACCCACACCGAGCGGTGGTTCTTGGCGGCCGAGCGGATCATGGAGGGACCGCCGATGTCGATCTTCTCGATGGCGTCCTCGGGGCTCACCCCCGGCTTGGCCACGGTCTCGCGGAAGGCGTAGAGGTTGACCGCCACCACGTCGATGGGCGACATGCCGTGGGCCGCCATGGCCTGCTGATGCGCCTCGTCGTCGCGCACGCCCAGCAGGCCGCCATGCACCACCGGGTGCAGCGTCTTGACGCGCCCGTCCATCATCTCGGGGAAGCCGGTCAGCTCGGAGATGTCGGTCACGGGCACGCCCGCCTCGCGCAGCACACGCGCGGTGCCCCCGGTGGAGACGACCTGAAAGTCACGCTCGGCCAGGGCGGCGCCCAGCTCCTTGATGCCGGTCTTGTCCGTCACGGACAGCAGGGCCACTCGTCGCACGGCGCTCATCTCCTGATCTCGGTTCCTGAGAGGTGTGTCATGTTCCGTTGTGCGCCCGTGCCTGCGTGCGGCGACGCGGGCACGGGCGCGCCAGGCGTGGCCACGTGGCGACGCCGGGCTCGGGAGCTCCGTCAGCGCGTGCGGCTGCGCAGATAGGTCTCAATGAAGCCCTGGATGTCTCCGTCCAGCACCGCGCCGGTGTTGCCGATCTCCATGTTGGTGCGGTGGTCCTTCACCATCTGGTATGGCGCCAGGACGTAGCTGCGGATCTGATGCCCCCAGCCGATGTCGCCCTTGTCGCCCGACAGCCCGGCCAGCTCGGCCTCGCGCTCGGCCTCCGCCACGGCGGCCAGCTTGGCCTTCAGCATCTTGAGCGAAGTGTTCTTGTTCTTGTACTGGCTGCGCTCGCTCTGACAGGCCACCACGATGCCCGTGGGCAGGTGCGTGAGCCGCACGGCCGAGTCGGTCTTGTTGACGTGCTGGCCGCCGGCGCCGCCCGCGCGAAACGTGTCGATCTTGAGGTCCTCGGTGCGGATCTCCATGGCCGTGGCGTCGTCCAGCACGGGCGTCACCTCGAGCGCCGCGAAGGACGTCTGGCGCCGGGATTGGCTGTCGAAGGGCGAGATGCGCACCAGCCGGTGCACGCCCGACTCGGCCTTGAGGTAGCCGTAGGCAAACGAGCCCTTGACCAGCAACGTGACCCACTTGACCCCGGCCTCCTCGCCCGCGAGCCGATCGGCCAGCTCCACCTCGAAGCCGCCGCGCTCGGCCCAGCGCACGTACATGCGCTGCAGCATCTCGGCCCAATCGCAGGACTCGGTGCCGCCGGCGCCGGCCTGGATATTGACCCAGCAATCGCAGCTGTCGTACTCGCCGCTGAGCATGACCCGGAACTCGAGCTTGCCCATGGAGGCATCCACGGCCTGCACCAGCGTGTCGAGCTCGCCCCGGCCCTCCTCGCTGTCTTCGTCGGCCACCAGCTCGGCCATCAGATTCAGCTCGTCGAGCTGCTCGCCCACCCCCAGCACGGGGTCCAGCGCCCCGCGCACCTGCTTGAGCTCGCCCACCGTGACCTGGGCCGCCTCCTGGTCGTTCCAGAAGCCATCCTGGGACATGACCTGCTCGAGCTCCAAACGCCTCTCCGTCAGCTTGGAGACGTCAAAGAGAATCCCCGATCTGGTTCAGGCGGCGGCGAATGTCCGTGGAGCGGGTTCTGGCGTCGTCCGGTGACATCTTGGGCCCTGGGCTCGGGAAAGGAGCGCGCAGTCTACTCCTCTGGACAGCCCGACGGCGAGGGCGGCGCCAGGGACGACGGCGTGCGCTGCGGGGCCGACATCGGCGGGCGGCGCGAGGGGCTCTGCCCTCGGCGCTGCGTGTCGCTCCCGCGCGTCTCCCGCGCAGGAGTAAAGTGCGACTGGACCACCGACACAGCGGGGAATCCTGGTTGTAGATCGGGTTGGTGATCCAGCCGCACGACAGGAGAGAGCGTCGCTGGGACGTGACTCCCAGCGGCCCTTCTTGTCGGCCCATGAGCGCTTCGGTCTTGAGGCCGGGTGGGCGCCGTTCTGAACACCGCGACGCGCGCCCGGCGTCTCAGCCCGCCGCCGCGGCCAGCACGGCGTCCACGATCTGGGGGACCTCGGCCAGCGCGCCGCTGCCCTCCTCGCCGCAGGCCAGCCGCTTGGCGACGGGCGGGATCACGCGGCAGCGCCCGGTCCCCAGCAGCACCTCGACGTTGGACTGCACCAGCGGGTTCTCCCACATGACCGTGTTCATGGCGGGCGCCAGGATCACGGGCAGCTCGGGCCGAGCAGCGAGCCAGATGGTCGAGAGCAGGTCGTCCGCCAGGCCGTGGGCAAAGCGCCCCAGGGTGTTGGCGGTGGCCGGCGCCACGCACAGCACGTCGGGCCAGCGCGCCAGACGGATGTGCTCGATCGAGGGGTCGTCGACATCGAACAGGCCGGTGGCCACGGGCCGTTCGCTGAGCACCTCGAAGGTGAGCGGCGTCACGAAGCGCTGCGCCGCGGCGGTCATCACCACCGTCACCTCGGCATCGCGATCACGCAGGCGGCGCACCAGCTCCGCCGCCTTGTAGGCCGCGATGCCGCCGGTCACTCCCAGCAGGACCCTGGTCATGGCGCAGCCAGCCTGCGCGCGCCGCAGACCGCGTCCACCAGCGCCCGCGCCAGGGCCGCCTTGCCGCCGCCCACGTGGCGCACGTCATCGGCCGTCACCAGCAGCGCCTCGTGGTCCTGGTCGCCCGTGTGGCGCGCGTCGTTGGCCACCACCAGATCGAGCTGGGCGCGCTCGGCGAGCCCCCGCGCCAGGCTCACTCGCTGCGCGCGGTCCCGCCCCGAGGTCAGCTTGAAACCCACCAGGAACGCGGCCGGCGCGTGCGCCCGCAGACGGTCGATGAGCTTGGGCGCGCGCGTCAGACGCAGCACCAGCTCGTCCGCGTCGGACGACAGCTTGCCGGGCGCGCGCACGGGCAGGTAATCCGAAACGGCCGCCGCGTGCAGCACCACCTCGGCATCAGGCAGCTGACGCTGCATCAGCGTCCAGAGTTCAGAGGACGCTCCGAAGACGTGTCGCTCCACGCCAGGCTGGCTGGGCCGGGCCGCGCCCTGCGCGTGCAACAGCACGACCGGGTGGCCCGCATCTACGAAGGCGTCCGCGAGCTGCGCACCGAGACGTCCGGTGGATGTGTTGGCCAGGACGCGCACGTCGTCAACGGGTTCCCGCGTTCCTCCCGCGGTGAGCAGCACGCGCATGAGTGGCGCTCCGCTACTGCGAGGAGGCGGCGTTGCCCGGCACAGGCGACGTCACCAGCAGGTTGTCCATGCGCCAGGTGCCGCCGCTGCTGAGACCAGGGCGCGTCACGCCCACGCCGCCCACGGAGAGCGGACCGACGCTGGAGAGCACGCCCGAGCGCACCACCGTCCCGTTCGGCGTCCTGAGCGAGAGCATCCAGGTGTTCATCCCGAGCAGGCCCTGGCGCAGCATCAGGTCAGCGTGCAACGCGTACTCGCTGGAGCCTGGCGCACCCGTCAACTCGATCACGCTGGAAGCGCCAACTCTGAGCCGGCCTTGATCGTCGAAGACCAGATCGATCATGCCGCCGCCGTCATCGTCCGACACGAACACGACCAAGCCGCTGGGACCGTTGAGCATGCCCAGGTCGAAGGAGACATTGATCTGCCCCGCGACGGCGGGCTGATCCAGGTGCGCCATCATCTGCGCAGGCAGCGCCTGGGCGTTCTCTTTGATGATCAACACCCCGTCCGTACCGGAGAGGTCGAGGTCGAACACCCCCGGCACCCCGCTGAACTCGACCCCACCTCCGAGCACCAGGATCGAACCGGGTCCACTGCCTCCCGCACTGTGAGGCACGTACGCGTTGAAGGCCGAATAGAAGTGAACGATGTCACGTAGCCACATCGAACTGGCCGGCAGGCCCAACAGGACCAGCGCCAGAGCGGACAGCAGCATGCGGCGAGCGACCGGCAATCTTGACATCGAGCGGAGCAACAGGCGGGAGAGGTGCAGGGGCGTGCCGTCAGCGGCACACCAGAGAGCGGAGTATAACCCGGCGTCGGCAGTTGGGCCGATCGGGCTTCAGATGCCCAGGCGCTCGAGCATCTTGTAGAGCGTGCGCGCCGTGACGCCGAGCGCCCGGGCCGCCGCGGCCTTGTTGCCCCCCGCCGCCTGCATGGCGGACTGCACCGCCAGGCGTTCAAAGGCCTCCATGCGCGCCTTGAGTGGCCCCGCCCCCGAGCCTCCCTGTGTCGCGCCAGCAGCGACATGCGGGCCAGGCAGTGCTGCCTCCCGGCCCGGTCCCAGCAGCCGGCTGACCAGCTCAGGCGTGAGCCGTCCGCCGTCGCGATCGAACAGCACCAGATTCATGACGAAGTTCTCGAACTCACGCACGTTGCCGGGCCACGGGCGAGCCTCCAGCAGCGCCAGCGCCTCGGGATCCACGCTGCGAGGGCTGCCGCCGTGCTGCTCCAGGAAGTGCGGCAGCAGCAGCGCCAGGTCTTCGCTGCGCTCGCGCAGCGCGGGCAGCTCCACCCGCGCCACCACCAGCCGATAGTAGAGGTCCTCACGGAAGCTGCCCTCCTTGACCCGCTGCTCGAGCCGGCGATGGGTGGCGCACAGGATGCGCACGTCCACCTTGACCAGCTCGCGCCCACCCACCGGCAGGAACTCGCCCTGCTGCAACACGCGCAGCAGACGCTGCTGCACGCCCAGGCTCATGTCGCCGATCTCGTCCAGGAACAGCGTGCCCTCGTGGGCCTGGGCAAACAGCCCCTTGCGATCGCGGTCGGCGCCCGAGAAGGCGCCCTTCATGGAGCCGAACAGCTCGCTCTCGATCAGCGGCTCGGCGATGGCCGCGCAGTTGATGGTCAGGAAGTTCTTGTCGTGCCGCGGCCCGTTGAAGTGGATGGCCCGCGCCAGCAGCTCCTTGCCGGTGCCGCTCTCGCCCAGGATCATCACCGGAAAGTGCGTGTCGGTGATGCGATCGAGCAGGTCGAAGACCTGGTGCATGGCCGGGCTGCGCGTGACGATGTTGGAGTAGTCGTAACGCAGCTCCAGCGCGCGCTGCGTGGCGTCCAGCGATTCGCGCGCCAGCTCCAGCTCGGCCTCACGCTTTTGCAGACGCTGCTGCAAGGCGTCGTTCAAGCGCGCCACCTCGGCCCGCCGCGCCTCCAGCTCTGCGTTGGACCGCTGCAGGCCCTGCTGCAGGCGCGCGTTCTCCAGGGCGATGGCGGCCTGCTCGGCCAGACGCGAGACCGTCTCCTGGTGCCCCTCCGAAAAGCGCGACACCACCTGCGGATGGTCGAGGTAGACCGCGCCGTGCACGCGCCCGCGCCAGGCGATGGGCACGCACAGGATCGACAGCAGCTTGAGCTCGCTGATGCTGGCCGCGCTGGTGAGCCGCGGGTCGTCCACGGCATTGGCCGTCAGCAGCGGCACGCCGCTGCGCACCACGTCCCGGGCCACCGAGTGGCTCACCTCGAACTCGGGATTGGCGATGGTGCCCTCGTCGATGTTGCGCGCCGCCCGAAACTCCTCGGCCTTGCCGTCGAAGAGGATCAGGAAGCCGCGCGCGGCCCCGGTCAGCTCGATGGCCGCGTCGATGATCAGGTCCAGCAGCTGCTGTGTGTCGCGCTCCGCAGACAGGCGCTTGGTGATCTCCGCCAGGCGCTCCAGATCGCGCATGCGCCCGGCCAACGAGCTGAGTCCGGCGGCGTCGGCGTTGCGGTCCATGGCGTCCAGGCGAGAGGCGAGCGCGTCGAACCGCTGCGTCCCGGCCTGCGGGCTGTGCACCTGGGCCAGCGCCCGCGCGCGGTCGAGATCGCGGCTCACATCCGAGAGTAGCGCGCCCACGCGCCCCACGTCCGGTTCGTCCTGGCCGAGCTGCTGCTGCAGGCTGTCCAGATCGAACTCCAGCCGAGCGGCCAGCAGCGACAGCTCCAGCCGCTCATCGGGCGAGTCCGCCAGGATGCTGGCCGCGCGATCCAGGTCGGCGTGGGCCGAATCGAGGCGCTCGGCCAGGCCGTGCAGCGAGGCCCGCGCCACCAGGGCCTCGGCCGTCCAGGGGCCCGCCTCGCCCGCGTCAGGGTCGAAGTCCGACAGGTCATCGCCGCCGGCCTGTGCCAGCAGCGCCCGGGCTCGCAGGGCCTGCGGCGCGAGGTCATGATCCTGTGCCCGCTGCAGCGCGGCCGCGCTCGCGCGCAGGGCTTCGTCCAGGCGCTCGTCGTGCAGCGCCAAGCGAGCGGCCAACAGCTCCGCCGCCACCTGCCACTGTGGGGCTTCGAGGCCCGACAGGTCGGCCGCGGCCGCGGCCAGATCCTCGCGCGCGGCCTGCGCCTCTCCACGAAACAGGCGCACAGGGGCGCGCGTCAGACGCACCGCCGCGCGCCCGCGCGCGTCGCCCAGACCGTCGCGCAGGGCCAGGCTGTCCTCCCAGCTCTGCGCGGCCTCGTCGTAGCGCCCCTCGGCCGCCAGGGCCTCGCCCAGGTTGTTGAGCACCATGGCTTCGCTGGCGGGGTTTCCCAGCTCGCGGGCCAGCTCGAGCGCGCGCCGCAGGTGCCGCCGCGCGCGATCGGTGCGACCCAGCGTGAGCCAGCCCGCGCCCATGCTGTTGAGCACGGTCGTGAGTCCGATGCGGTTGCCCGTCTCTTCGCACAGCTGCGCGGCCTCGCTCTGGATGGCCAACCCGCGCCGACTGTCGCCGCGGTCACGGATGACGCGGCCGATGTTGTAGAGCGGGCTCCACACCAGCGCGTCGTGACCGAGTTGACGCGCCATGAGCTGCGCGCGCTCAAAGAAGCGGATGGCGCGGTCGAAGCGGCCCAGCTCGCGCTCCAGCAGGCCCAGGCGCTCGAGCAGAGTCATGGTGCGACGGTGAGGCGCCTCGCCCTGGCGGCGCAGGGCCTCGCGCAGGTCGAGCAGGGCCGCCTCGTTGCGGCCCAGGGCGTGCAGCACGCCGCCGCGCACCTGCAGACCGAGCACGGCGTCGTCACCCGTGAGCTGATCGGGATCGAGCGCAGCCAACGCGTCCTGGGCCTCGGCGAAGCGCCCGCGCAGGGCCAACGAGCGCCCGCGCCGCATGGCCAGCGACGGGTCGGAAGGAAGCTCGGCCTCGGCCTGGATGAGCGCCTCGGCGGCCGGCTCGTGCTGCCCCCCTCGCAGCAGCACGTCGATCAGCTCGAGCTGCATGCTGCGACGCAGCGGGCCGCGCTCCGGGCAGCCCCCGAGCGCCCGCCGCAGCAGGGCTCCCGACAGCTCCAGCCGACCCACGCGACGCAGGACACCTGCGCAGGTCAGGGCCAGGGCGCTCAGCGCCGGCTGATCGGGGCCGTCGCTGTCGGTTCCCAGCAGCTGCGCGACCTGCGCCGCCAGCACCTCGTCGGGAGGCGGCTCGCCCGATCCGGCCAGCCGCAGGGCCAGGGCGCCACGCAGCTGGCCGGGCACCTGAGCGAGGTCTGCACGCCCGCGCCTCAGGCGCTCGTCGGCGGGACGGTAGAGCGCGCCCTGGCCGCCCTCGTCGCGCCGTAGCAGCCCCAGCCCGACGAGCTCATCGAGCGCGGCAGCGGCCTGCTCGCCAGCCAGCACCTGCAGCTCAGCGGCCCCGAGCGCCGGCGCTGACAGGCAGATCAGGTCTAGCGCCAAGGCGGCCGGCGCCGGCAGCGCGGGCAGCGGCAGCGCGGTCGCGAGAGGCCAGCTCGCTGGCAGGACCGTCTCATCGATCTGATGGCCCAGCGGGCCAGGCCGGACCACGCCCAGGCGCGACAGCTCGGCCGTGGCCTCGTCCAGCTCGCGCCAGCTGGCCGGCGGCGTCGACTGCAACCGCTCTTGCAGCTCAGGGGCCGCGCCCAGCCAGGCCTGCAACACCCGCAGCGAGCCTGACGCCCCGGGCGGCGCGGGGTCCACCAGCGTGGCCCCTTGCACACCCTCCAGCTGCTGCAGCAGCCGCTGCCGCTCGGCCCGCAGCTGCGGCTCAGCGCCGTCGCTTGAGCACAGCACCAGCTGCATCGGCATGCGCTCGGCCAGCGCTGCAGCCAGGGCCCGCACCTCTGCGGGACGCCGCTGCTCGGCGGCGAGGCCGGCGCGCACCCGCTCGTCGGACGACGAGATCTCCTGCGCGGCGGCGGCCAGCGCCTGCCACGCACCGGCGCAGGCCAGGCCGGGGTCGACGTCCAGATCGATGCACACGGCGCCCTCTGCCAGGGCCGACAGCCGGGCCGCGCGACGCGGATCCTCAAGCGCCAAGGCCGCGACACGCCGGGCGTCCAGCGCCTCCCGGTAGGCAGCGTGCCCCAGCTCGGACAGCTCAGCCAAGGCCGTCGGCACGTCCGCCGGGCGCCGCGCCGGGTCGGGGTCCATGAGCCGACTCAGCAGGCGCGCCAGATCCGCCCGCCCGGTGTGCCGCGCCAGCTCTTCGGTCGGCAGCACCAGCGCCTCCCGCTCCGCCGCCATGGCGGCCGCGTTCCCGGTGCTCACCAGCTCCCGACCCAGCAGGGCCTCGGCCAGCACCAGGCCGGCGGCCCACAGGTCAGTGGCCACGGACGCGGACGCGCCGCTGAATAGCTCCGGCGCCATGGCGCGCGGCGTGCCTGCCAGGGGCTGCCGCTGCACGTCGTTCCGGCCACAGCACAATCCAAAGTCGAGCACCACCGGCCGCCCGTCCACCGCCTGCAGCAGCACGTTGTCCGGCTTGAGATCGCGATGCAGCAGGCCCAGATCGTGCAGCGCTCCCAGGGCACCCAGCAGCTGCGCGCAGGCCCGCAGCGTCTGATCCCCAGGCACGGACGCCAGGCTGCCGGGCCCCATCGGCTCGCCGACGATACGGGCCGTCACGGTGTAGAGACGCCCGTCGTCCAGGCTGCGCCCCACGTCCAGGCAGGCCGCCAAGCCCGGGTGGGAGAGCCCCAGCAGCGCAGCCTCCGCCAGCCCCCCGGCCTCATCCTGGCCCGTCCCGTGACGTTTGAGCACCAGCTCTTGCCCAGAGGGGCCGAGCGCTGCCCAGACCTGCCCCTGCCCGCCTCCGGGCAGCGCAGACAGCAACCGATACGGGCCGAGGCGAGGAGCGGGGGTGTCACTCATTGGACATCCCACGATACGTGCCAGGGGCACCAGAATGGACCTGCGTCGACGATCCCTCGGGAATCAGCCTGTCATGCAGCGAGCCCTGGACATCAGCTTGGCGTTGCTGCTGATGCTGGTCGCGGCCGCCAGCGCGCACGCCGACGTCATCCACTACAAGGACGGACGGAAGCTGGAAGGCGTGATCGTCGAACGCAGCGCCAGCTCGCTCAGGGTCGAGACCAGCTTCGGCAGCATTGACGTGGCCCTGTCCAAGATCGACCACATCGAGGAGCGCCTGACTCCCGGACAGGAGCTTGCGCAGCGCCGAGGTCAGATCGCCGACGACGACGCGGGCGCGCTGTGGGTGCTGGCCACCTGGGCCGACGAGCACAGGTTGCGCAAGCAGCACCAGAGCTTGGTCCACGCGGTGCTGCTGGCCGCCCCCGAGCATGAGGGCGCCAACCTGGTGTTGGGACGGGTGCGGGTGGACGGCCTCTGGATGGAGCCCAACGAAGTCGAGGCCTACCGGGAGCGCCTGGCCGACGAGAGGCGCGCCCAGGGCCTGGTGCTGCACGAGGGCGCCTGGGTGCCTGAGGCCGAGGCCAACCGCGCCCGCGGGCTGACGCTGCTGGACGGACAGTGGATGCCCAAGCGCGAGGCCCACCGACAGCAGGCCCTGACCGACCTGGAGCACCTGGGCGGCTGGAAGGCCCACGCCAGCGGGGGCGAGTTCGTCACCATCATCAGCGAGTTGGACCAGGACACGGTCAAGTTCCTGATCTACGACCTCGACGCCGCCGTGCGCGACTTCCTGCGCCGAGCCCAACCCAACCCGAGGGAGCGCAAGCGCCTGGTGGGCCTCGACATCCCGATCTTCCTGCTGCCCGACCGCGCGCTCTCGATCAAGCTGCTGGAGGCCGGGTTCTTCGACCGCTACCCGCTCTTCGCCGACGCCAAGCAACGCTTCGCCCAGCTACCCGCCTACGGCATGAACTGGCCGCGCCCCTTCCTGGTGCTGGTGGAGGGGCAGCAGCTGGCCAAGAACGGCGACCCGGACACGGCGCGCCTCGGTCTGCTCGGGCACCAGCTCGGGCGGCTGTTCATCGATCGCATGAAGGGCGAGCGCAGCGCGCCGGTCTGGGCCACGACGGGCTTCGCCGCCTACTACGAGGGCGTCACCAACTACTACCAGACCGTGTCCATCAGCACCGAGGGCGAGGACGACGACGGCGACCCGGAGGGTCAGTGGGTCCACGGCTGGGAGCACTATGGTGAGTGGCGCGACCAGCTGCTGGACGAGTCGGTGCAGCGCACGCTGCCAGCGCTCAGGTCCCTCTTCAGCGACGCGAGCGGCGGCTATGACAGCCGCGAGGTGGGCATGCTCTGGAGCGTGACGCGGTTCCTGCTCCAGAAGCACGAGCG
The DNA here is from genome assembly GCA_003644265.1 of Planctomycetota bacterium. The sequence continues at coordinate 13,618 of QNBX01000028.1, forward strand.
CGAGCTGTTCCACTACCTGCGCGTGTTCGACAGCAACCCGTTCGAGCTGGCGAGCAACCTGGCCGTCGAGCACGAGCGCGCCTGGAACGCGAGCTTCGCTGACGGCATCGACGAGCTGGAGGCCGAGTGGCGCGACTGGGCCCTGGTGCAGCCGCGGCGCTTCCCCACCGACGAGCTGGGGCGCTGAGGGTCAGTCGCCCGCCGGACCGGGGGGCGGCGGCGGCAGGCCGGGGCGCCGGCCGCCCGCGGGCGGCGCGGGCCGCTCGGCCCCCGGCAGCTCAGCCACCCTGCGACGCAGCAGCGCCACGGCCTGATCCTGCTCGCTCAACGGCTGCCGCGGGTCGAAGGGGATCGGCAGGGCTCCGGGGATCTCGCGCCGCAGCACCGAGAGCACGGCCCAACGCAGGGCCTCCTCGCGCGACTCATCCAGCAGCACGCTCAGGCAGGCCGAGGCCAGCTGGCCGTCGAACAGCTGCCTGCAGCCCTCGATGAGGGCGGGGTGCAGCGGCTTCTGCAGGAGCTGACGCTTGAGCCAGTCGCGGTCCTCGCGGGCCACGCGCCGGCCCACCGTGACCTGGCGCGCGTCCTGCCGACCGCCCGAGAGAAAACGCCGCACCTCGTCGCGCCACTGCGGGCCGAAGGCGGCGTCGAGCACCTGCCGGTGCAGCGCCACGACGGCCGGGTCGAGGGCCTGCTCGTCATCGCCCACACCCAGGCTGTAGCGACCCAACGCGGTGCTGCCCCCGGGCAGCTCGCGCGGCAGGGTCAGCTCGAAGGCGGTCCCGTCGCCCACCTTGGCCAGCTTGGACCAGGCCTCGCGGGCGCGCAGGGCCGCCTTGCTGGGGCGGCCGCTGTCCGGTGCGCTCACGTGAACCGTGTGCAGCTCGGACTCGTCGCCGCGCGAGAAGGCGCGCGCCAGCGACATGACCTCACCGTTGTCCTCGTCGTGCCAGGGCGCGTCGCCCACCAGCAGGATCACCCGGCGCGCGCCGTCGCTCCAGGTCAGCTGGTTCACGGCCACGTCGAGGCCGGCCTCGACGGCCTCCTCGAAGTCGGGGCTCTCGCGCATGCCGCCCGAGGCCTCCAGCTCCAGCAGGAAGTTGCTCACGCGCCAGGGGTGGCTCTCGAAGTCGACGTGTCGTGTGGTCCAGTCGTCGCCCGTGTCGCGGTAGGCCACGATGGCCATGCGCACGCCGGGCACGACCCGTCCCAGGTCGCCGGAGATGGCGTCGATGGCGGCGCGGGCGCGATCGATGAACGACTGCATGGAGCCGGTGGCGTCGATCACGAAGGCCACCTCGACGCCGCGCCGACGCAGCTCGCCGATGCGATCGCGCAGCAGCCCGCTGGCGGCGTCCAGGCCGTCGCCCGTGCGCGCGCCGGTCACGTCGGCCAGCCCGCGCGAGCCGCGGCGCCCGCCGCCGCCCGAGCCTCCCAGCCCGAGCACATCCGGCGCATCGGTCAGGTCGTCATCCAGCGTGGAGGCCGTGGGCTCCAGCTCGAGCTCGTGCAGCTCGAGCTCTTCGGGCTCCAGCTCCTCCGGCTCCGGCTCGATGGGCTCGGCCAGCTCCTGCAAGCTGGCCGTCAGCCGCAGGCTCACGTCGGGCGCATCCACCGCCACCAGCAGCTGGTGCAGCCACAACGCTGCGCCGATGTGCAGCACCAGCGCCACGATCAGCGGGGCGGGCGTGCGCCGCCACTGCTGGCGCGTGCGCCGGCGCCGGATGGCCGCCCGCTGGGAGGCCAGGCCGCTGCGCGTGTCGAGAGCTGGGTCGGGAAGCTGGGTCATGGGCGCGTGGAGGGGCGACGATGGTATCGTTCGACGCGACAATGACGAGGTTCGGGCACATCCGTCTTCCATGGCCGCTCCGCATGCACCCACGATCACAGGCGGACGCTGGCGCGGGCGCCGGCTGACCGTCGCCCAGGGGCTGGTGACCCGGCCCACGCGCTCGCTGGTGCGTCAGGCCCTGTTCAACATGCTCGGACCGCGCGTTCTGGACGCGGTGGTGCTCGACCTCTACTCCGGCTCCGGGGCACTGGGCCTGGAGGCCCTCTCACGCGGCGCGGCCCGGGTCGTGTTCGTCGAGCGCCACCCCAAGGCCCTGGCCGCCCTGCGCAAGAACCTGGCCAGCTGCGCCCCCGAGCCCGGCACGGCCCTGCTGCTGAGCGTGGACGCCGCCAGCCTCTCGAGCCTGCCCGAGAGCCCCTTCGACCTGATCACGGCCGATCCACCGTTCGCGCTCATAGATGCCATTCCGGCCCTGATATCGGCCCCTGAAGCCGTGGCACCGGGGGCCACACTGGCGTACCACGGCCCCTCCGAGCGCGCGGCCCCGCCCGCCCCGGCCGCGTGGAGCTTCGACCGCACCCGGGTCCACGGCCGCTCCAGCTGGCACCTGTTCCTGCGCGACCAGGCGGCGCATGACGGCGGCGAGGCTCCCCCCGGGCACGCTTGACGGCCGCCCGCCGGGCACGCTTGGCGACCGGCGACCCGCGGTCGCGCCCCGTGGCGATGAAGCGAGCCCTCGCAGCCGCCTGCAGGCCCCGGCCGCGCCCCACGCCGAGCCTCGACCCAAGGCCCGCTTCCGAGGTGGCGACCGCTTCAAACATGCCCCTGGCAGCGAGAATAGCCCTCATATCAACTCAAGCTTACATGTGCTGCGTTCGATACATGCTCCACGCAAGCGGCACCCCATCACCCGGAGTCACAACGTGGAGCACATCGACTGGAACCGCCTGGCCAATGCCAGGAAGCTCCTGACCGGCATGCCCGATGACGAGAGCATCGCGGCCCGCTATGAAATGTGGCGGGCCCGTCTGATCCGCAAGGACCGCCTCGCCGAGCAGCAACTGGACCAGGAACTGCTCGACCTGCTGGTGCAGATCCAAGACGCCGTCTGAGCCGGTCTCAGGGGACAGGCGGCTTCGGCGCCCGGCTGCCCCCGCGACAAGACAGGCGCGGCTGTGGGAAGATGCGTGGTCGCACGCTGCTCCCCACTCACGTCGCTCCCGGTCGGCTCCCATGAATCTCCAACGCCTTCAGAAGTTGATGGCCTCCGCCGGCGCCGGTTCGCGCCGCGAGTGCGAGACCTTCATCACCGCCGGCCGCGTGTCCGTCGACGGGCAGATCGTGACCGAGCTCGGCGCCAAGGCCGACCCCGACGTGCACGAGGTGCGCCTCGACGGCGAGCGCCTGAGCTTCCCCAAGCGCCGCACCTGGCTGCTGAACAAGCCCAAGGGTGTCATCTGCTCCAACCGTGGCCTGCCCGGCATGCCCATGGTGAACGACTTCGCGCCGCCGGATGCGCGCGGCCAGCGGCTCTTCAGCGTGGGCCGGCTCGACGTCGAGTCCGAAGGCGCCATCCTGCTCACCAACGACGGCGAGCTGTGCCACCGCGTCAGCCACCCGAGCTTCGGCGTGGAGAAGACCTACCGCGTGACGGTGCAGGGCGTGCCCGACGAAGCGACCATCCTCAAGATGCGCAAGGGCGTCTGGCTGGCGGAAGGCCGCACCGGCTCCCTGAGCGTGCGCTGCCTTGAGCGCCGACGCGAGAAGGCCGTGCTCGAGATCAAGGTGCGCGAGGGCATGAAGCGCGAGATCCGCCGGGTCTGCGCGCGCTTCGGGCACGAGGTCATCCAGCTCACACGCGTGGCCATCGGGCCGGTGCTGCTGGGCACCCTGGGCCGCGGCGACACGCGCCCGCTGACGCCGGAGGAGGAGGCGTCGCTGCGCGAGTGCGCCGACGTGATCATCCGCCTGGGTGGCGGCCGGCAGCCGAGCAAGCAGGGCAGCGCCCGCTCGCGACGTGCGCGCGCGAAGAACCCCGATGCGCACGATGGCGCGCATGCCGGCGGCGCACGCTCCGGCGGCGCACGTTCCGGCGGCGCACGTTCCGGCGGCGCACGTTCCGGCGGCGCACGCTCCGGCGGCGCACGTTCCGGAGGCGCACGTCGCTCTGGACGGGGCGACGGTTCAGCCCCCGGCGAGCGCTCAGGGTCGGGCGGCGGGCGCAGCGGTGGCGCGGGCCGTGGCGGCGGGCGTAGCGGCGGCGCAGGCTCTGGCGGCGGGCGTAGCGGCGGCGCAGGCTCTGGCGGCGGGCGCAGCGGCGGCGCGGGCCCTGGCAGACGTCGGGGCGGTCGCGGGCCACGCTAGCGAGTCCTCCGCGACGAGCTCCCGAATCCGCGCTCAGCCCTCGCTGGCAGCGGACAACCTGCGCAGGACCACGCCCCAGGCCTCGCCCTCGCCCAACGCATCGGCGTAGGCCCTGCCAGCGGCGGCAGCGCCCGGCTGCCCCTGCAACAGACCCAGGGCCGCGCGGTGCAGCGGCGGCAGCGGCCCCAGCCGCAGCGCCTGCTCCAGCGCCTCCCGCGCTTGCTCGTCACCTGCCTGCGCAAACAGCAGCGCTGCCCCCAGGTTGAGCAGCAGCGAACGGTCCGCGGCCGCACCCGAAGCCCGCGCACCGCGCAGCAGCTCGAGCGCCTCGTCCAAGAAGCCCAGGCGCGTGAAGATGCCGCCCAACATGGCGGCCAGCGGCACGTCCCGCCCACGCTCCAGCGCGCCGTGCAGCAGCGTGGCCGCGTCCTCCCAGCGCTGTTCACCGGTGAGCTCGGTGGAGCGCTCAAGCAGGGCGAGACGCGTCGCGACGTGGCCCGGTAACTCGCTCCAAGCCGCCAGCAGCGCGTGGTCGATGTCGGCATCCAGGTCCGACAGGCGCGGACGCTGGTTGGGATCGGCGCGGTCGACGGTCGCGCGCTCGAGCGTGGCCGCGCGCGCCATGAGCAGCAGCCGCAGCACGACGCCGCGCCGCTGGAGCTCTCGCCCCAGCTCGCGGTTGTCGCGCGAGTCGAGCGGACGTCGCGCCAATGATGAAGTGGTCAGCGGCTGCACCAGCTCGGCCAGCAGGCGCATGTTGCGGTGGGCCAGGAGCGCCTCGTCATCGGCCCGGCCCTGGGACATGATCTCGGTCACGGGGCGCGCGAGGGTCACCCGCGGCCGGGAGTCGAAGCGCTCGGTGAGCCGCCAGGCGTCACACACGTGGGCGTCCACCAGGCCGGTCCACTGCAGCGGCCCCGCGCTGTCGGGAGCAGGGGCCAGCAGCTCGTTCAGCGCGTCTTGCCCGGGCAGGCCCTGGGGCAGCCCGCCCACCAGCGCCACCAGCGGTTCGTTGGAGAGGGGCGTGGCCACCAGCAGACGCGCGCTGGGGAACACCTGCACGAAGCTGGCCGCCGCTGACCCGAAGGCCTGCCACGGGAGCTGGTGCAACGGCAACCACTGCACGAACACGCCGCGCTTGGTGAGGCAACGACGCACCGAGCGCAGGTGCTCCAGAGAGAGCAGATCGCCCGCGCCGCTCAGCCAGGGAAAGAACAGGTCGCCCACCACCAGGTCGTAGGTGAGCGGGTGCTGGGCCACCCAGAGCCGCGCGTCGGCCGGCTGGACGGGCAGCGCGGGCGCGCGCGGGGGCGGGGCGCCGGGCACGGGCTCGCTGCCCTCGGCGCGCTCGGCCAGGCCCACCTGCCAGATGGAGCGGTTGTGTTCGACGCAGTCGACGCGCGCGCGTGTGGTGGCGCGCACGCCGGCCAGGGTGTGACCGGCGCCCATGCCCAGCACCAGGGCGCGCTCGGCGTCAGGCGCCAGGCAGGCCGCCAGGCGCCCCAACCGGCGCGCCAGGACGTCGGCCCCGCCGCCTCCCAACGAGAAGCGACCGTCCAGCTTGAGCCGCTCGCTGCCACCCTGCACGGCGACCAGATCGGTCAAGCCATGGGTGCCTTCGTGGCGACCCAGCAGCTGCTGCTCGTCGGGGGCGCTGCGCCAAGGATAGCTGAGCTCGGAGGTGGTCAGCCCGAGCGCGGCCGCCGCGAGCACGAGCAAGGCGCTGGCAGAAGCAACCACGCGACGGGGAGCCACCCAGAGCCCCAGCGCAGCCAGGGCCAGGGCCAGCCCCCCCGCCGTGAGCGAGCCCGCGCGCAGCAGGTCCGGAGTGCCCCAGGCACCGCCGGCCAGCCCCTGCGCCACCAACAGGCCTCCCAGCGCTCCCCCCAGGGTCGAGAGCCCCGACAGGTCGCCCACCCAGGAGCCCAACCGGGCGCGCGGTCGGCGCGCGGCTCGGCTGGCCGCGGTCACCACGCTGCCCGCGCCCAGGCCCAGCAGGAGTGCCGCCGGCGCCGGGTCGAGCTGGGCCGCCAGCAGCCCCTCCCACCCGGCCGGCCAGGCCAGCCCGAGCCCCGCGGCCGCCAGCAGCAGCGCGGTCAGGGCCTCGGCGGGCAGGGCGCGCCAGGCGGGGATCATGAGCACAGCGCCCGCGGCCATGCCCAGGTGCAACCAGAGCAGCACACGCACGCTGGTCTGCATGCTGGCTCCCGTGAGCTGGGCCCCCACCCGCAGCAGCAAGACCTGACCCGCGACCAGCAGCGTGCCCGCCAGAAAGGCCGCCAGCGGGAGCAGCGACGGGGCACGCGGGAGCGCGACGGGCGCTTCGGGCGGCGCCTCGCCGGGCGTCGCGACGGGCCCGTGACCCGGCCCCGCCTCGGCCCCCATCAGCGCGCCGAGCCAGCAGATCAGCGCGCTGCCCGCCAGGGCCAGAGCGCTTACCAGGCCCACCGCCCAGCCTTCCAACAGCAGCTCCGGGTAGAGCGCGCAGCCGGCCGCGCCGCCCAGGGCCACGGACGCCGCCACGCCTCCGGTGGCCCGCGCGGCGGGCAGGCCCGCGGCGCTGCGCAGGCGCGCCAGCAAGGGCAGGGCCCCTCCCAGGGCGAAGGCCGCCGGCAGCGCCGGCAGCGCGCCTCGGGCCAGGCGCGGCCAGAGACCCGCGGGCGGCACGTCGGCGGCCTGACGCTCCAGCAGCCAGGGCGCCAGCCAGACCGCCAGGGCACCCAGGGCCAACCAGCGCGCCGCGGACAGGCCCCGCTGGGAGCTGCTGTCGACAAAGCGCCCCCCGAGCATGGATCCGGCGGCCCAGGCCGCCAGGAACGCGGGCAACACCAGCGTGGCCGCGGGCAGCAGCCCGGGCAGGGCCACGGAGGCCCCGCGCAGCCAGGCCAGCTCGAGCAGCAGGGCGGCGAGCCCCGCGGCGGCGGCGGCGACACATGACAGCAGCGCGACGTTCAAGAGTCCTCCCGGCATTCCGACAGCATGTGACCGACCAGATAGAGGGAACCAGTCACCACGATCCGACGACCGGCTTGCAGCGCGCCGCGGGCCCGGGCCAGGGCGGCGTCGGGATCGGACTCCAGCACCACCGGGGGTGTGCCGGGGTCGATGACGTCGGGCAGACCCGCGCGCAGTTCCTGGGGCGAGAGCCCCCGGGGCCCGGGGGCGCGGGTCAGGATCAACGGCGCGGCCACCGGCAGCAAGGCCCTGGCCATGGCGCCCCCGTCCCGGCCGTGGGTCACGCCCAACACCACCGGACCCGGCGCGCCCTGCGCCGCCAGCCGACGCGCGAGGGCCTCCACGGCCGCCACGCTGTGGGCCCCGTCCAGCAGCACGCCCCGGTGCAGCTGGCCGCGCCCGGCCACACGCCAGGCGGCCACGGCCCCGCGCGCCTCGTCCGTGAGCGCGTCGATGCGCCCCTGCTGCGCCAGGCAGTCCAGCGCTGCCCGCGCCAGGGACTCGCCCGGGCGGTCAGCGCCGCTCCCGCCGCCGCTGCCCGCGTCGCTCGCCGGCAGCTCCCGCAGCTCACACGACAGCTCCCGCGCCCGGGCCAGCAGCACCTCGCGCGCCTCGGCCGGCACGTCGGCGGCCAGCACCAGCGGCACGCCGGGGCGCAGGATGCCGGCCTTCTCCCGGGCCACGGCGGCCAAGGTCGAGCCCAGCACGGCGCTGTGCTCCAGGCTGATGGAGCTGACCACACAGACGTGCGCCGGCGAGCAGCGCGTGGCGTCGAGCCGCCCACCCAGGCCCGTCTCCCACACGCAGGCGTCCAGGCCGCGGCGCGCGAACAACACCCGGGCGGTGGCCCAGAGCGCCTCAAACCAGCTGGGCGTCAGGTCCGCGCGACGACAGGCCGCCAGCACCTCGTCCACCGCGCCGCGCACGTCATCGACCGGCGGGAGCGAGAGGTCGATGCGCAGGCGCTCCAACGGATCGACCAGGTGCGGCGAGGTGAAGCTGCCCACGGACAAGCCGAGCGCCCCCAGCCCCGCGGCGCAGCGCTCCACCACGGTGGTCTTGCCCTCGCTCCCGGCCACATGGACGCAGGCCCGCGCCTCGGGCAGTGGCCCCAGCGCCTGGGCCAGGGCCCGCACCGTCTCCAGCCCGAAGCTCAGCCCGCCGCTGTGCAGCTCCCGGCTGCGCTCCAGATCGAGCAGGTCATCGAAGGCGGCGAGGGGGGCTGTCACGGCGGGCATGGCGCTCACTATAATTCGCGACCATGCGTCCATTCATCGGTGTGACCAGCAGCGCAGAGACAGACGGCACCCCCGTGGCCCGGCCGGCCTACGCCCGCGCGGTCACCCTGGCCGGCGGCCTGCCCGTGGCCCTGCCCTGGATCGAGGACCAGGACGAGGCCCTGGGCCTGCTTCAGCGCCTCTCGGGCGTGGTGCTCACGGGCAGCGAAGACCTGCATCCCTCGCTCTGGGGCGAGCCCCTGCACCCGGCGGTGACGCTCATGCACGAGCACCGGCAACGCACCGAGCTGTGCCTGTCGAAGGCCCTGCTGGGCTGCGAGCTGCCGCTGCTGGCCATCTGCGGCGGCATGCAGAACCTGGCCGTGGCCGCCGGCTCGCGCGTGCATCAGCACCTGCCCGACCTCGGCGAGCACGTGCTGGACCACGCGGTGGGCGTGGACGCCGCGCCGCACCCGCTGCAGGCCGAACCCGGCTCGCTGCTGGCCCGCGCCCTGGGCGAGCGCTGCCTGGTCAACAGCGCCCACCACCAGGGCATGGCCAGCCTGGGTCCGGGCCTGGTGCCGGTGGGCCACGCGCCCGACGGCGTGCTCGAGGCCTGGGAGCTGAGCGACCGCCGCTTCGGCCTGGGGGTGCAGTGGCATCCCGAGCGCATGCCCGACGACCCGGGGCAGCAGGGCCTCTTCCGCCTGCTGGTGGCCGCGGCTCAGGCCTGACCCCGGATCGAGACCCGACGGAACCCCGGACGCAGGCAAGGCAGAACATGGACCACAAACGCATCGTCAACGCCGCCATGGGCAAGCGCGGCAAGAACCTGGAGGCCCGGCTCAACCGGCGCGTGCGGGTCTACAGCGTGGTGGCGGTGATCCTGGCGCTGTTCTACATGTTTGGAGGCGACCAGAGCGTCTCGCACCGCGAGCGCGCCACGACCTCCATGGCCCCGGTGGACGTGCCGATCGAGGTGCCGCCGTTGGCATCCGTCGATCCCGCTCTGCTGACGGGCGTCGCCGACGGCCGCGCCGCGCAACGAGCCCAGCTCGAGCTGGCGCCGCTGCGCCACCTCATGCTGCAGGCCGGGCGCCTGGTCTACGGCGACCTGCCCAAGCTGGGGCTACAGCCGGGAGACTGGCAGACCCTGGCCGCCGGCGGTCAGGACGAGCTGCGCGGCCAACCCTTCTGGACGCTCGGCACGCTGCAATGGGTCGAGCAGGAGCTGGTGGACGGCTACCTCGAGGTGCGCGGCGAGGTGCACGATCAGGACGGCAAGCCCTGGGGCTTCGTGGTGGTCAACGAGCCCTACGATCTGGTGCGCGGCAGCGTGGTCAAGCTGGCGGGCTTCTATCTCAAGGCCTACGACCTGCTGCGACCGGACGGCTCGGTGGAGCGCGTGCCGCTGCTGATCGGCGACGAGCTGATCGGCTCGGCCTTTCCGCTGGAGCCGGTGACGACCCTGGCCCCCGACGCCTTCGACAGCGTGCGCGACAGCTCCCTGGCCGAGTCCAGCGCAGCGCTCGACAGCGTGCCGTTCTGGACGCTGCTCAGCTACGTGCAACACACGCCCGTCGAGGTGCTCTTTCCGCCCGACGAGCCCCTGCCCGAGCGCATGCCCACCGAGCTGCTGGCCCGGCCCTGGGCCCATCGCGCCGAGCCAGTGACGCTCACCGGCGTGCTGTACTACATGACCGAGGTGCCCCTCGGCCCGCGCGGGGAGAACCCCCTGGGCGTGCCCTTCGGCTGGGACCTCTGGATGACCGACAACCGCGCCGCCGGAGCGGGCACGATCCTGGCCAAGCTGCTGGAGCGCCCCGAGGGCGTGAAGGCGGGCGACATCATCGAGGTCGACGCGCTCTTCTTTCGCCGCTACTCGTTCGAGAACAAACGCAACCAGCCGCGCATGGTCTCGGTGGTGGTAGGCAAGCGCGCGCGCAAGCTGGTGCCCAAACCGGACACGCTCACCCCCACGCTGATGCGCGTCGTGACGGGCATGGTGGGCGTGATCGTGGCGCTGATCGCCCTGGGCCAGTGGCGCGATCGTCGCGCCGGACGCAGCGCCCGCACGGCGCGCATGCGGCGGCACCAGGGCAACGTGGCGCGCCCGGGCCAACTCCATCCCACCGGCACGTCGGACAAGTCGGACAAGTCGGACAAGTCGGACAAGTCGGGCGAGTCGGGCGACGGCGGGCCACTCAGCCACGAGGACCAGCCGGAGCCGGGAGACGACGCGTGAACGACTCGACACTCAACCTGGCCTGCGGCCTGCTGTCCGAAGGCCCGCCGCCGCCCGAGACCCGTGGCGGCGCGCTGGTGCTGGCCGACACCAACACGGCCGCGTGGATCCCCCAGACCTGGACCCACCTGCCGCAGCACCTGATCGAACCGGGTGAGGCCTCCAAGAGCTGGGACGAACTGGGTCGGCTGCTGACCGCGCTGGATCAGGCCGGTGTCGATCGGGACGGGCACCTGCTGGCCGTGGGCGGCGGCGTGGTCACCGACCTGGGCGGGCTGGCGGCGTCGCTGCACCGACGCGGCATCCGCTGGACCGCCGTGCCCACCTCGTTGATCGGACAGGTGGACGCGGCCGTGGGCGGCAAGACCGCCGTCAACCTGGGCGGCGGCAAGAACACCGTGGGCAGCTTTCACCCCCCGGCGCAGGTGCTGGTGGACCCCCGGGCCCTGACCACGTTAGCGGCCGAACACCTGGCCTCGGGCCTGGCGGAGGTGCTCAAGACCGCGCTCATCGCCGGCGCCGAGAGCTACGCCAGCGTGCGCAACCTGACACCGCAGGTCATGGCACAGGGCGGCGAGGCCGCGGCCGAGGTACTCAGCCGCTGCCTGGCCACCAAGACCGATCTGGTTCAGCAGGACCTGTATGACGAGGGACCGCGCCAGCTGCTCAATCTGGGCCACACCTTCGGGCACGCGCTCGAGTCCCTGCGCCTGGGAGCGCTGCTGCACGGCGAGGCCGTGGGCCTGGGCCTGCTCTGCGCGGTGCGCCTGGCCGCTGGCAGTCCGGACACCGCGCTGGAGACCGAGCTGCGCGAGCTGCTGTGCGGATGGGGCCTGCCGGTCCAGCAGCGACTCGCCCCCGCGGCCGTGCTGGCCGCCATGGGCCGAGACAAGAAGCGTCAGGACGGCGGCCACACGGCCGTGCTGCTGCACGCCCCGGGACGCGTCGTGCTGCGGAGCGCCGTGCCCGCTGCCGCCCTGGAGGCCGCCCTGGGGGCCGTGCTCGCTGGCACCTGAGCACCTGACGCCGGGAGACCGGTAACCCGCGGGACGATCCGGCGGCTGCCAGGCCCCGCTGCAACCGGGGGTCAACTTCGCAGCCCCCGCTGGCCGATGCAGTGGGCGGTCCCCTGCCGGAGCGACACCTTGTCCAGCACCCCCACCCTGCCGCCGCCACTCGACATCGCCTGCCACGGCGGCCACCCGCTGGAGCTGTGGGTGCTGGTCAATGGCGAGATCGTCCAATGCCTGGGCAACTTCCTCAGCGCCGGCGACGACGGGCGCCCGCGCATCACGGCGGCGCTGCCCAGCTCGTTCTGCGGTCAGGTTCGCAACGGCTCGGCGGTGCGCGGCTTCTTCACCGACGCGTCAGGGCAGGTGCACACGTTCCTGACCTCGGTGCGACGCTGGCAGGCCCACGACGACCTCCCACGCTCGGGCCATGTGGTGTTGGAGGCGCCCACCGCGGTAGCGCCCTGCCAGCGCCGACGCGGCCTGCGCAAGCCGGCCCTGCCCCTGGCGGTGGAGCTCAGCGTCACCATTCGCGGTGAGCGCACCAGCGTGACCGGACGCCTGGTCAACGTCTCGCCCACGGGGCTGGGTGTCCGCGCGGTGCGCTCACCGAGCTGCTGGTTCGCCGAAGGCACCGCCGTCACCGCGCGCATGCAGCTGGAGGACGTCGGTCCCATCGAGCTCTCGGCCATCGTGGCGCGGGTGGAGTCCCACGCGCTGCACTGGTTCTTCGGACTGCGCATGGCCAACGCGCGCCAACGCCAGGTGCTGGACGCCCTGGTAGACAAGCTGCTGGCGCCCGTCTGACCCACCGCGCACGCCCACACGCACGCGCTCAATCGATGCGGGCGGTCATCTCCATCACCTCGCTGGCGGCGATCACGCTGGTCGGGCCGTCCACTTCCTGGGTGAAGATCTGGAAGTAGAGCGACAGCCCCTCCTGACCCGGCTCGGGCTCGAACGAGAACGAGAAGGGGAAGGTGCCGTCGGCCGGCAGGAACGCACCCGGGAAGGTCACGATGACGTCCGGCGTCACGCCCAGCTTCACGCCCTTGACCGGCTGCGGCGGATCGATCAGCGCGATGCCCAGCACCAGGAACAACGCCTGCGTCTTGCCGTTCTTGGCGTAGTCCTCGAACAGGTACAGCAGCTGCTCGCCCGGCGCGAAACCACCGGCCATGAGCAGCGTGAGCTGCTCGGGGCCCAGCCCCACCGAGGCCGTGCCCTCGTGCAGGGTGAAGTCGCTGGGGTCATAGGTGAACACGTCGTCCAGCACGACCACGTTCCCGCCGGCGGTGACACGCAGGTTCACCACGGCCGTCTGTGGGCCGACGTAGAAGGTGGGCAGGTCGACCGTGACCAGGTCGCCGACCTGGCTCGTGATCAGCGCCTCGTTGTAGCCCAGCGCGTCCGTGCCGAACTCGACCAGCGTGTCCGGCGGGAAGACGCCGTCCGAGGTGATCATCTCGAAGCTGACCGGGACCGCGGGCTGCCCCTCGTATCCGACACCGCCGGGCGAAGCATAGAAGACGCCCGCGTCCTGCGGACCCGTGGTCGGTGAGAGGTTGATCACCACGAAGGGCTCGTAGGTCAGCGCGCGCGGCAGCAGCACCTCACCGTTGGCGCCTTCGATGCGCACATCCAGCGCAACGGCGGACGGCAGACCCGCCGGCGCCGAGACGGCCAGCGTGCCCAGCAGCGTGTCGACCGAGAGGATCGGCGCCACGACGCCGCCCAGGACCACATTCTCGCCGATCGTCACCGTCAGCTCGCTGTCGAAGGCCTGGCCCGTGAAGTCGAGCTGAACGCCCGGCAACGCGGCGTCAGGCACCGGGCCGGTGTCGATCAGGAGTTCCTGGAAGGTGAACACGTCAACCAGGGTCAGCACGGTCTGCGGCGTCGTCAGCACGAGATCGCCGGTGTTGCCTGGCGTGGGCGGCACGGGCGTCAGCAAGGTGATGCTGCCGACGTCTCCCGGGAGCACCTGAGTCAGCTCCGCCAGCGCTCCGTCGAGCGTGACCGACACGCCCGCGACGTCCTCCAGATTGAAGACCGTCAGGTTGACCTCCGGCCCCTCGAACCAGCTCACGACGGGATCCAGGTCGCCGATGCGCATCAGCGGGCCGAACAGCACCTGGCCGCGACCGGTCTCACTCAGCGCGAGCCCGGTGGGATCCTGGGGGTCGGGGTCCGAAGGCGAGCGGGGCGAGCCCACAGCCAGGTCGAGGAACCCGTCGTCGTCGAAGTCGCCGAGGGCCAGGGCGCTGCCGGCCAACGCGCCGGCGGTCTCGCCGCGCAGGCGCATGAGCAGCGAGTCCCCGAGCGTCGCCAGATCAATGGTGGCGTCGAGCGGAGCCGCCAGCAGCTCGCCCCCCACGACGTCGACGATGCCGGCCTTGGAGAGCACCGGCACGACATCGCTCACGGTGGCGCCGGGCAGCCCCACCGCCAGGTCGAGCAGGCCGTCGTCATCCAGATCGCCCGCGGGCGAGGCGATCATGCCGCCCTCGGCCACAAAGGAGGTCGGCCCCACCAACCGCAGCACCTGCTGACCCGGCCCGGCGTTGCCGAGCTCAGCCAGATCAAAGCCCTCGGGCCCCACTCCGCCCAAGCGACCCGCGATGAGGTACAGCCCACCGGCGTTCTGCCGTCCCAGGCCGTCGTGCAGGGGCGCCGAGGCCAAGAGCTCCTCAAAGCCATCGCCCGTGCTGACCAGGTCGCCGGCCCGCGCCACGGCCAGGCCGAGCTGATCGCCGCTGCCGGCTCCGTGCCAGACCGGACCGGCCGCCATGCCCGGACCGAAGTCATTGGTGTCGAGGCTGCCGCCGTGGTCGCCCGAGGTGACGCCCCGCAAGACGTAGACCGCACCGGCAAACAAGCCGCCGGGCCCGGAGATGCCGGGGGCGCCCAGGGCCACGTCGTCGCCCAGCGTGGCGTGTTCTCCGCCGCCGGGGAGCACCGGATCAAAGCGCCCCAGACCGGCCACCGACGAGCCCAGCAACGCCAGGTCGTCCGCGCCGTGCAGCTCGACGCCCTCGGAGGCGGACATGGCGCTCAGGTCGACCGTGGCGCTGCCCTTCAAGCCGGGCGCTCCGTAGAGCACGAAGACCTGGCCGTTCTGCAGGCGTGCCCCAGTGGACGCCAGCGGGGCACCGATGATCACGTCAGCCAGGCCGTCGGCGTTGACGTCCACGTCGCCGGACACGCTGAAGCCCGCCTGCCCGAAGTGAATCTCGCCGTTGAGCTGCGTGGCGCGCGTACCCAGCCAGGCGCCCAGCGACTGCCGGCAGTTCATCAGCCCGGGCACCACGTCCGGCAGATCCGCCGAGCCATACAGCAGGTAGGCCGCGCCGCGGAAGTTGGGGCCGCAGTCCGGCGCGCCGATGATCAGGTCGCCGAAGCCGTCGCCGTCCACGTCACCCGCACTGGCCACGCTGAAGCCCAGGCGGTCAGCGGGCGCCCCCACCAGGTCGAGCACGTCGACGCAGGTGGCCGCCTTCAGATCGAGGTCCCCCGGCTCGCCCGGATACGTCGCCTCCGGTCCACCGAACACGATGTACACGTGCCCGGCATCGTCCATCACACCCGAGGAGGGCTGCCCAGCCAGGTCAGGCGCCCCCATGATGAGATCGTCGATGCCGTCGCCGTTCAGATCCGCCCAGGCCATGGACGCGCCCAGGGAGCCGGCGAGAGGAGTGGTCGAGGGATAGGGAGGCTCAAGTCCGCCTTCGCCCAGCGCCACCAGACCGCGCCCCGAACTCAGCGAGCGCAGATCGATGTTGGTCTGAGCCAGCAGCCCAGACGTGAGCAGGAAGACGGCGAGACCGATCCGGAGGGTCTTGGCAAGCATCGGCACGGGCAGGTGTGGGCCTGATATTCCGGGAAATGGGGGCGAGTCTACTCGGGGGGGCAAGCACCCGCCAGCGATCCGCGACAAGCACGGCCCGCGTCCGCAACATCCGACGGGGCGAGCCGTCAAGCATGGCGATGAACGCAGACCACGGGATCTCCCCGACCGATCTTCTGCTGCACGTCGCGGGCGCAACGGCCCGGGATGGAGAGCGTCTGTTGGCACGGTTCGGGGCTTCGATCGACTGGAGGAGTCGCTCTACCGACGAGTGGATGGCCGCCGGTCTGGCACCCCGCCTGACCCAGCGCCTGAAGTGCCTGCTGGCCGGGCCCGAGCCCGAGCGGGAGGCGGAGCGCTGCGAGCGGGACGGCGTCCTGCTGGTCTCCTGGCGGCACGCGGACTATCCGGCCGCGCTGCGCGTGCTGCATCGACCGCCCGTGCTGCTCAGCGTGCGGGGGCGCTGGCCGCCGCCCAGCCCGGCCCTGGCCATGGTGGGCGCCCGCGCCGCCACGGCCTATGGACGCTCGGCCGCCTGCCGCCTGGCGGGCGCGACGGCTCGCGCCGGCGTGGGCCTGGTGTCGGGCCTGGCGCGAGGCATCGACCGCTTCGCCATGGAGGCAGCCCTCGACGCAGGCGGGCATGTGGTGGCGGTGCTGGGCAACGGCCTGCGCATCGCCCACCCACGAGAGAACCGCGCGCTCCAGGATCGCATCGCTCAGGAGGGCACGCTCATCTCGGAGTTCCCGCTGCTGCAGCGGCCGGACCGTTGGACGTTTCCGCGGCGCAACCGCATCATCGCCGCCCTGTCGGTGGCGGTGCTGGTGGTGGAGGCCGGTCGGCGCAGCGGCGCGCTGATCACCGCCGCTCACGGGCTCGAGCTGGGCTTGGAGGTCTGGGCCGTGCCCGGTCCCATCGACTCACCCACATCCGAGGGCGCCAACAGGCTGCTGCGGGACGGCGCGGCCCCCGTGCTCGATGAGCAGGGCTTGCTGCGGCTGCTGCTGGGCGAGTCCGCGGCGCAGGGCAACGCCAACGCCAGCACCAGGGACCCCGACCCGCTGCTGGCGGTCCTGGGCCAGCGAACCCTCACCGGCGATCAGCTCGCGGCCGAACTCGACCAGAGCATCGGCAAGCTGCGCGCCAGGCTGATGGCGCTGGAGCTGGAGGGACGCGTCGCCGGACTGCCCGGCGATCGTTGGACCGCACGGGGCAGGGGCTGATGCGACGCGCGCGCTGGCCGCGCGGAGCGGCCGTCACTCGCGCCACAGAAGGCTGCTAGAGCTGGGACGACAGCAGGTGAAACACCACCGCGATGACGGCAGAGCCCATCGCGAACGCCAACCAGCGCCGAAGGCCGCGACGCAGCGCCTCCCCCACCGACTCCACCCGCAGGCCGTTGGCCACCAGGAAGACCACCATGGAGAGCACCACGAACCAGAACAGGTGCTCGCCCAGCGACAGGGGCCCCACCGCGCCGATCATGCCGAGGGCCCGCTCGCAGCGTGGGCCAGGTGCCCGCCGCGCCGACGCCACTCATACGCGTCAATCATCACCACCAGGTTGAGAATGCCCGCCACGGTGGTGAAGACCACGCCGAGCTCGAGCCGATCGATGCTGCGGCCGGTGGGCTCGGCGCCCAGCAGGCTGGCGAGGAACGCCGGCAGGCCAGCGCCGTACTGCCCGTAGACGTGATAGGGGTAGCGCGCCGCCGAGACGCTGGCGCCCTCACCCAACCAGACACCGAGGGCATAGCAGCCCAACACGAGGCCGCCGAAGTAGCAGGCCTTGGCGTAGCGCTTCTGCGCCAGGTGCCCGAGCCCGGGCAAGAGCCAAGCCAACAACGTCTGGTAGAGAGCGCGCACGTCCATGCATCCCATGATGCGTGGCGCCCCCCCTTGCTTGAAAGCCCCAGCTTTCCGATCTTGCGCGTACGCAAGCAGCGGGGTACCCCATGGCCGATTTCGTCGTACCCATCCGACCCCGCTACGGCGAGGTCGATCGCATGGGCTTCGTCTACCACGCCCACTATCTGGTGTACTTCGAGCTGGGGCGTACCGAGTTCATGCGGGCCAGTGGCATCAGCTATGCCCAGGTCGAGCAGCGGGGGCACCTGCTGGTGGTGAGCGAAGCCCAGGTTCGCTTTGTCCAGCCCTGTCGCTACGACGAGCAGCTCGAGCTGGCCGTGCGCGTGGCTCGCCGCGGAGGCGCCAGCGTGGTCTTTGCCTACGAGCTCCGGAGTCCGGACGGCGATTTGCGAGCCTCCGGCACCACGCGCCTGGGCTGCCTGGCCCCGGACAGGAGACCTTGCCGCCTGCCCGACGACCTGATCAGCGCACTCGAAGCCGGCCCTGCGGGAAGCCCGCCCCTCGTCCCACCGTCGGAGAGAGCATGAGACCCACCCTGGCTGGACCCCTCCTGCTGGCCGTTCTGAGCTCGGGCTGCCTCAGCATCCCTCGCGCGGACCCCGCGCCCGGGCGGGATGAGTTGCTGACGCAGGACGTCGTGGTGCGCATCCTGGAGGAGAGCCGACAGCCTCCTCAGGACCCGCTGGCCGTGATGAACGGCCTGGAGCGCCTGCTGCCCAGCTGGCAGAGCGCCCAGCGCCGCGGGCGAGCCGCGCCCATCGAGCGGGAGCTGGTCCGCAAGGTGGTGGTGAACTTCGATGTCGTGGCCGACATGCTCCAGAACGGGCCCCACGAACGGCGCCTGGTGGCCGCCTGGGCCCTCGGCTTCGCGCAGGTGCCGGACAACGACGAAGGCCTCGAGTCACCGCATGCCCAGGCCCTGGCCCTGTTGATGGCTGTGCTCGACGACTCACCTGATGACCTCACGCGCAACGCGTTGCTCGGCATCTGGAAGCTGAGCGACCCGGCCACGCCGATGCGCCCGCTGGCCGACTTGGTGGTGAACCACCACGACGCCGACGTGCGCGCCAACGCCTGCCTGGCCCTGGGCGCCGTGCTCACCGAAGAGAGCGCCCCGGCGGCCATCGAGCCCCTGCTGGTGGCCCTGAGCGACACGGAGCCCAAGGTGCGCCTGCACGCTGCGGACATCGCCCGTCAGTGGCCCAGCCCCGCGCTCACCACACAGATCGAGGGCGCCGTGCAAACAGAAGACACGCCGCTGGTGCTGGCCGCCATGCTGCGCGCCCTGGGCTCCGCGGGCTCGACCCGCTCGGCGCCCCTGCTCATGTACCTGCTGGAGAGCCCACGAGAGGTGGTGGCCGAGAGCGCCCACCTGGCTCTGGTTGATCTCTACGGCGTCGACCACGGCCCCCTGCGGGCCGACTGGCTGGAGTTCGTCGAGGACCTCTGAGCCGCCGGCCCCGCAGGGGACTTCGGCGACGCACCAGGCCCCAGCGCGGGGCCCGCACAGCCCCCCCCTCCGTCAACAGCGCAGCCCCAACCCAGCGCAGCCCCGCATCAGGCAGCGCCGCTCAGCGCCGCAGCACGCGGGCGCCGCAGCACGCGGGCTCGCGCCGGAATGGGAACGGGGCCCCCGAGCCATCCGGCTCGGGGGCCCCGCGTGATCAGCCGGCGCAAGGCCGGCTCTTCCCGTCAGAAGCGCCTACGGGAGGGTGTTCTTGACCGCGTTGGACAGCGTCGCGCCCTTGGGGTGCGTAGCGTCCTGGATACCGAACTGGTACCAGATGTCCACACCGCTCGGCAGACCCGCCGGCCAAGGGGCCTGGAAGTACACCTGCCCACCGGCGTCGCTGGCGAAGTCGAGCTGCAGGTCGATCGGGATGGTGTAGAGCAGTCCACCCCTGAACGGCGTGGGCGTGCTGGCAAACGAGACGAACAGCGCGGCGATGCTGTCAGGCGACGCAGCGCACAAGCTGATCGAGACCATCGAGCCACCGGCGAACGAGCCATCGAGCTCCAGGTAGGGCTTGCCGTAGATGCCCGACGTGCCGCTGTCGAGGTTCTGCAGCAGCACCACACCCGAGGACGTCTGGGTGTAGTTGATGGTCGACGACGCGAAGGCGTTGCCGTTGTCATCGGCACCCTCGACGCGGTAGCTGATCGCGCCGTCGATGCCACCCGGAATGACGCCCTGGAACTGCTGACCCTGCGACGCGGCCATGCGGACCCGGTTCTCAACGCCAGCGTCCACCGTGTAGATGAGGTCGACGCCGTAGTACCCGATCACGTAGTAGTTGGCGTTGTCCCGCAGCTGCACACGAATGATGGTGTCCGAACCGTCCGACTTGTCGCCCTGCATGGTCATGATGTGGACCGTCGGGGCGTGGGTGTCGGGCACACCGCGCACGTTCTCGAAGTACCGGTTCTGGGCGTTGCCGTCGTTGGCCAGGAGCAGGTCCGGGTCACCGTCGCCGTCCATGTCCGCCGCTTCGCCGTCGAGCGTGGTGCTGGTGTTCCCCTGTACCGGCAGCTCCTGCCAGCTGGCCTGGCTGCCGCCCGAGCTGGTGCCGTTGCGGTGGTAGAAGCCCTGGCCGCCGGTCAGGCCCTGTGCCAGACCGCTGGTGTAGAGCCAGTTGGTTCCCGAGAAGTTGGCCGCGAAGCAATCGAGGTCGCCATCGGAGTCGAAGTCGAGGAAGTCCACCTCGTTCTCGTCGACAGACGGGTCGCCCTTGATCCAGCTGTTCATCTGCGTGAACGTCAGGTCGCCGTTGTTACGCAGCAGGCGGTCCGTGTTGCCGTTGTAGTTCTTCATCCAGAGGTCGAAGTCACCGTCGCCGTCGACGTCACCCGGCTCGCACTCGTAGTTGTTGGTGCCGCTCAGGGTGGCGCCCTGGGCGATCAGGGCCGACTGGGTGATGTCCGTGAACGCGTCGCCCGACCAGCTCATGCTGTCGAGGTCCAGGTTGTTGCGGTACACGCGCGCCTGGCTGTCACGGCTGGAGTTGATGACGTCCAGGTCGAAGTCGCTGTCCAGGTCGACCAGGTCGATGTCGAGGGTGTGGGTCTTGATGTCGCCACCGGCGTTGATCCAGGGCCACATCTCGTTGAACACGCCGGTGCCGTCGTTCAGGAAGACGCGGCTGTCGCGGTTGCCCTGGATGTTCGGACCGTAGCTGGAGTGGAACAGGTCGATGTCGCCGTCCAGGTTCAGGTCACCGAAGTCGCAGTCACAGCTGAAGTCGCGCCAGGGGCCGGCGTTGCCGCCGAAGACCTGATCAGCGCCGGGCACCGAGATGAGCGTGCCCCAGAAGCCGTCGGTGTCTTCCTGGTAGAAGCCCACCGTGCTGTGCTGGGCGCCGCCCTGGTTGCGGTAGAAGCGCGAGGGCTCACCATCGTTGACCGTGGTGCCGCGGTTGGACACGTACACGTCCAGATCGCAGTCGCCGTCCGCGTCCACGAACTCGACGTCGCGGGTGGTGTCACTGGGCACACCGGAGAAACGCGAACCGGTCCCATCCGAGAACGTGCCGGGCGTGCCGCCCTGGAAGCCACCGTTGTTGACGTAGATCCGGTTCAGCTGAGCCGTGCCGTCACCACCGTTGCCGACCACCACGTCGTAGTCGCCGTCGTTGTCGATATCGCCGATGTCGATGTTCTCGGAACGCCCCGTGCCAAAGGCATTGGAGTTCGAGAAGTTGCGACCGGGCTGCAGGTCAGTGAGTTGGGCCGAGACCGGGCTGCCGAGCATCAGCAGGGCGGCTCCGGAAAGAGCCGTCAAAAAGGAACGTCGCATGAGG
>QNBX01000029.1 GCA_003644265.1 Planctomycetota bacterium
ACGCCGGCCTTGAACGGCACGTCCGCCAGCGAGAAGCCCACCACGATCCAGGCCGCGCCCAGGGGTACGGCGCCGGAGACATCCAGCTGCCCCGGCTCATCGCCCACCTGGGTGCCGCTGTTGGAGATGCTCGGCAGGCCGTTGCTGCCCGCCACGCCGCCGCCCAGGCCGCTGGAGCTGCCGCTCAGGGCCAGGGCGGCGTCGCCATCCGCCAGGCCGTAGCCGCTCACGAACAGCGGGTCGGGCGCGCCGCCTGCGAGGGGCTGGGCCGTCTTGATCAGGCGCTCACGCATGCTGGCCACGCTCCATTCGGGGTGCGCGCCCGCCAGGCACGACACCAGCCCCGCCAGCACCGGCGTGCTCAGCGAGGTGCCGTTCACCAGGGTGTACTGCGTGTCGTCGTAGGGCCAGACCGTGCCGGTGCTGACGCCCATGGCCAGCAGCTCCGGCTTGACGCGACCGTCGGCCGCGGGCCCGTCCGAGCTGAACGACGCGATCACGCCCGCGGCGTCCGCGGCCCCGCAGGTGATGACCTCGAAGGCGTCGCTGGGCGCGATCAGCGCCGAGCTGCCCGGGTCGCTGTCGTGACCGGCGTTGCCCGCCGCCGTGCAGACGTGCACGCCGTTGGCCGTGGCCGCGTTGACCGCCAAGGTCACCGGCGCCGTGAGGCCGTCCAGCTCGCTCTGGTCGTACCAGTCGACGTAGCCCAGCGAGGAGGTCACCACGTCGGCGCCGTTGAGCTCGGCGAACTCCAGCCCGGCCACGTAGAAGTCCTCCTCGCCCTCGTATTCCGCGGGGAGGTCCTCGGTCTTGCACAGGATGAAGCGGGCGTCGTGGGCCGCTCCCACCAGGCTGCCGGGCAGGTAGGCCGCCAGGGTGCCGAGGATGTAGGTGCCGTGGGCGTGCTGGTCAGGGTCGTCGCCGGGCTCGATGCCCACCACGGCGTCGTCGTTCACAAAGTCATAGGACGCGATCACATCCAGCTCGTGCCCCGGTTGATGGAACGCGTCGTGGCTGGTGACGAAGCCCGTGTCGAGGATGCCGATGATCACGCCGTCGCCCGTGAAGCCCATGCCGTGCAGCAGGTCGAGGTCGAGCTGGGTGGTCTGGGAGCTGGCGTGGCCGTATTCGAGCGCGCCCGTGTACGCACCTGCGGCCGCCGCCGCCGGGGTCGGGCTGGGGATCGGGGCGGGCAGGCGGGGCACGCCCAGCGAGCGCGCCACCGGCCGCAGCCCGCGCACGCAGGGCAGCGCCATCAGGGCCCGCGCCTGCTCGGCGTCCGCGCGGACCGAGAGGGCGTTGAGCCAGCGGCTCTCGACCTGCACGCGCGCGCCGGTGCGCTCCACGGCCTCGCGGTAGCCCGGAGCCACGGGCAGATCGGCTGCGTCCACTTGGCCGACGGCGCTGCGGCGAGCTGCGCGGCGGGCCAGCGTGCGCGCCGGCAGCGTCTGCAGCAGCTCCTGCAGCGCGGCGTCGAGGTCCTGCACGTCCTTGTCCACAAACTGCACCCAGAGCTTGGCGCTGGTGTGTTCGCTCAGCAGGCGTTCGACATCGGCGGGCAGCACAGCGTCGGATGCCAGGGCGCTCGTCGCGCTGAACACGACAGCAAGGAGTACGGCAAGTCCAGGGCGGGAGCTCATCGGGAGGACTCCGTGGGGAGGATCTGGGCCTGGCCGTGGGGAGCGGTCCCGGCCTGGGGAGGGGCACTCATCCTAGGCCAAGATCGAAGAACGGACGCGCTTTCGCGGCGTTCTCAGACAGTCGCAAGCGATCTCCGACGGGGGCCAGAGTCCGAGCTATCATCGAGTGGTCGGGCGTCCCGCTGAGGGTGACGCGCATGGCTACTCTGCCTCGCCGATTCTCGGGGGTGCCCACCACGATCCGTCCGGCCGCTGGTCGGGCGGGGTGAACGTCGTCGCTCATCGGGGCCCACGTGCCGCATCCATCGACCCTCTCCTCTGATGTCTGCGTCGATCTGGCGGACCGCGCCTGGGAGCGCACGCTGATCGAGCCCACGCGGTCGCTGAGCATGGCCCGCCGGGCCCTGGCGCTGGCCAGCACCCGCGGCGACCCGGCCCTGGTGGCGCGCGCCGAGGCGAGCGTGGCCTATGCCCTGCGCTGGCTGAGCCGCATGGACGAATCGGAGCAGATGGCCCGGCAGGCGCTGCAACGCCAGCCCCCGCTGCTCGAGCGGCTGCGCGCCGTGGTCGCCCTGGCCGAGCTGCACCTGGCTCGTGGCGACGGGGCCAAGTGCCTGCCCCTGCTGGAGCAGGCCCTCGAGCAGGTGGGAGCCCGGGCTGACCTGCTCCTGGAGCGGGGCCGGCTCGCCAGCCTGCTGGGCCGCACGCACTTCGAGCGCTTTGAGCACGCCCTGGCGGAGCAGGCCTTCCGACGCTCCAGCGCGCTGCACGGCCGACTCGACGACCGCCTGGGCATGGCCATGAGCCTGATGAACATCGGCAGCGTGCGCAGTCGCCTGGGCGATTTTGCCGGCGCGCTCGAGTCGTACCAGCAGAGCCTCTCGGCCTTGGAGGGCCAGGCCGACGCGGGCCGGCGCCCCATGGTGCAGTACAACCTCGCCCTGGTGCTCGAGATGATGGGCGACCTCCAGGCCACGCGCGAGCTGTGCGAGGACGCCCTGGCAGCCGACCTGAGCGCGAACATCTTCAGCGTCGACATCCTGCTGCTTACGCTGCTGGGCAGGGTGCACGGCTTGCTGGGGGAGCCGCGCAGGGCGCGGGCGGCCCTGGACCGCGCACTGCACCTCGCGCGTGAGCGTGACGAGCCCCAGCGTCGGGAGACCGCGCTGGCGGAGCTGGGCGACCTGGAGCTGCTGCTCGGCAATCCGGATGCGGCGCGCACGGCCTTCCGCGAGGGCCTCGCGGATTACGATGACGCGGCCACGACCTCCGCAAACATGCACTGCCGCCATGGCCTGGCGCGCGTCCAGCTCGAGCTCGGTCAGCCCGCGGCGGCCCTCGGAATCGTAGACGCCCTCTTGGCCGGACCCGACGACCGCCCGGATCGCGTCACGCGCTTGCAGATCATGCAGACCCGCGCCCGCGCCTTGCAGGCCACCGGAGATCCAGACGCCGCCGCGGAGGGGCAGCGGGCGGTGGAGCGCCTGCGCCGTCTGACCCACGACGAGCACGCCGCTGCCTGCGCCGAGCACATGACCCTGCTGCAACGGCTGGAGCGGGCCCGCACGCGCGAGGAGCGCCTGAGCGTGCGCGTCGACGAGCAGGACGCCCGACTGGCGGAGGCCGCTGACGAGCGCACCGAGCTCCAGGATCAGCTGCGCGTGTCGCAGCGCATGGAGGCCATGGGACGCCTGGCCGCCGGCGTGGCGCACGACTTCAACAACCTGCTCACGGTCGTCTTCGGCAACACCGAGGAGCTGTTGGGCGAACCTCTCAGCGCTTGCCAGCGCGAGGCCGCTCAGGGGGTTCTGCAAGCGGCCGAGCGCGCCAACGATCTGACGCGGCGACTGCTGGCCTTCAGCCGGCGCCAGGCCCTGAAACCCCAGGCCGTCTCGCTGGACGATGTGCTGCGCGAGCTCGCGCCGGTGCTGGAGCGCCTGGCCGGATCGGATGTGACGCTGGAGCCCGTGCTGGACGGCGACGCCGGGCTGGTGCACGTCGATCAGATCCAGCTGGAGCAGATCCTGCTCAACCTGGTGAGCAACGCCGCGGACGCCATGCCGGACGGCGGCCGGCTCCAGCTCACGACCTCGCGCGTACGCGTGGACGGCCCGCTGCCGGGGGCGTTGTATGAGCTGGAGCCCGGCGACTACGCGCGGCTGGCGGTGACCGACTCCGGAGTGGGCATCTCGCGAGAGCTGCACGCGCGCATCTTCGAGCCCTTCTTCTCCACCAAGGACGCTGCGCGCGGCACGGGCCTGGGCCTGTCCACGGTGTATGGCGTGGCGCGTCAGTCCGGTGGCGGTCTGGCCGTGCACAGCGAGCCCGGGCGCGGCTGCACCATCGAGGTCTTTCTGCCGCTGGCGCAGGCCTGCCAGCTCGAGCCCCCGGCGCCGGTCCTGCCGGCTCCGGACATCGTTCCCGAAGGGCGCGCGATCAATGTGCTGCTGGTGGAAGACGACAGCGCGCTGAGAGCCATGGTGGCTCGTGGGCTGCGGCGTGAGGGGCTGTGCGTCACCGAGGCCGGCGATGGCGAGCAGGCCCTGGCGTTGGTGCGCGGCGGCGAGCTGCAGCTCGAGGTCCTGGTGACCGACCTCGACATGCCGCGCATGGGCGGCCGGCGGCTGTTGGCACACCTGCGCGAACGTCAGCCCGAGCTGTGCTGCGTGTTCACGTCCGGCCATCGTCAGCGCGACGACGCGGTGCAGGTCCCTGGCGTGTCCTGGCTGCCCAAGCCCTTCTCCATCGCCGAGTTGGGGCGGCTGGTGCGCCGGGAGCCCACGCAGCCGGACTGAGCCCGAGCGCGCGGGCCCTGCGGCGGCCATGCGTCTGCAAGCCAGGGTGCGTATGCTCTCGGACTCCCCGACGAGTCTGCCCGTGACCCTGCACACCGCCGCCGTTCGCCTGGCCGCCTGGGGCGCCACGGCGCTGTGCGTCCTCTCGCTGGCCTGCGTGGGAGTGTCGCCGTCGCCACCCGCCGATCCGGAGCTCGCCGTGCCCAACGCCGTGGAGCCCGCCGCGCAGGCGGGCGTGCAGGCGCTGCTCGAACAGCAGCGACAGGCCTGGAACGCCGGCGACCTGCAGGCCTTTGTGGCCGGCTACTGGCGCAGCGATCAGGTCGTGTTTGCCTCGCGCGACAGCGTGCGGCTGGGCGCCACCGATCTGTTGGCGCGCTACCGCGAGCGCTACCCGGACCGCGCGGCCATGGGCACGCTGGCGTTCGACGCGCCGCGCCTGTCGAGCCTGGGCGATGGCCACGTGCTGGCCGAGGGCGACTGGCAGCTCACCCGCGCCGGAGCCCCACGCGCGGGTCGCTACTTGCTGGTGCTGCGGCGCATCGAGGGCGCCTGGCGCATCGTGCTCGATTACACCACGCTGACCGAGGGAGATTGACGTGTCCGACTCACAGACGAACTCCGCCGACGAGTCCCTGATGGCGCTGGCGGCCGAGGCGCGTCAGCGCGCCTACGCTCCCTATAGCCGCTACCAGGTGGGCGCCGCCGTGCGTACCCCTGACGGCAGCGTCTACGTGGGCTGCAACGTCGAGAACGCCAGCTACGGCCTGACGGTCTGCGCCGAGCGCGTCGCGGTCTTCTCAGCCGTGGCCGCGGGGCACACGCGCGTGACGCAGGTGGCCATCATGACGCCCAGCCGCGGCGCGCCCTGTGGTGCCTGCCGTCAGGTGCTGCTCGAGTTCGGCGGGGCCGACCTGCTCATCCTGCTGGCCGACCCCGAGGGCGGCCTCCGCGAGCGGCGCCTGGCCGACCTGTTGCCCGAGGCCTTCGGGCCCGACGACCTGCGCGCCGCGAACAGCTGAGCCGTGGTCCGGTTGGCCCTGATCGCGCTGCTGCTGGGGCTCGGCGTGCTCGTGTTCGTCTGGCCCCGCGACGAGCGCTCGCCGCCGCGCGAGCTCGCCATGTCGGAGCTGTTCACGCTGGAGCATCCGGGCGAGCGCGGCTTCAAGGGCGCGCTGGTCGTGATTCAGCAGCGACTGCAGGCGCGCGAGCGGCTTGACGTGGTGCTGTCCCTGCCGGCCGTCGCCGCGCTGCAGCTCGACCAACCCGAGGGCGAGTTCGAGCTGCAGCTCGGGGACCGTGCCCAGCGCTGGTGCTCGCTGGTCCTGGTGGAGCAGAAGCTGCGCATGTCCGTGGGCCAAGGGCAGCGGACCACCGAGCGCGCGCTGCTGGAGCGCCCCCGGGGCTCGCGCCTGGGCCTGACCTGGGCCGACGGCCGCGCCTGGGCCCTGGTGGCTGGCGAGCGCCAGGGGTCGGGCCTGCCCTGCGCCGAGCCCAGCGGCCCCAGCCGGGTGGGATTCTGGCGGCGGGCGTCGGTGCGTGCCGTGCGGATCACCACGACCGATGGCCAGCTGCACACGCTCTCGGCCGACGAGATCGGCCCCTGATCTCGGCGAGCGGAGCGGCTCAGGGCTCAGCTCACGGCTCGGCACAGCGGCTCGGCACAGCGGTCGGCACAGCGGTCGGCACAGCGGTCGGCACAGCGGCCCGGCACAGCGGTCGGCCCCCGGGTTGCGTCCCGTAGGCTCCCTGCGTTGGTCCGGTCGCGCTGGGCTCAGTCCGGCGCCGGCAGCGTGAAGAAGGGCGCCTCGCCGCGCGCAGCGTCCATGGCGGCCAGCTGATCCAGGGCCCCCAGCCCGACGTCGATGGCCCGGCCCTCCGCGGCGTGCTTCTCGTCCGGCTCGATGAAACGGTTCTCGGGGCGGTTGGCAAACACGGTGCACACCGCGCCCGCGCGCACGCCGGCCGCCGACGCGAGGGTGAACAGGGTGGAGGTCTCCATCTCCATGTTCACCACGCCCTGGCGCGCCAGGCGCTCGGGCAGGTCGGGAAAGCGCGGCTCCACCGCCAGGCCCTTGCGCGCCTGCCAGCCGTAGAAGCCGCTGGCCGCCGCGGTGATGCCCGCGTGATGCGTCGCGCCCTGCTGGCGGGCCGCGGAGAGCAGCGCCAGCACGACCTCGTGGTGGGCCACGGCCGGGTAGCCCTCCTCGACAAAGGCCAGCGAGGTGGACTCCAGCCGCAGGGCGCCGGTGGACACCACCAGCTCGCCGATGCCCACGCCGGCGCGCAAGGCGCCGCAGCTGCCCACGCGCACAAAGGTGATGTCGCGCCGGCACTCCAGCAGTTCGAGCACGGCGATCTCGGTGTTGTCGCAGCCGATGCCCGTGCCCATGACGGTGAGCTCACGGCCCGCGCGGGTGCCCGTGAAGGTGACGTACTCGCGGCAGGCGCGCTGCACACGGACCTCGTCCATGTGCTCGGACACGCGCCGCGCGCGGTCCGGGTCGCCCACCAGCATGACCTGCGAGGCCACCTCTCCCGGCGCCACGCCGATGTGGTACTGGCGGCCGTCCTCGTCGCGCACGTGCTCGGCGGATTCGAAGCTCATGCCATGACCACCGCGGCGATGGAGGCGTTGAGCAGGCTGGCCAGGAAGCCGCCGAACAGGGCGCGGAAGGCCAGCTTGGCCAGGTCGGCGCGGCGCTCGGGCACCAGCGCGCCGATGCCGCCCAGCTGGATGCCGATGGAGCCCAGGTTGGCAAAGCCGCACAGGGCAAACGTGGCCAGCACCTTGGTGCGCTGGGGCAACTCCTCCATGGTGCCGAGGTTGGCGAAGGCCACGAACTCGTTCAGCACCAGCTTGGTGCCCAGCAGCGAACCCACGGCCTCGGTGTGCTCGCCGGGAATGCCGATCAGGTAGGCCACCGGGGCAAACACCTTGGCCAGGATGCTGCTGAGGGTCAGGCCCTCGCTCATGAAGCCGAGCATGCCGTCCACCAGGGCCACCATGGCCAGGAAGGCGATCAGCATGGCGGCCACGTTGATGGCCAGCTTCATGCCCTCGCCGGCGCCGCGCGCCATGGCGTCCACGAAGTTGACCGTGGTCTTCTCGACCTCGATGCGCACCACGCCGCGGGTCAGGGGGTCCTCGGTCTCGGGCTGCAGGATCTTGGCGATGACCATGGCGCCCGGCGCGGCCATGACGCTGGCGGTGATCAGCGCCGTGGCGTCCACGCCCATGCCGATGTACACGGCCAGCACGCCGCCGGCGATGGTGGCCATGCCGGACACCATCAGCGTCATCAGCTCGCTCTTGGTGAGCTTGGCCAAGTACGGCTTGATGATCAGCGGGGCCTCGGTCTGGCCCATGAATACGTTGGCCGCGCTCGACAGGCTCTCGGCGCCGGACACGCGCATGACCTTCATCATGAACACGGCCAGTACGCGCACCACGAACTGCAGCACGCCGAAGTGGTAGAGCATGGTGAACAGCGAGCTGACGAAGATGATCGTCGAGAGCGCCTCGAACGCGAACACGAAGCCGATCTGGCTGTTCGGGCCCACGTTCTGGTAGCCGAACACGAAGCCGGCGCCCTCGAGCGTGTAGTTGAGCAGGGTCGTGACCTTGTCGCCCAGCCACTTGAAGGCGCCTTCGCCGAAGGGCGTGCGCAACACGAACAGGGCCAGCAGCAGCTGCAGCCCGAGGCCGCTCAGCACGGCCCGGCGGTCGATGGACTTGCGGTCCTTGCTCAGCACCACGCAGGCGCCCAGGAAGATCACCACGCCCGCGAGGCCGAACAGGCGCTCGGTCATGACGTCTGATCAGCGGGGCTGCGCTGGCCGCGCGAGGCAGGCGCAGCGGCGCCGGGTGCGTCGTCGCCGGGCGTGGCGCCCCGGGCGCTGGGCGAGGATGACCTGGCGCCGGGCGCGGCGTCGAGCTGGCAGGCGGGGCCCGCGCGTCCCATGCCGTGCAGCGAGAGCACGCGGTCCATCAGGCGCTGACGCTCCTGCATGGCCAGCGACGCCACCGGGATGTAGGGCACGTCGAACCACTCCAGCATGAACTTGACCATGCCGTCGATGCGCACGATCTCGTCCCAGTTGGCGCTCTCGCGCACGCCGTCCTCGGTCATCAGCTCGCGGTGCGGCCGCACGAAGAACACGAGGCCCTGGCGCACCTTGTCCATGTAGTTCGTCAGGCGCGGGTCGCGCGCCAGCTCGGCCAGGATCGTGCTGTGGCTGGCGGCGTAGGCCAAGTTGCAGAACGAGCGGTCGCTGACGTAGCTGCCCGGCTGCTCCATCTCGCTGGCGAGCTGCCGCAGGAAGACCTCGCGCTGGTAGCGGTCCACCACGTCGACGTTGGAGCGGATGGAGTCGAGCGCGGACTCCATCTCGGCCAGCACGCCCCTGGCCACCTCGCTGATCATGGGCAGGCCGTAGGCGTCTCGGACCCAGCGGGCCATGGTGGTCTTGCCCGTGCTGTGGGCGCCCACCATGTAGATGCGGGTGACGCGGTTCATCGCGGCTCTCCTGTGCGAGCTGTGGGGCGCGCGGCGGTGTCGAGCGCGGCCGTCCCGGCGGCCTCGCGTGCAGCGCGGGGTCGAGGCTATCAGCCCGACCGCGCACCCGGATACCACGCAGATCGCTTCGGGCGTGGGTTTCTGGCCGATCTCCACGGCGGCTCCCGGGTTCTCCACGCGTTGCCCACGGGTCCGGGTCGGGCTGGCTCACTCTGGCGCAGCGTGGGACCATGCCGCCCATGAAGATCGTCGTCCTGCTGCTGTGCTTGTCCGCGCCCCTTCTGGCTCAGCCCGCGGCGCGCATCTGCGATGTCCAGGGTCGCGCGCACGCCTCCAGCCTGGCGGGGCAGTCGGTGACCCTGACCGGCATCGTCACCAGCGTGGCCCGGGACAGCGCGACGGGCCATGCGCTGATCACGCTGCAGTCGGCGCCCAGCGACGAGGACAGCAGCCCGCTCACCTCGGAGGCCCTCTTCGTGCGGCTGGATGACGGACCGCGGCCTGCGCCGGGTGATCTGTTGCGCGTGGCCGGGCGGCTCAAGGAGTACAACCCCGGCGGCGTGGACAGCAACCTGCGCTTCACGACGCTCATGGCCAGCTCGCCCGCCGAGCTGTTGGGGCGGCGGGCGCTGCCCCGGCCGGTGCTGCTGGGAGCGCAGGGGCGGGCGGTGCCCGCCGGCAGCATCGACGACGACACACGGGGCTCGATCGGGAGCCGACCCGGCCCCTTCGACCCGGGCTCCGACGCGATCGACTTCTTCGAGTCGCTGGAGGGCATGCGTGTGGCGCTGCCGGACGCCCTGGCTGTGGACGCGACCTCCAAGTACGGCGAGCTGGTCTTGCTGCCCGACGCCGGCGCGGCCAGCGAGTCGTTGGCCGGCGTGGCGCTGGTCATCGCCGAGGGAGACTTCAACCCCGAACGCGTCATGGTCCAAGGCGGTCGCTGGCTGGACGGTGACTTCCCGGTGCCGCAGGTGGACGCAGGCGCGCGCTTCGACGGGCCCTTCGTGGGCGTCATGTCCTACAGCTACGGCAACCCCAAGATCATGCTGACCCAGCCGGCGCCCGCCGTGCTGGCGCCGGACGCTGACGTCGCGGCGGACACCCGCGTCGGGCTGGGTCCGGTGCCGGTCGGTCACGCGCGCATGGTGGGCTACAACGTCGAGAACCTCTCGCCCGCCAGCGATCCGGCGCGCATGGCCCGGCTGGGCCGACACATCGCCCAGGATCTGGGCGGCCCGGACCTGGTGGCGCTGCAGGAGGTGCAGGACGGCAGCGGCCCCGACGACGACGGCAGCACCAGCGCGGCGGCCACGCTGGACGCCTTGATCGCGGCCATCGACGCGGCGGGTGGCCCCGGCTATCGCGCCTTTGAGCTGGCCCCGCGCGACGGCGCCGATGGCGGGCAGCCCGGCGGCAACATCCGTGTGGCCTTCTTGGTGCGGAACGACGGCGCGCTGGCGGCCGTGCAGCGCCCGGGTGGGGGCAGCGACGTGGCGGTCGAGGTGCAGGCCGGCAGCGACGGCGCGCCGCGCCTCTCCCACAGCCCGGGCCGGGTGGCGCCCGACCACGGCGCCTGGCACCGCAGCCGCGTGCCCCTCGCGCTGGAGCTCTCCATGGGCGGAGAGCCCCTGTTCGTGGTCTCGTGCCACCTGCGCAGCAAGGGCGGCGACACGCCGCTGTTCGGCATGACCCAGCCCTTCGAGCGGCCCAGCGAGCGCTTGCGGCTGCTGCAAACCGAGGTGCTGTCGAGCTTCGTGGACGAGCTGCTGGCGCTCGACCCCAACGCGCGCGTGGTGCTGCTGGGCGACTTCAACGACTTCCAGTTCTCAGCGCCCTTGGGTCGCCTGGTGCAGGACGGCGCCCTACGCAACCTGACCGACTCACTGCCCGCAGGTGAGCGCTGGACCTACATCTACCAAGGCAACGCCCAGGCTCTCGACCACATGCTGGTGAGCCCGGGCTTCACCGCGGCGGCGGGTGGGCCCGAGCACCTGGACTACGGCGTGATGCATCTCAACTCGGTCGCTCACGACGGCGCCAGCGACCACGACCCCTGCGTGTTGACGTTTCGTGTCGAGGGCGCCGAGGGTGATCGCTGAGGCGCCGCTAGCCGCCGGGCTGGTCGTCCAACAGCGCAGCCAGCCCGTGCTGTGTGCCGGGGCGGCGCACGAGGTCGGCCACGGTCACGCCGGAGAGCGCGTGGAAGAAGGCCTGCTCGGCCTGGATCAGTCGGCTGCGCAGGCGGCAGCCCGGCTCCAGGCGGCAGACCTCGGGGGTGCCGACGCACTCAAGCATGTTCGTGCGCCCTTCGAGCAGGGCCACGGCCTCGCCCACGTCGATGCTGGACGGGTCGACGTTCAGCACCACGCCGCCGCTGCGTCCGCGGATGGTGCGCACCCAGCCATGACGTGAGAGGTCGGCCGCCACCTTCAGCAGGTGATGACGCGAGATCGCGAAGCTGTTGGCGATCTCCGCCACCGTGGCCTTGCGCCCGGCATGGGCCAGGTACATCAGCACCCGCAGGCCGAAATCGGTGTGCAGCTTGAGGTTCATGCCAATAGTCGTATCACAGATGCGCCTTTTGTCACAGGCAGGAGGGCGCGTGCTCCCGGCGGCGTGGCGCCAGTGAGGGGGCAGAGGGCTCTTGGCGGCGGCTCCCGCGTGGGGCGGCGCCCCCTGGGGAGCGATGGCCGGGCTAGAATCCAGCGGTCGCCGGCGCGCGCTCTCCCGAAGGCTGCTTCGCGCGCGTGTCGACTTGAGATCGGAGGCTCCCCATGCTGTTTCGCACCCTGATCGTCCTGGTCGCGCTCTCGGGCCCCGCCCTGGCACAGCTGCCACAGCCCCAGTTCTTCTCGGTCGCTCACGTCCAGAGCAGCGGCTGGGTGCTGAACACCGGCGCCACCCGCGGCGTCATCGCCAGCATGGTGGTGGAGCACCCCGCCGTGGCCAGCCTGCGGGTGCTGTTCGATGAGGTGCACCTGGCGGGCAATCCCTTCGATGGCAGCGGCAGCGTGCTGCGCCTGACCTCGTTGCGCGACGGGGCCCAGCAGACGCTCAACGCCCAGCAGCTGCTGGAGTGGGAGTACGGCACGGCCTGGTTCAACGGCAGCGGCGTGCAGCTCGACCTGATCGCGTCGCCTGGCACCGGCGGCAACCTGGTGACGGTGGGCGGCCTGGACGTGGGCACGCCCCTGGCCGGGTACGAGAGCCAGTGCGGACCCGTCGACGACCGCGTGCCCAGCGACGACCCGCGCGTGGCGCGCCTGCTGCCCAGCGGCTGCACGGCCTGGATGATCCAGGACTGCGCCAAGTGCTTTCTGAGCGCGGGGCACTGCGGCACGGGCAACACCATGGTGGAGTTCAACGTGCCCTTCAGCACGGGCAGCGGCTCCTGGGTGCACCCGCCGCCCAGCGATCAGTACGCCATCAACAGCGCCAGCAAGCAGGCCAACAACGCCTTCGGCAACGACTGGTTCTACTTCGGCACGGTCGACAACTCGGTCACGGGGCTGTCGGCCTTCGAGGCTCAGGGTGACGCGTTTGCCCTGGTGAATCCGCCGGATGTGGCGGGCAACGACATCCGCATCACGGGCCACGGCACGGACAACACGCCCAACTCGACCTACAACCAGGTGCAGCAGACGCACGTGGGCCCGTTCATCAACAACGGCGGCGTGCTGCAGTACCAGGCCGACACCACCGGCGGCAACAGCGGCTCGCCCATCATCTGGGAGCAGGCCAACGCCGCCATTGGCGTGCACACCAACGCCGGCTGCAGCACGGGCGGCGGCGGCGCCAACCAGGGCACGCCCATCACGGTGGCGGCGCTGCAGGCGGCTCTCGCCAACCCCCTGGGCGTGTGCGCCAGCACCGGCGTGTGCGGCGCCATCGACGACCTGGGCTTGGGGCTGCAGGGTCAGTGGCCCTACGCCGGCACACCTGAGTTCAGCGGGAACTCCACCCTGGAGCCGGGCGCCGGGTACAACTTCACCCTGCTGCTGCCCTTTCAGATCGGGGGGACGATGACCACCGCCTTGCTCATCCTGGGCTTCAGCTCGACCAACGCGCCGTTCCATGGCGGCACGCTCGTGCCTGCTCCCGAGGTCGTCGTGAGCCTTCCGGCCGATACGATCGCGCTGGAGCTGGCGCTGTCGGGCAGCTGGCCTCTGGGCGTCCCGCCCGGTACGGAGATCTACGCGCAGTGGTGGTGCGACGTGGACGGGTTGTTCGCCGACGCGATCATGGCCAGCAACGCGCTCAAGCTCACGACGCCGTAACGCTGCCTGGCGAGGGCCGGACGCGCTTGAGCTCACGACCCTGAGAGGGTGCGTGGGCAGCCCGTTCGTTCGGGATGGCGGCTGATTTCCGCCGGGTGGCCGCGCCTGGGCTCTGTGCTGGGCCCCGCCCTCGCTCCCGCTGTGACGGGAGGGAGCTAGACTGACGCAGCGCTCGCCCCTCCCCGGCGGGCCGCTGTGCTCCCATGCCCGAGGTCCTGTCATGTGGTCTGCCCTGCTGTTGTCAGCCTGTGCCCTGTTTCCGTTGCTGGCGCTGACGCCCGTGCCGACGCGCGCGCCGACGCCCGCGGCCGCACCGACGCGGACCCGGATGCCTGCGTTGCGGCTGGTCGACCTCACCGCCGATGGTCTGCCCGACAAGCTGCTCATGAGCGCTGAGGGTTCGCTGAGCGTGTCCGTCAACCTGGGCGCGGGGCGCTTTGCGGCGCTGGGCCAGGCGCTCCCGCGGGTCGACGCGCTCGAGCTGTTGCTGAGCGACCTGAACGGCGACGGGCACGTTGACCTGTACCTGGTCTCGCGCGAGGCCAACCTGGCCTTGCTAGGCGATGGCAGCGGACACCTGTTTGAGGCCACGGATGTGTTGGGTCTGTCCGACCAGGGCGTCGGAGTCTGGGCCGAGCGCGTCGACATGGACGGCGCGCAGCCGGACGAGTTGGTGCTGCACAACGCGACGGGCGACGTGTTGTTCTGGTCGCGGCGCGGCGTGTTTGTACGCGACGGCGACAGCACGCCGACGGCGTCCGAGCCGCTCAGCATGGCCGACACGCAGGCGCAGCCCGCTCCGCGCCGCGCCGCCGGGCTGGGCCCCGTCGGCCAGGCCTCCGTCGGCGCCGCGGCGCTCGACCAGCTCCTGCCGCACCTCTCGGTGGTCTGGCTCGACGACGGCGCGGGGGGCAAGCGCAAGACCGTGCGTCTCAGCGGTGTCAACCTGCAGATCGTCAGCGGCCAGGGCAGCACCAACGGCAACCGCGGCGATCCGTTCGCGGTGCAGCCCGTGCTCACGCGCACCAACGGCCTGGGCAACCTCATCATCGGTTACGACGAGCCGCGCTTGGCCGGCCCCTGGCTGCGCACCGGTTCTCACAACCTGGTGCTCGGCAAGGAGCACAGCTACCCCAGCTTCGGCGGCCTGGTGGCGGGCGACGCCAACCGCGTGCTGGCGCCCTACTCCAGCGCAGCCGGCGGCTACGACCAGACCTGCAGCGGCCTGCGCTCGGCGGTGCTGGGCGGCCAGGAGTGCGTGGCCTCGGGCGAGGGCAGCGCCGTGCTGGGCGGCGGCTACAACTGCGCCGCGGGCATGCTGGCCACGGCCTCGGGTGGCGCCTACAACACCGTGCCGGGGGAGTACGCCCACGTCTGCGGCGGCGAGAGCAACGTGGCCGAGGGCATCACCTCCGTGGTGCTGGGTGGCAATCAGGTCACGGCCGCGGGGACCACCGCGGTGGGCCTCGGGGGCGTGCAGGGCCACGCCAGCGGCTTCGGGTCCGTGGTCGTCGGTGGCGACTCCAACCGCGCGCAGGGCGAGCTGGCCGTGGTGGTGGGGGGGCTCGCGAATCGCGCGGGCCCCGAGGGCTCCGGGTCCGGCGACTACGCCGTCGTGTTGGGCGGCTCGCAGAATCTGGCCAGCGGCTTGATGGCCACCGTGTCCGGCGGCGGCGGCGGCGACGAGGGCGAGGGCAACCTGGCCTCGGGCGACTTCAGCTCGGTCAGCGGTGGGCGCTCCAACGTGGCCGCGGGCGCCCACGCCACGGTCGGCGGCGGCAACACGCGCGCCGCCACCGGCGAGGACGACTGGGCGGCAGGCGGGCTGTCCCAGGACGGCTAGCCTGACCGTGGCATCTCCCGGCTGCGCGCGCAGTGGCGTGAGCGCCCGCCCCGCGCTGCGCCGCAGGCGGCCGTGCCGTGCCGCTGTGCCGCCGGTGCCGCTGGTGCCGCCGTGCCGCCGTGCCGCCGTGCCGCCGTGCCGCCGTGCCGTGACACGGTGGCTCGGGTTATGTTGAGCCGCCCATGACCGGCTCCCGAATCGCCCTCGCCGTGCTCGCCGCCGTGCTCTTCGTGGCGTCGTCGTGCAGGCCCGAGCCCTCGCCGCCGGCGTGGTCCTCAGGCCAGCTCCTGCTCGACGTGCTGGGCGACGCGCGCATCTTCGATGAACAGGGCGGGCGCCTGGCGGCCTTGCCGCTGGACGTCACGGGAGGGCCGGGCGAACTGGCCGTCATGGTGCAGCCCAAGCAGTGGCATCGCGTGGGCGTGTTCCGCGAGCGCGAGTTCCCCGGCGTGGACATCCCCGACGGCGCGCTGATCTGGGAGGCCGCGCCCGTCGCGCGGCTCTGGCTGGGGGGGCAACGGCCCAGCCTGCGCTACGCGGGCGAGGAGCTGAAGCCGCTGCGCGTGACCGGCTTCTCGAACGTCTGGCGCGACGCGGCCAGCGGACTGACGTTCTGGTGGCAACGCAACGAGGGGCTGCTGACGGCCATCGGCGTCAGGCCGGCCGCTGCCACGCTGCTGTCGTCCCACGCTGCGGAGCCGCCGCCACCTGCGCGCGACGCCGTGGCCTTGGGCACCACGCAGCTCACGCTGAACAGCGAGACCCGGCGCGCGCTGCTGCTGCCGGTGCCGACGCGGCTGCGTTGGCCGTCACGGGAGCTGCGCGCTCAGACCCTGGAGCTGACGCTGGGCGTGCAGCCGCGGCTGTTGGGTCAGGACCCGGACGGTCGCGCGCTGCACGTCGTCTCCGGCGAGGCGCCCGTGGCGCTGACGGTCACGGCCATCACTGCCGACGGCGCGCGCCATGAGCTGTCCTCGCACGTCGTCAGGCAGCGCGGACGCTTCGTGGGCGTGCGCGTCGATCTGCGCTCCGTGTCCGGGCAGCGCGTCGCGCTCGAGCTGTCCGCCGAGCCCGTGGCCACCCTCGCGCCGGGCGTCACGCCGGTGTTGGCCCTGGCCGATGGGCTGTTCTCCGGCGCTCCCCTGGGCAGCGCGAGTGGACGCGGCGGCCGGCCGCACGTGGTGTTGATCCAGCTCGACACGCTGCGCGCCGATCGCCTGGGCTGCTATGGCTACGAGCGCGACACCTCGCCCGGCCTGGACGCATGGGCCGCCGCGTCCGCCGAGCTGTTCGAGGACGCCGTCTCCGACAGCAACTGGACCCTGCCCTCGACGGCCACGCTGCTCACGGGGCTGTCGACGCGACAGCACGGTTTGCTGGCCTTTCCCGCGGCGCTCGACGGCGCCACGACCACGCTGGCCGAGCGCTTGCGCGCCGAGGGCTACGACACCTTTGCCCAGACCGAGGGTGGCTTCGTGTCGCCGGCCTTCGGCATGGACCGGGGCTTCGAGGTCTTTGAGGTACAGCCGGCCCAGGCCTCCGACTGGAGCGCGTCGCTGTCACGCCTGGCCGAGCGCGGGGACGACCGGCCCGTGTTCCTGTTTCTGCACACCTACCGCGCCCACGCGCCCTGGGCGCCGGACACGCGCTTTGCCGACCTGGACGCGCCCTACGACGGCCCCCTGGCCGGGCTGCACCTGGACGACGGCGTGCTCGGGCGCCTGAGCAACGGCCTGATTCCGAGCGGCGAGGCCGAGGTGCGCGAGGTCAACCGCCGCTACGACGCGGCGGTGCGGCGCCTGGACGACGTGGTCAGCGCGTTCCTGGCCGAGCTGGGCGCGCTGGTTCCGCCCGAAGATCGCCTGGTCATCATCACCTCCGACCACGGCGAGCACCTGTTTGAGCACGGCCACATCAGCCACGGCAAGACGCTCTTTGACGCGGTACTCAAGGTGCCCCTGCTGGTGAGCTGGCCCGGCGCCCAGAGGCGCGGGCGCAACGCGGCGCCGGCCGCTGGAGTGGACGTGGTGCCCACGGTGCTCGACGTGCTGGGCCTGCCCGCGCCCGAGCCGCTCGCCGGTCGCAGCCTCGTCTCGCTGAGCGCAGGCGACGGCGACGTGCTGCGCGTGAGCCAGCACGCCAGCTCCGCCCACGCGGTGCTGCGCGACGGCTACAAGTTGGTGGTCGGGCGCACCCGCGGGGAGCAGCAACCACCCAGCGCCGGCGGCCTGTTCCAGCGCTCCAGCGACCCCGGCGAGACCGCGGACGTGCTGTCCGAGCAGCCGGCGCGGGCGGCCGAGCTGGCGCGCGCGCTCGACCGCTGGCTCCAGGATCACCCGCCGCTGCGCAGGCACGACAGCACGGCGGAGCTGGACCCCGAGCTGCTCAACACGTTGCTGCAGTTGGGCTACTTGGGGGACGGCTAGAGATGTCCTCGCGCTGGCCTTTGCTCGCCGCTCCGTTGACGCTGTTGTGCCTGCTGTCGTGTGGTGATGAGGCGTCGCGTCACGACCCCGCGTCGCGGCCGAGCGTTGGGCCGGGCCGGCGCCGAGTGTTGCCGCTGGCGACCGCCACGGCGAAGACGCGCCTCGCGCCGCTGTTGGCGCAGCCGCTCGATGTTGCCCTCAAGCAGCATGGGTCTTGGGAGCACGCCTTGGCGACCTTGCCCAACGCCAGCTACCGCGTGACGCTGCACTTTGCCGGAGAGGCGCCCCGGTTGCTGGCCGGGCCCGATCAGCGCAGCGGCCTGCGTCGTCTCACCCCCGTGTCGCAGCGCGCGGGCTTCGTCGAAGCGACCATCCAGCCGGAGCACGACGCCGCCTGGCTCGTCGTGCGCGCGCGTGACGGCGACGTGCTGCTGGAGCGCATCGAGGTACGCCCCTGGGCCACCGCCAAGAACGCCTTGGCCCAGGCGGAGGCGGGCCAGCTGGCGCCGATCGAGCTCGACCGCGAGGTCCGTCCGGGCTGGGTGCTGGCGCCCGGCGGTGAGCAGCGCCTGCCCGTGGTGCTGCCCGCCGACGCCACGCGCCTGACTCTGGCCGTGGGCCCCCAGCCCGACGGCGAGCGCGAGCCCGCCGAGCTGGTGCTGACCTGGACCGAAGGCGCGGGCGCGGGCTCTGGCCGCCGCGAGCCCCAGGAGCTGCTGCGCGTGGCGGTGCAGGGCTCCCGCCGCCGCTGGCGCGAGCAGCGCCTGCCGCTCTCCGGCCTGGCGGGCCGCACCGGCACCCTGACCCTCAGCAACGCGGGGCCCGGCGCGCTGGTGGTCGACATCCCCGAGCTGCACTGCGAGTCCGGGGCCACGCGCCCCAACCTCGTGATCGTCTCGCTCGACACCACACGCCCGGACCGCCTGGGCGCCTACGGCTACGAGCGCGACACCACGCCGCGTCTGCGCCAGCTGGCCGCCGCCGGCGTGCTGTGCGAGGACGTGCTCTCAGTCTCGGCCTACACCCTGCCCTCACACGCCACGTTGTTCAGCGGCATGCACCCGCTGGGTCACGGCGTGGTGCACCCGGGGCACGCGCTCGACACATCCAAGGTGCCGCTGCTGGCCGACCTGCTGCGCGCGCGCGGGTACGCCACGCGCGCCTTCACGGGCGGTGGCTACCTGAGCCCCGACTATGGCTTCCACCACGGCTTCGGGTCCTACGGCCTGCACGATCCGGCGCGGCCGGTGACCCAGGCCGAGCGCGAGTGGATGATGGAGGACAGCGCCCGCGGCGGCGCGCACGCGGAGCGCGTCGTCGCCCTGGGCTGGCCGGCGATGCTGAAGTGGATCGGCGCTCGGCGCGAGGTGCCGTTCTTCCTGTTTGTGCAGACCTACGCCATCCACGACTATCGCGCGGGGAGCGAGCGCTCGCGCTACGGCGCGCCCCCGGAGGGCCAGGGCGCGGTGCCCCTGCGCACGCTGGAGCGCCAGCGGGACGAGCCCTACGACGCGCTCGAGCAGCGCGAGCTCGGCGACATCTACGACGGCGCCATCCGACGCATGGACGGTTTGCTGGGCAGGCTCATCGATCGGCTGGAGTCGGCCGACGTGGCGCAGCGCACCATCATCGTGGTGCTCTCGGATCACGGCGAGACCCTGGGCGAACACAACCTCGGCGCGGTGTCGGGAGTGGGGCACGGCTTCGGGCTGTGGGA
This sequence comes from Planctomycetota bacterium, assembly GCA_003644265.1. Next base: position 19,222 of record QNBX01000029.1, read on the forward strand.
CGAGCAGGTGCGCGTGCCCTTGATCGTGGTGGCGCCGGGGCTCGCGCCGGGTCGCGTCAGCCGGCGCGTCTCGCTGCTGGACGTGGCGCCCACGCTGCTGGAGCTGCTGGACGTGCCGGCGCCGGACGCCATGCAGGGCCGCTCGCTGCTGGCGCTGCTGCGCGGAGACCCGGACGCGCCGCCACCGTCGCCGGTGCTGCTCGATCTGGACACGCCCGTGGCGCGCGCGCGGGCGCTCTATCACCAGGACGCCAAGCTGATCCTGGGCGACCCCGAGGCCTGGGTCACGCACCCCGTGATCCAGCCCGCGTGGTTGTTCGACCGCCGCAAGGATCCGACGGAGCAGCACGACCTCGCCGCCAGCCGCCCGCGCGACGTCGAGCGTCTGACCGAGCAGCTGCAGGCGCTGGTGCAGTTCTACCGCGTCACCGGCGGCGGGCCGGCCCAGGCCGAGCTGTCGCCCGAGACCCTGCAGGCGCTGGCCGAGCTGGGCTACCTGGAGCGCTGAGGCTGGCTGCCGGCGAGGCGGCCGCTACAGCCGCCACTCTGCGCGCAGGCCCACCACCAGCGCGTCATCCAGGCCGGCGCCGCCGGGGTGCACGATGTACTGCACGTCGGGCTTGAGCACCAGGCGAGGGCTGGCCTGCCAGCGCCAGAAGGCCTCGATGGCGGTCTCGTGGTCCTCGCTCAGGGCGGCGCCGGGCTCGTCGCTCAGCTCCACGCGGGTCACGGCCAGGCCCAGCATGTGGTCGGGCACGAACTCGCTCCAGGTCACGCCGCCGCCCAGGTGGGTCTCGAACACGGTCAGGTCTGCGTCGGCCTGCCCGAGCTGCATGAAGCTGGCCACGGACTGCCGGCCTCCGCTGTCGTTGGGCGCCGACCACAGCTCCTGCTCCAGCATGAGATAGGTGCCGGTGGTGTGGCGCTCGCGGCCGCCGTCGAAGCGCGTGAAGCTGCCGCCGTGTCGCCAGGCGCCCAGGGACGCGCGGCCGCTGAACTCGTCACCCCAGGTCAGCTCGACCTCGCCCACGGCGAAGCGCTCCACGGGCGAACTCCACACGCTGGACACGCCGTGGCTGCGGTGTCCTTGCCGGCCGCGGTCGATCCGTCGAACAGGCCCGCCTTGAGCTGCAGCCCCTGGACGGCGCGCCACGCCGCCAGGGCCGCGTAGGCCGGGTCGGGATAGCTGGGCAGCGCGAACACGGTGGGGCTGAAGCCGAAGGAGCTGTTGAGGAACTCGCCGCCGTGCTGCGTGGTGGCGAACTCGCTGTTGGCGTCGAGCTTGCCGAGCTTCAGGCGCAGGGCGTCATCGGCCAGGCGTTGCTCGAACCACAGCTCGGCCAGGATCGACCGTCGCGGCCCCTCGATGTTGGAGGCCACCTGCAGATCGCCGCTGCGCGCCGAGAGCGGTCCGCCGCCCGTGGCGTACCAGCTCACGTAGGCTGTGGCCCCCGGCATGTCGGCGGCGCGGTCGAGGTCGGCCCGGATCGAGAGGTCCAGCTTGCGCCCTCGGCTCCAGCCCGTGCTGGCGCCGCCCGACACGTTGCCCAGCAGATCCTGCGACCAGAGCGCCTCGAAGGTCAGGCCGTTCCAGCTCAAGCCCTCGCCGGGCGTGAGCACCAGCGGCTTGCGCTCGTCGAGCGGGTCCGCGGGCTGGCTCATCAGCGTGGCCAGGCAGAGTGCCAGGGCGGGCCAGATGGCGAAGCTCCTGTGGGCGGCGCGAAGCAGGGCGGCGCGATGGCGTGCACTGCGCGCCGGGTTGGGGCGGGCGAGGAACCGCACGACGCGGTGCGTCAGGGTGCGAGGCGGGACGGGCGAGCGAGGCTGCGGGTCAGGCGGCGCGTCGGCCGCCGGGGGTCTTCTTGAGAATCGATCGCATGTCTTATCTTGCCCGGGCGGCGGGCGCAAGCCAGATGTGCCCGCCTGTGCTTGAGCGGGGCCCCGCGCGCCCGCACCATGGCGCCATGACCACCTCGCACGTCTGTCCCCGTCTGGCGCTGCTGGCGCTGGCCCTCTGCTACTTGCCCGCCTGCGTCACGGTGGAGTCCGAGCCGCCGCCACGCTACGTCGTCACGCGCACGGCCGATCAGGTCACCTGGATCTCGTCGCTGTCGCAGCGCCTGCGCATCGAGGCCGTGAAGATCGGCCCGCTCCACTTCACGTCCAATACGGGGCGGCTGGCGCGGCTCTCCACGGTCGAGCGCGTGAACCAGGCGGCGGAGGGCTTCAGCCTGGCCATGCGCAGCGGGCTCGAGCCGCGCTACCAGGTGGTGAGCGAGGCCGACGAGGGCGTGCTGGTGATGGAGATGACCGTCACCGACCTGGTCACCGAGCCGCGCCTGGTGGGGCTGATCGATGTGCTCGGGGGCGAGCCCTCGGGCCAGCTCCCGGCGCTGGGCATCGAGGCGCACTTCCTTGACGGCGACACGGGCGAGCTGATCGCCACGCTGATCACCCTGCGCGAGTCGCCCCAGCTCACCTACGCCCTGGGTCCCGACGGCGGCGTCGAGGCGTCGAAGGCCGCGTTCCTGCCGCTCGCGCTGCGCCTGCGGGGCGCCTTGGATCGTTCCTGGGACTGGGCCAGCTCCGCGCCCGCCTCGCGCTGAGCGTACAAGCGCCCGTGTAGCTCAACCCGCCGTCATCAGCGGCAACACCAACCGGAAGCTCGCGCCCTGGCCGCCGGTGTCGTCCAGGTCCAGGTCGCCGCCCAGGCGACGGGCCAGCCCGCGGCACAGGGCCAGGCCGAGTCCCACGCCGGGCACGGCGTCCGGTCCGCGGCGCTCGAAGGGGCGGAAGACGGCGCGCCGAGCGTTGGCGGGAATGCCGGGGCCGTGGTCGCGGACGGTCAGGTGCAGGTTGGCGCCCGAGACCTGCGCGCGCAGGTGCACGCGGCGGTCGCTGGCGTCGGCGGCGTACTTGGCGGCGTTGTCCACCAGGTTGAAGAGCACCTGACCCACCAGGGTGGGGTCGCACGAGACGGCGGTCTCGGTCGCGTCGTTCGTCTCGATGCAGAGCTGCATGCCCGCGGCCAGCGCGCGTCGTTCGAGGTCGGGGCGCAGACTCTCCAACAGCTCGCCCACGCTCTGCTGCGTGGCGCGCGGCGCGGTGCGGCCCTCCTCCAGGCGCGCGTACTCCAGCACGTTTTCGACCAGTCGTGAGAGGCGTTCGGACTCGTCGCGCAGGGTGTGCAGGTACTCGCTGCGGGCGGTCTCGTCGCTGACCATGCCCTCGGCCAGCATCTCGCTGTACATGCGGAAGGTGGTCAGCGGCGTGCGCAGCTCGTGAGTGACGGCGGTGGCGAAGCGGCTGCGGCGCTCGCCCAGCTCGAGCGTGGCGCGCACGCTGTGACCCGCGGCGCCGGCGGCCAGCAGCGCGGCCATCCAGCCCAGGGCCAGGGTCCAGCGCGCGGGCGTCATGCCGGACGGCCCGCTGCTCGGCGGCTCGGGCGTGACCAGCAGCGCGGGCACGGTGGCCAGCTCCAGGCCGCCAATGTCGGCATCCCCGCGCGCGCGCAGCGAGGCCAGCGGCAGCAGGTCGGTGATCTCGGCCAGCAGCGCGTCGCGCAGCACGGGCCAGTCGACGGTGAGGCCCTGCACCAGCGTGCGACCGGCCACCTGCACGCGCCGCGCGAACAGCAGCTCGCGCCCGTCGTCGAACCAGATCGGCACCAGCGGGCCCACCACGACGCGACCGCGCGCCGCGTCGAGCGCGCTCTTGGTGGCCGCGCTGAGGTCGGCCAGGGCGCTCGGCTGCAGCGTGTTGGAGATGGCCTGCTGGGCGGTCTTGGCGCGCTTGCCCAGCTCCTGCCGGTTCTTGAAGGTCTGCTGCTTGCGTCCCGAACTGCTGCGCGTCGCGTCGTCGGCGGGCGGAGCGTTGCTGGGCGGGGGCGGCGGCGGCGCCTCCTGCTCGGCCACCGGCTGGGCCAGCCGTCCCTCTGAGCGCGCGCTGGCGGCGAGCAGCTCGTCGTATCCGACCCGCGTGGCCAGCTGCTCCAGGCGCGAGCTGTTGGTCTGCGCCATGTCGGGGCCGATGCAGGTCTGCAGCGCCAGCTCCAGCTGGTTGCCCTCCGGGCCCTGGGGCGAGCCGAACACGCCGTCGGGTCCCACCTGGAAGTGCAGCGGGAAGACCTCGGAGCCAAACGTCAGCAGCGGCGACGCGGTCAGCACCTCGCCCTTGTCGAGCGGCTGCAGCATGCGCGTGTAGGCGCGCTCCTGCGGGTAGTAGGACGAGTACTCGAAGTAGGGGCGGGCGGCCTCACGCGCCAGGCGCGGCGCGAGCCAGGAGTCCATGCGCCACAGGGCCAGGCGCAGGCGCTCCTGCTGCGCGGCGTGGTCGCGGGCCGCGAACTCGGCGCGCTCCAGCTCGAGCACCAGCAGGCTGACCCACACCAGCACGGCCAGCAGCGCCGCGGCGCCCGCGCCGAACATCCACCACCAGCGGCGCATGCTCCTCACGGAAGGGGCTCCACTTCGGCCAGGCGGTAGCCCTTGCCGCGCACGGTCAGGAGCACTTCGGGCTCGCCGCCGTCGTCGCCCAGCTTGCCGCGCAGCCGGGCCACGTGCATGTCGACCGTGCGCGTGTGCAGGCCCTTGGGGTCGAGGCCCCAGACCTGGCGCAGCAGCTCGGCGCGCTCGACGGGGCGCAGGCCGGCGGCGGCCAGGTAGCCCAGCAGCTCGGTCTCGCGCTCGGAGAGGGAGGCCTCGCGTCCGTCGGGCAGCAGCACGCGACGCGCCACCAGGTCGACGCGGCGGCTCATGACCTCGAAGCGCGGCATGTGTTGTGGGCGCTCGGGCGCGCGGCGCAGCACGGCGGCCACCCGCGCCAGCAGCTCCTTGGCGCTGAAGGGCTTGACCACGTAGTCATCGGCGCCAGCGCTGAGCCCGGCCACGCGATCCTCCTCCGCGCCGCGGGCCGTGACCATGATGATGGGCAGCTGCGGGCTGCGCTCACGCAGGCGCGCCAGCACCGTGAAGCCGTCGGCCCCCGGCAGCATGACGTCCAGAAGCACCAGGTCCGGCGCGCGCGCGCCGGCGCGCTGCAGGGCGTCGAGACCGTCGGCCGTGCCCTCGGCCTCGTAGCCCGCGAAGGTCAGGGCGTCGATCAGCCCGCGCTGGATGGCGGGGTCGTCCTCCACCACGAGCACGTGGCCGCCGGCGACGGTGTCGTTGGTGGTGCTCATGGCGCGGGTCCGTGCTGCGGGGGTGGGAGCGTGGCGGCGGCGACACGGGAGCTGCCGCGTCGCCGCCGATGATACGCCGGGCGCGCCGACGTCCGAGCCCCGGGATGGGAGGCTCAGCAGCCGTCCGGCTCGCGCTCGCTGGGCGACTCACACTGTGGGGCCGGCTCGCTCTCGCAGGCGGGCGCCGGCGGCTGCGGGAAGCTGAAGCCCTTGGCCGTGAGCTGCGCCCGCACGGCGTCGCGCAGGACGCGGTCAAAGGCGTCGTCGTCTTCGAGCGAGCGCTCGGCGCGCACCTGGGCCTGGAAGGCCTGGCGCTGCACGTGCACCTGGGCGATCTGCGCCTGCACCCGCGCGCGGTCGGCCCGCTTGCCGGCCACGAACGCCTCGCGCTCCACCAGCGACAGGCCGGCCAACTCCTCGGGCAGGTCCTCTGGCGCCACGGTCTCCAGGTCGATATCGCCGGAATCGCAGGCGTCCACCAGGTCCCAGGCGCACTTGTAGAGCTTGCCGCCCTTGGTCGCCACGCGATCCGCCAGGCTGGCGCGGTTGACCGAGCGGGAGTTGCTGTCCTGGGCGACCTGGTTGCTCAGCCCAGCGGCTCCCGCGGACCCGAAGGCGATGTAGGTGCGGTTGAGCTGATCGTTGAGCAGGGTCAGCTTGCCGTCGTAGGGCGTGTCGATGGCCAGGGTGCCGTGGTCCTGATCGATCACGGCGTAGTAGCCGCTGCCCAGCAGCGCCACGTCCTCCCAGGTGGAGGCCACGCCGCGCTCGCCGTTGTCGCAGTAGATGGCGTTGAGGTGGAAGCCGCGCTCGCGGGCCATGCGCGCCACCTCGTGGTAGCGCCGCACGGGGTCCTGGTCGGCGGTCTCATTGCCGGCCACCACCACGATGTGCGCGGCGTCGGACGCCCCGCTCCAGCGCAGCTGCTCCACGGCCGTGGACACCACGCGCCCCACGTACTCCGTGCCTCCGTTGGTGCTGAGCGCAAAGAGGTGCTGGCTGATCAGGTCCAGGTCGGTGGTGAGCGGCACATCCAGCGAGACCCAACCCTGGGCCTCGTCGTGCCCGTCGTTGCCATAGGTCAGCAGCGCCACGCGCAGGGTGGGTGAGGGCTCGGCCTGGCTCAGCTCATTCACGATGGCCCAGAGCTTCTCCTTGGCCGAGTCGATCAGGCCCTTCATCGAACCGCTCGTGTCGAGGCACAGGGCCAGGTCGACCGAGTGCGCGTCGGGGCCCGGATCGTACTGCGGCTGGTGGTCGTGGGAGCCGTCGTGGTGGTCGCCGCCGAGGGGCGTCGGGGTGGGCCGCGATGGGGCGCGAGGCCCCGCGGTCAGCGCCAGCTTCACGCGCTGCAGCATGGACTGAGCCGTGCCGGTCTGGGGCGCGAGGGTCTGGGGCGCCATGGTCTGCGCCACGCGCACCCGGGGAGCCGCGGTCGGTTGCGCGGCGGTCTGTTGCGCGGCGGCCAGCGGGGCGAGCAGTGCGGCGCTCAGTGCCGCGGCAGACAGCAGGATCGAGGGCTTCATGCTTGGACTCCCTTGGTGCGGGCGGCGCCGGATGCGGCGGGCCTCGTCACCTATCAAGACGCATGCGGGGCCTGTTGTGTCGTAACGGCTGTGTCACAGGGGGGTCGCGCCGGGCGCTTGGCGACGTGCCTTGAGCCCAGCCCTTGTCTCGCGTGCGATACTGGCCTCGCGGGTATCGGCCCGAACGCGTTCTGCCCAACGTGAGGCAGCAGGCCGAGTGAGGGTCAGGTGGTCGGGATCGTGAGGGTCAGATGGTCAGGTGCGCAACAGATGCAGACCGCGCCGACATTCTCGGTGTCTGCGAGAGCGCATTCGGCCACGAAGAGGGCCCAGAGATCGTCGAGCTGGTCACGGCACTGCTCGCTGATGAGACGGCCATGCCACGGCTTTCGCTGGTCGCAGAGGCTGACCGGCGAATCGTCGGTCACGTGCTCTTCTCCGCCGTGCAGATTCCGTCCAGTCCTCGGTGTGTTCCCGCACAGATCCTGGCGCCGCTGGCGGTCTCCCATGACCAGCAGGGCGAGGGCGTTGGCGGGTCATTGATCAACGCGGGCTTGAAGCAACTTGCGTCGTCAGGAGTCGCGTTGGTCTTCGTGCTCGGTCATCCCGATTACTATCCGAAGTTCGGGTTCAGACCGGCGGGCGTGCTCGGTCTCGAAGCGCCGTACCCCATACCGACGGAGCACGCGGACGCTTGGATGGTGCAAGAGCTGGAGGCGGGAGTCATCGGAAGCGTGCAGGGGCGAGTCCAGTGCGCACTGTCGCTCGATCAAGCTCGGCTCTGGCAGGCATGATGCGGGCTCTCGCGACGATGTAGGCGAGCGGGCTGCTGCGCGGCCACCGCTGTCTCCCGTGGGCATGACAGGCGGATCTGGCCCGCGCTTGTCCTGACACCCGCGTTGCGGACACTGACCCCATGTCCACCCCCGCGACCCGCTGGCCGTTCGTTCTGATCGCTGCGCTCACCTGCGCCTGTGGTGAGGCGGGCGACGAGCGCGGAGCTGCCGACGGACTCCCGGGCGAGCCCGCAGCCCCCGCGGTCCAGGCCGCACTCCTGGCCCCGCCGCCATCCATCGGACTGCCGCTGCTGCCGCAGTCGCCCGGGCCCGGATCGCCGCCCACGGCCCTGCTCGCCGCGGACGTGCGCGTTCCGGAGACCCACGCCCCGCTCGCCTACGTCGACCCCAACACCTGCGGCGAGTGCCACGAGGAGCAGGCCTTCTTGCACGCGCGCAGTCACCACGGGCAGGCCATGGCCGTGGCCAGCGATGAGTCCGTGCTGGGCGACTTCGACGACGCGCTGTTCGAGCACGGCGGTACCACCTCGCGCTTCTCCCGTCGCGGCGGCGCGTTCTTCGTGCAGACCGACGAGGTGGTCGGCGAGCCGGTCGAGCTGCAGCTGCGCTACACGTTCGGTGTGCATCCCTTGCAGCAGTACCTGGTGGACGCGCCCGGCGGGCGGCTGCAGCCGCTGCAGGTGGCCTGGGACGTGGAGCAGCGGCGCTGGTTCCATCTGCAGGGTGACCAGGCCCCGCCGCCGGGCGACGCCTACCACTGGGCCGGCCGCGGGCAGAACGCCAACGCCATGTGCATCGAGTGCCACACCACGGCCTACGACAAGGGCTACGACCCGGCCAGCGATGCCTACTCCACCACCTGGCTGGAGCTGGGCGTGGGCTGCCAGGCCTGCCACGGCCCGGGCTCGGGGCACTTGGCCTGGGTGGCCGCCGGGGCGATATACGACGAGGCGCTGGTCGGCGCTGACGCCCCCGTGGCCGGCTTCGTCCAGGAGCCCAACGGCCCCGACCAGGTGGCGCTGTGCGCGCGCTGCCACAGCCGGCGACGCCAGGTGAGCGAGGACCCGCGCGGGCAGGCCGCGTACCTCGACGCCTACGCGCCCAGCCTGCTGCGTGAGGGTCTCTACTACCCGGACGGACAGATCCTGGACGAGGTCTTTGTGTATGGCTCGTTCGCGCAGAGCCGCATGCACGGCAAGGGTGTGCGCTGCGGAGACTGCCACGACCCGCACGGCCTGTCGCTGCGGGCGAGCGGCAACGCGCTGTGTATCCAGTGCCACAACGACGTGCGCGCCGACCCGCGCTTTCCGAGCCTCACGCCGGGGGACTACGACACGCCCGAGCACCACCACCATGAGCAGGGCGGCGAGGGCAGCGCCTGCGTCGACTGCCACATGCCCGCGCGCACCTACATGCTGGTGGACCCGCGCCGTGACCACGGCTTCCGCGTGCCGCGTCCCGACTTGTCGCTGGCGCTGGGCGTGCCTGACCCGTGCCTCGCCTGCCACGACGCTGAGCGCTCCAACTGGTCTCTGGCGCAGGTGGCCGACTGGGCTCAGTCGAGCGCGCAGAGGTCGCAGATCGGGCAGCCGCACTTCGCGTCGTTGCTGGCGGCCGCGCGGCAGGGCGACGCCGACCCGGAGCTGGCCGACGCCCTGGCTGCCCTGGCGCGCGACCCCGAGCACTCCGCCATCGTGCGCGCCAGCGCCGTGGGGCACCTGGTGGATCGCGGCGCCGTAGACCCTGCATTGATGGCCGAGCTGGCCGCCGATGCGGAGCCGCTGGTGCGCGCGGCCGCCGGCGCCACCCTCGACGTGTTGCCGGCGGAGCAGGCCACGGTCATCGCCGGCGGGCTGCTGCGAGACCCGCTGCGCTCTGTGCGCGCGTCCGCTGCCCGCAGCGTCGGGGCCCTGCCGCGCGAGCTGTTCGAGCGCGCGGACGTCGAGCCCCTGAGCGCGGCCGTGGCCGAGTTCCTGGCGACCGAGCGCGCCCTCTCCGACCTGCCCGACGGCGCCTTCCGCCTGGGCCTGTTCGCCGCCCGCGCGGGGCACGAGGACGAGGCCGAGATGGCCTACCGCCGCGCGCTCAGCTACGACCCGCCTTTTCTGCCGGCGCGCTTCAACCTGGTGCACCTGATGGACGGACAGGGTCGCCCCGCCAAGGCTGCCGCGCTGCTGCGTGAGGGCATCGCACACACGCCCAACGAAGGCGAGCTGCACTACTCACTGGGGCTGCTGCTGGCGCAGGAGGGTCAGGTGCAGACCGCCCTGCCGTCGCTGCGCCGGGCCTCGGAGCTGCTGCCCCACAACCCGCGCCCCGCGCTCAACCTGGGCCTGGCGCTGCTGCAGCTCGAGCGCCCAGTCGAGGCGCAGCTGGCCCTGCGCGAGGCCGTGGCGCGCGACCCCGACGAGCCCGACGCCTGGGGCACGCTGCTCGACCTGGCCCTGGCCGAGCGCGACATGGCCGCGGCGCTGGCCCACGCGCGGCAGCTGCGGCGGCTGCTGCCCGGCCCGGCGCCGGAGCTCGACGACTTGATCGCCGAGCTGGAATCCACGCTGGAGTCCTCGCCGGGGGGCTGAGTCCGCCGGCCCGCCGGCCCATCTCGTCAGCGCGTCGCACCCGAGCCGTGGCCCGACGCCGCTCCGTGCCGGAGCTGTTGCTCCCGCGCCCTACTCCCCGCGCACGAAGCGCAGCACGTAGTTCTCGCTCAGGCCCTCGATCTCCAGCTCGGCGTCCAGGCGGAAGCCGGCCGCGGTGACCTCGGCGATTACGGTCTGCTTGCCGCAGCGCACGTGCTCCAGCAGCCACGGCTTGGTGACGCCGGGGATGCGCTCGAAGTCGACGATCAGCATGCGTCCGCCCGGCCGCAGGGCCTCGCGGATGGAGCGCAGCGTGTCGAAGGGGTGCTCGAAGTGGTGGTAGGTGTCGCACACAAAGACCGCGTCCACGCTGCCGGGCTCCAGCCCCGTGGAGCGGTCGTCGCACAGCACGGGCGTCACACGCTCCAGCCCCTCCTCGGCGATGCGCGCCTGCATGTGCTCCATGAAGCCCTCGGAGATATCGACGGCGTAGACCTGGCCGCGCGCGCCCACGGCCTGGTTGAAGGGCTCCAGGAACAGGCCCGTGCCCGCGCCGATGTCGGCCAGCTGCTCGCCGGGGTGCAGGGCCAGGGCGGCCACCAGCTCGTCGCGCTCCACGGCGACCTCGCGCGACTCGCCCTCAAAACGGTCGATGAAGGCCTGCACATCCAGGTCGGCCGAGCGAAAGCTGTCGTTGAGGCTCGGATCGGCGCCGGCCTCCCGCAGCGCCCGCTGCTGCTCGGCGGAGGCCAGGCCCACGCGATCGTGGTCGCCGCCCACCTCGCCGGGGGAGCCGCAGGCGCCCAGGGTCGCCAGGGCGCTGAGGGTCAGTAGCGTGAGGGCGCGGGCGGTCAGGCGTGTCAGGGCGTTCATGGGCAGGCTCGCAGGGTCTCGGGGGGCGACCCATGGTGCCACGCGGCCCCGGGCGCTCGCACCCTGCGGCAGCCCGCGCGCGCCGAGCGGCCCCGCCGGGCTAGAATCCCGCCTCGTCCTGCCCCGCGCTGCGCTTCGTCGGCGCCCGCACCGCCCGCAACCGGCTCGCCCATGTCCGCTCCGCCTTCTCGCTCGGTGTGCCTGGTCTCCCTGGGCTGCTCCAAGAACCTGGTGGACAGTGAGGTCATGGCCGGGCACCTGGGGCGCTCGGGCATTCAACTGGTGACCGAGCCCGAGGACGCCGACGTGGTGGTGGTCAACACCTGCGGCTTCATCCACGAGGCGCGCCAGGAGAGCGTGGACACCATCCTCCAATACGTCGAGCTCAAGCGGCGCGGCGAGCTGGCGGGCGTGGTGGTCACCGGCTGCTTGGTCCAGCTGCACCAGGCCGAGCTGGCCGAGGAGATCCCCGAGGTCGACGCCTTCCTGGGGCTGTCCGACTACTCCGGCGTGCCCTCCATCGTGGACGCGGTGCTGGGCCACGGTCCCGGCGCGATCTGCCCCGCGGGTGAGGGCAGCGGGGGCCCGGCGCTGGCCGTGGGGCCCGGCGCGGCGGCCGGCCTCTCCGGTGGCGGCGACAAGGGCGGCGACGCCGACCTGGGCCGAGCCCTGCTCACACCGCCGCACACGGCCTACCTGCGGCTGGGCGAGGGCTGCGACCACATCTGCGCCTTCTGCGCCATCCCGCACATCCGCGGCAAGCTGCGCAGCAAGCCGCTGGAGGTGCTGGTGGAGGAGGCCTCCGCCATGGCCCAACTCGGCACGGTCGAGCTCACGCTGGTGGCCGAGGACAGCACCGACTACGGCAAGGACCTCAAGCTGGGCTACGGCCTGGCCGAGCTGCTGCGCGCGCTGGGCGAGGTGGAGGGCATCCGCTGGGTGCGCGTCATGTACGCCCACCCGGCCACCATCGATCAGGGCCTCATGACCGCCCTGGCCGAGGTGCCCAATGTGGTGCCCTACCTCGACATGCCCGTGCAGCACGGCGACGCCGCGGTGCTCAAGGCCATGCGCCGCGGCACCAGCCCCGAGCGCATCCGCGAGGTGGTGGCCATGGCGCGCGCGGCCGTGCCCCAGATCACCCTGCGCACCACCATCCTGACGGGCTTCCCGGGCGAGACCGAGGCGGGCTTCGAGCAGCTACAGACGCTGCTGGCCGAGCTGGCCTTCGACCGCGTGGGCTGCTTCACGTTCAGCTCGGAGCAGGGCACCGAGGCCGCCGGGCTGCCCGGGGCCGTGCCCGCAGACGTGGCCCGGGCCCGGCAGGCGGCGGTCATGAAGGCCCAGCGCGCCAGGCTGGAGGCCGCCAACAAGGCCCGCGTAGGCCAGATCGAGCTGTTGTTGCTGGACGCGGTGATCCCGCACCCCGAGGGCCGCGGCCTGCTGGCCATCGGCCGCAGCGAGCGCGACGCCCCCGAGGTGGACGGCCAGGTGCTGGTGACCCTGCCGGCCGAGGGACTGCCCGGCTGGCAGCCCGGCGCCTTCGTGCGGGCCAAGACCACTGGAATCCAGGGCTACGATCTGGTGGCCTTGCCGGCGCCATGAATCTGCCCAACAAGATCACCGTGAGCCGTTTCGGCCTGGCGCTGCTGCTGTTTGCCTACCTGGTCTATACCGACACCTGCTCGGGCGAGGACCCCTGGGCGCCGGCGCTCACCGGCCTCAGCTTCATGCTGGCGGTGGCCACCGACGCCCTCGACGGCCACCTGGCGCGCAAGTGGAACATGCAGACTGACTTCGGCCGCATCGCCGACCCGGTGGTCGACAAGATCATCGTGAGCGGGCTGCTGATCTTCCTGGTCTCGGCGCCCTGGTCGCGGGTCTACATCCCGGTCTGGATGGCGGTGCTGATCATCAGCCGTGAGTTCCTGGTCTCGGGGTTGCGCGGTTTCATCGAGGCCCGCGGCGTGGCCTTTCCTGCCCGCTGGGACGGCAAGCTCAAGATGATGTTGCAGTGCGCGGCCATTCCCACCGTGTTCCTGGTGCGCACGCTCGATCTCTCCGTGGGCCCCGCCAACCCCGACGCCATGCGCTGGGTGGAGGGCATCGCCCACGCCCTGGTCTGGGGCATGTTCCTGATGACGGTCAGCTCCGGCGCGCGTTACGTCATGGCCGCCGCGCAGGTGTTGCGGCAGGCCGAGAAGCCCACATGACGGCTCCGGCCGGCGCCTCGAGCCTGCGCCGGCTGGCCGGGTCGGTGCTGGGCGCCGGCATGCTGCCGTGGATCCCCGGCACCTGGGGCAGCCTGGTGACGGTGCTGGGCTTCCTGGCGCTCACGGGCACGGCCGGCCTCGACGGGGCCCTGGGTGAGGGGCTGCTCGGGCCGCTGCTGTCGGGCGGCGCTGAGGCCGGGGCCGGCGCTCTGCCCGCCGGAGAGGCGACCGGCGTCGGCGGTTCGGCCGGTGCAGACGAGGCCGCTGGCGCCTCGGGCCTGATCTCGCCTGCCTTGTTGCTGTGGCTGGCGCTCATCGCGCTGGTGACGCTGGTGGGCATCGCCATCGGCAATCGCGCGCACCAGGACTGGGGCCGCGGCGACCCCGGGCCCTTCGTGCTGGACGAGGTGGCGGGGCAGCTCATCGCGCTGCTGCCGCTGCTGCCGGGGCCGGTGGATCCGCTCGGCGCGCTGGTGGCCTTCGGCGCCTTCCGCGCCTTCGACATCTTGAAGCCTCCACCCATCCGACAGTTGGAGCGTCTGCCGCGCGGCGTCGGTATCATGGCCGATGATCTGGCCGCGGGGCTGCTGGCAATGATCCCCGTTGCGCTCCTCATCTGACCACGGGCCGAGCGCCCCCGAGGCAATCATGGACAGCGTCCCCCACGCTGAATCGCGGCGCATGCACGGCGTGCCGCTCGCGCTCAAGCTCGCCTTCGTCATCGCCACGGTGGTGGCGCTCTTCATGGCCGGATTCGGCGTGTTCCTCTCGAGCAACCTCGAGGACACCATGCGCGTGCAGGTCATGGCCGACGCGGTGGAGGCCGCCCGCGCCGCGTCGCAGGCCGACTTCTTCGCCTGGATGCCCACCTACGGCACCGTCGATCAGGGCCTGACCCATGAGGGGCTGCAGGCCAAGGTCGATGGGATGACCCCGTTCCAATACAAGACCTGGAGCGAGGACGAGCAGCGCAAGGCCGACGTGGTCTGGAACCGCGAGCGCTTCCAGCGCTTTGTCGGCGGCGCCAGCGACGTGCTCGCGGCCGAGCTGTTCGAGCTGTCCGAGGGGCTGCGCGGCGCGCTGGTCAACAGCAGCTACTCGGGCGAGATGGCCTTCACGCCGGTGCTGGGCACGGCGGCTCAGAGCATCGGCGACGGCCAAGCCGTCATGGGGTTGTTCAAGGCCGGCGGCATCACGCGCCTGGCCATCCGCGGCAGCCACCCCGTGCTCGACCGGGAGGGCGAGGCCCGCGGCGAGATCGCGCTCTACATCGACGCCGCGGCCGTGGGCGACGCCACCGCCGACTTCAAGCTGCGCGTGGGCTACGCGGCCATGATCTTCGTGCTGCTGGGGGGCATCATCTCGTTTGCCCTGGGGCGTCACGTCACCAGGCCGCTCAAGCGCCTGCAGGACGACATCCGCATCGTGGCCTCGGGCGACCTCATGCACCACACGCGCACCCACTCCATGGACGAGATCGGGGACCTGGCGCGGACCTTCGACCTGATGACCAAGAGCCTGGCGACATCGCGCGCCTCCGAGCGCGAGTCCTCCGCCAGCCGGCGGCAGGTGGAGGTGGGCGCCGAGGTGGCCTCGAGCCTGTTCTTGCAGACCCTGCCCACATCGACGGCTGCGACCTGGCGGCGTTGCACGCGGGACGCGAGCAGCTCACCGGCGTGCAGTACGACATCATGCCCATGCCCGGCGGGCGCTTCGGGCTGCTGCTGGCCCAGGCCTCGGGCACGGGCGTGCCGGCGGCGCTGATCATGGCCATGGCGCGCTCCTACCTGCGCTCGGTGGCGCGGCACGAGCGCGACCCGGGCGCGGTGCTGCGCGACGTC
>QNBX01000030.1 GCA_003644265.1 Planctomycetota bacterium
CCACACCTCCACACCTCCACACCTCCACACCTCCACACCTCCACACCTCCACACCTCCACACCGCTGCACGGCCACACCGCCGCCCATCGACTCCGCTACCGCGCGCGGCGCATCCGGCGCGTATCATGTCGCCATGACCCGTACACTCGCCCAGCTGACCCTGCCCCTGACCCTGGCGCCGCTGCTCGGCGCCGCGTTGGCCTGCACCTCGCCGCGCACCGACGTGGACGCCGCCACCGGAGGTCTGGCCCAGCCCCGCCTGCGGGTCGAGGACAGCGCCGCCTGGTCCCGGCACATCGCCCCCGCCGGCGACGAGCTGGCCTTCGAGTCGGTGGGCTGGATCCCCGACTTTGGCCAGGGGCTGGTGGCCGCCGATGAGGCGCAACGCCCGCTCTTCTTCTGGGCCATGAACGGGCACCCGCTGGGCTGTACCTGAGCCAACGGCTTGGCGGACCGTCGGTCCGTCTTCCAGGACGAGCGCGTGCTGAGCATGGCCAAGCGCTTCGTGTGCGCCGCCGATGAGATCTGGCGCCTGCAGCGCGGCGCGGACGCCGACTGCTTGATGTTCCAGTCCATCGTCACGGGCGGCGAGCGCATCAGGGACCGCGGCACGCGGCAGGGCACCTGGGTCATCGCGCCTGGCGGCGCGCTGCTGGCCTTCACCAACAGCCGCGACCCCCAGCGCGTGCTGGCCGCGCTGCAGCTGGGGCTCGACGCCTGGGAGCAGCTCAGCGACGCGCAGCGTCACCTGCCTGCCGACGTCGATCTGACGCCCGCGCACCGCTGGGAGCAGAGCCTGCCCGAGGGTGGCCTTGTGCTCGAGCGCATCGCCCGCGTGCTGCCTGAGGAGGGGCTGGCGGGCGCGCGCAGCGACCGCTGGAACCGCGATTTCGTGTGGTTCAGCGCGGACGAGCTGGCGCGCGAGTTCCCCGACCAGCTGCCCGTGGGCGAGACGTTCAGCCTGCCTCTGGTAGCCAGCCGACTGGCGCGCCTGCACCTGGTGGACAACGCGCGCGGGCAGACCATCCCCTACGCGCCGCAGGAGCTGGAGCTGGCGCGGTTGGACGCCACGGTCGTCTCGCGGGAGGGCGACCACGTGCAGCTTGAGTTCGACGGCCACACGCTCGCGGTGTCCGACGGCAGCTGGCACCTGGGCGAGAACGACTGGAAGCCCTCACAGCCCCTGCCCCACGGCATCGAGACGCGGCTGGTGGGCCGCGCCGTCTGGGACACCCGCGCAGCCCGGCTGCTGGAGCTCGAGCTGATCGGCCTGGGCCGGCATTGGGGGCGCACCGAGAACAACGGCCGCGGCCTCGACCCGTCGCCGGGCCTGGTGGGCTTCCTGATGCGGCCTGCGGCAGCGGACCAGGCCGTGGCGCCCACATTCATCCTGGCCTACGACGCCGACTGGGTGCGCCGGCCCGAGGTGCCGACCTGGCGCGTATCGCCAGACGAGGTGAGCGCAGACCGCGCGTCGGACTGACGCGCGCGTTGGCGCGGACCGCGGCTCAGCCCCCGGCCTGCTTCACCTGGTAGCCGCGCGCCTCCAGTTCAGCCACCAGCGTGTCGCGCTGGTCGCCCTGGATCTCGATCACGCCGTGCTTCGCGGTGCCGCCCGTGCCGCAGCGCTGCTTGAGCTGCTTGGCCAGCGCGGCCAGCCCGGCGGCGTCGAGCGGCAGCCCGGTCACCAGCGTCACGCCCTTGCCCTTGCGGCCCTTGCTCTGGCGCGACACCCGCACCACGCCGTCGGCGGGCGCCTGATCGCGGGCCGCCTGCGCCTTGCCGCCACGCCGCTTGCCCCGGCCCGGGCCGCCGCCCTGAACGCCCTGCTTGCGGCAGGTGCAGCGCGCGAACGCCAAGCCACAGTCGGGGCAGCGCCCCCCGCCATCGGGCGACCAGATCAGGTCACCGCTCTCGTGATGCATGCGTCCGGCCATGGGCCCAGGGTAACGGCGTGACGCGGGCGGCACACGACCTCGCCAGCCGTCAGTCCGGCAGTTCGCCCAGCAGGCGCTGCATCTGCTCGCGGTACCGCCGCAGGGCCTCGCGGCCTGGATCGGAGAGCGTCAACAGCGTGCGCGGGCGGCGATCCACGAAGACCTTCTCGATCTGCACGTAGCCG
The DNA here is from genome assembly GCA_003644265.1 of Planctomycetota bacterium. The sequence goes on from QNBX01000030.1 coordinate 2,124, forward strand.
GCCCGCTCCAGCTTGCTCAGGTGCGAGGAGAGGTTGCCCCATGTGAGCCCGGTCTGCTTCAGCAGAAACGGGGCGTCGGCCGTGTCGACCACCGACAGGGTGGCCAGCACGATCAACCGCGCCGGCTCGTGTACCAGCCGATCGAGCCCCTCCAGCGGCTGCGCGTCGTCGGCCTCAGGCATCGAGCTCCTCGAACTCGTCGATCTTGATCACCGGGTGCTCGCGCAGGAAGCGCGTCAGGATCACGGCGCCCGCCACGAAGATGAACCCGCCCACCAGCGACAGAGACAGACCCAGCTCCAGCCCGAGGACGTGCCCGCCGGTGACCGCCACGATGATCAGCGCGGCGTAGCCGTAGCCCCGCGAGAGGCTCAGCAGACGGGCCGACACGGCCACCAACGCGGCCAGCATCACGCCGAAGGGCGTGGGACCCAGGTCGGGCACGCGCGCGAGCCAGCCGCTGGCGCCGTCGGCGTTTGCGTTCAGCAGCCACAGGACCACGCCCGCCAGCATCGAGACGCCCAGAGCCAGCGCCAGTATCAGCTGCTTGGCCACGATCTTGCCGCGGCGCGCGCGGGTGAAGGTCACATAGCCAAGGCGGGGCACGATCAGCTTGTCGTGCAGCGGCTTCCACATGGGCAGCAGCATGGCGCCCCAGACGCCGCCGAGTCCGCCCACGTCCGTCATGAAGGTGATGCCCATGAGCGTGATGAACAGCCCCAGCAACACGTCGGCCAGACCATCTCCGAAGCGGGATCGGTAGACGCGCTGCTCTAACCCGGTGAGATCGATGCTCGCTTCCATGGCGCTGACTCCGTCGAGTAGGTGACACTGCACCACAGTGTACTTTGCAGCGCAAAGCCTGCACACCCTGCGCATCTCCGATCGAGCCGCTGCCCCTGTCTTCGAGCCAGAAACACCCCTATTGAGCCCGGATGGCGAGATCAAGGCCGAGCGCACCGAATCTTCGCACGGCGTGGGTCCGGTCGCAGATCGCGCCCTGGAGCACCCGGGAACCCCGCCGTTGCGTTGCGTACCCTCGGTCGAGACGCCCTCCATGACCAGCCCCCGCACCGATCCACCGCAAGCGCCTCCGCGCGACTCCTGGCGCGAGCGTCTGTACGTCGTCATCTTCGAAGCCGACACGCCGGCCGGCAAGGCCTTCGACGTGGCGCTGCTGCTGCTCATCCTGGCCAGCGTGCTGGTGACCGTGGTGGACAGTCTGCCCTCGCTCTCAGCCGAACAGCACGACCAGCTGCTGCTGGCGGACTGGGTCTTCACCGTGCTGTTCACGGTGGAGTACGTGCTGCGCCTGATGTGCGTGCGCCGCAAGCTCGGCTACGCGCTCAGCACCTTCGGCATCATCGACTTCGTGGCCATCGTGCCCACGTATCTCAGCCTGCTGGACCTGGGCTTCCGCGGCGGCGCGGTGGTGCGCGCCCTGCGCCTGCTGCGCGTGTTCCGCATCTTCAAGCTGGGGCGCTTCCTGACCGAAGCGGCCACGCTGCGCCAGTCGCTCAGGACCAGCCGGGCCAAGGTCACGGTGTTCCTCACGTTCGTACTGATCCTGATCTGCATCATGGGCGCGGCCATGTATCTGGTGGAGGGACCCGAGTCCGGCTTCGCATCCATCCCCGACGGCATCTACTGGGCCGTCGTCACCGTGACCACCGTGGGCTACGGCGACTTGTCGCCGATCACTCCGTGGGGCAAGGCGCTGGCCGCATTCGTCATGCTGCTGGGCTACTCGATCCTGGTGATCCCGGGCGGCATCATCTCGGCGGAGTGGGTCGCCGCCCGGCAGCACGAGGTCTCCACGCAGGTCTGCCCTGACTGCACGCACGAAGGGCACGAGATCGACGCCGATTTCTGTAAGCGCTGCGGCGGCAGGCTCTGACCCGGCTCCGCGCTACAGGATGCGCAGCGCCTCGGCGATGGCGGGCACCTGGGCGTAGTAGTTGTTGTCGGCCTTGAGCGCGGCGTTGAAGGGCAGACGATCGCGCTCGCCCAGCAGGCCAAGAGCCACCAACGAGAAGGCGCGCGGCAGGGCCGCGGCATCGGCGTCCCCCGCCATCTCGAGCAACGCCGCGCCGGCCGCCTGGTCACCGATCAAGCCGATGGCCCGGGCCTGACTGGCCAGGGACTCCAGCGACTTCGCGCTCTTGAGCGCGTCCACGATCAGCGGCACAGCGTCCACGTCTCCCAGCAGCCCCAGACCGGTGCCGGCCTTCAGGCGCAGGGTCTCCGACACGCCCGGGTCGAGGCACAGAGACCTCAGCACCGGCGTCACCTGGGTGTAGCGCAGCAGCCCCAGGGCCTCGGCGGCGTGGCCGCGCAGGTCGTCCTGGCCTGCCTCCGTCAGGTCGGCCGCGATGGCGGGGGCCGAGGCGCGGTCATTGAGCAACGCCAGCGCCAGGGCAAAGGCTCCGCGGAACGAGGGGTCGTGCTCGCGCCGGTGAGCCTCGCGCAGCGCCGTCAGCAGCTCCGGCACGAGATCGGGCTGCGCGCGCCCCAGCAGCGCGGCCGCCATGGCCACCCATGAGCGGTGTTCGCGGCTGGCACCCTGGCCCCGGAGCTCGAGCAGCAGGCGCCGGACCACCCGCGCGCGCGCCTCATCGCCCGCCCCGCCGGCGTTGGCCGACGGCCGGGCCGCGATCTGGCCCAGGGCCACCAGCGCGAAGTGGCGCGTCTGCTGGTCGCGACCCTCGGCCACGTAGTCGTCGAGCGCCTTGAGCACGGCCTCGTCGTCCGGCCCCGCGAGCTGCCCCAGGCCGATGGCCAGCGACTGCCGCACCGGGTTGGGCGTGTCGCGCGCCACGAAGACCGCCAGCATGGGCGCGGCGGCGAACTCGTCACCCAGCTTGCCCAGGGTCGTGGGCACGTAGCTGCGCACCACGTCGTCCAGGTGCTCGTCGACGAGGCGCTCCAGCAGCACTTGCTGGGCCGTGGCCGCCAGCGCGGCGCCACGTGGGATCAGCCCCAGCGCCGCCAGCGAGCAGCACTTGATGTCGCGCTCGGAGTCGGGGAACTCGACGCTCACGGCCAACAGCGCCCGCACCGCCGGCGCATCGGCGATCAGCCCCAGAGCCAGGGCCGCGTGGGCACGCACCAGCGTGGGTACCGCGCCGCCACCCACGGCCTGGCGCCCCGCCGAGTCGTCCTGCAGCAGGTGCTGGAGCAGCGGCACGGCCTCGCTGTCCCGCAGCACGCCCAGCCCCAGGGCCGCGGCGGCCTGGACCGAGAGCTCACGGTGCGCCAGCAGGCCGGTCAGGGCCTGCACCACCTCGGCGCGGGCGCCCTCGGGCGCGCTGCGAGCCAGGGCCAGGATGGTGGAGTCGAGCACGTCGCGATCATCGGCCGAGGACGCCACGGCCAGCAGCCGGGGCAACAGCACGCTCTCCACCCACTGCACCGACGGCCGCACTCCGCTGCCGTGACGGGACTTGGGCCCCCGCCCCGTGAGCTGCCCGGGCGACCCGGACACCTGGGAGCGGTAGGCCAGACGCGCCTTGAGGTCGAGATACGCGTCGCGATTGCTCTCCCACCAGAACTCCCAACCCAGGTAGGAGGTGCCGAGGCCGCCCCCGGACGACGAGCCGGACGTGACGCGACCCGATTGCCCACGGGCGCCCAGGCGCGAGCCGCCCGAAGAGCTCGCGGACGGCAGGGGGCCTGGAGCGCGTGTTCCTGACGCTCCCTGCGCCCCGCCACTTGATGCTGAGGAGCTGGCAGCCCCGCTGGAGCCGCCCGCGACGTCCTTCGGCCCCTGGTACGCGCCACCATGGGCGCGCACGCCGGGCGAGAGCGAGACCAGCACCAACAGCGGACTGAGCAGGGCGACGAGACGCATGCGGAACTCCGGGTGGCGACGCCCGCCCTCGCGGGCAGGCCACAGACGACGTGAGCCGCGGACGCGGCCGTGACCCCTGCAACGTCTTGGCGGCAGCGATCGGTCGCAGGATCTCACATGGCCTGGCGAGGGCCGGCCCTGGCGCCCCCGCTCGGGCGCCGCAGCGCGCTCCCGCGGCCAGAGCGGGCCCACCGCCGCGCCTGTTACCCTGCCGGCGCTCGTCGGGCGTCGGTGTCGACTCCGCCCGCGCTCTGGGAGCGCTGCAACAGATGGCCTCGCCGACTCTGGGGAACGACGCGCACCACAGCCCCCTCGTCCCAGCGCCCCGCCAGCGCCGCGAGTGGGCCCTGGCCGCGCTGGCCCTGGCCCTCTATACGGCCATCGGGCTGGCTCTGCTGCACGACACGCTGGGCGGCGAGAACGTGCTCTCGGCCGCACAGTGCGTGGTGGTGCGGGGCCCCTTCCCCGACGCCCTCCGGGAGGGCCTCTCCGGCGACGACACGCGCTTTGCCGACAACTACCGGCAGTTCGAGCCCTGGATGCGCTTCGCCGCGGACAGCTGGGCCGAGCACGGCCAGCTCCCGCTCTGGAAGGACCACACGCTGCTCGGGGCGCCGCTGCTGGGCAACGGCCAGTCGGCCCTGCTCTACCCACCCAACCTGCTGACCCTGATGCTGGGCGCGCCGCCGGCGTCCCTGGGTTGGCGCGCGCTGTTCCGACTGGTGGCCGGCGCCCTGGGTGCCTGGATGTTGGCGCGACACCTGCGCTGCAGCTTCGTGGGCAGCCTGGTAGCGGGGCTGACATTCGGGTTCTTCGGCTACGGCGTGGTGTTCCTGCTCTGGCCCCACTCCAACGTGTCCTGCCTGCTGCCGTGGCTGGTGCTGGTCAGCGTGCGCGCCGTACAGCATCCGTCCGGCCGGCGGCTGGTGGCGCTGGCGCTGGTCTGCGCCCTGCAGCACCTGGGCGGGCACCCGGAGACCGCGCTGCTGAGCCAGCTGACCGCCTTCGCGCTCAGCGCGGCGGCGGTCCGGGAGCACGTGCCCGATCTGGCCGCGGCCCTGCGGCGCATGGCCTGGGTGGCCGCGGGCTTCGTGCTGGGCGCCCTGCTGGCCGGCCCCCAGCTCGTGCCGCTGGTGGAGTACCTGTTGCACAGCGATGCCCTGGCCACGCGCTCCGGCCAGCACGCGGCAGACGGAGCGGAGGCTCCGGTCGTGCTCGGCTTCCTGGCCTGTCTGTCACTGTGCGCGCTGGCAGGCCGTCGTCTGAGCCAAGCGCATCGCGCCATCCTGCCGTGGGCGGCGCTGCTGAGCGTGTCGCTGGTCGTGGCCATTCGTGTGGCCATGGCCGCACGCTCCATGACCGACCTGACCTCGTTGCTGGCCGCCGATTGGATGGGCGCTCCCCAGCGCCTGCGCGTGCCGGTCAACTACATCGAGGGCGTGGCCGCCTACGCGGGCCCCGCCTTGGCCCTGGCCGCGGTGGCCCTCATGGCGGGAGGCAATCGGCGCACCGTGCGCACCTGGACCTGCCTGGGTCTGTTGGCGCTGCTGCTGCGTGGGCGCGCGCCCGGCCTGCAGGAGCTGGTGCAGTCCTTGCCCGTGGTCAGCCTCATGCCCAGCGCGCGCGCCGCGCTGGTGTTGCAACTGGCCGTGGCCATGCTGGCCGCCCTGGGCTACGACGCCCTGCGACGGCCCCTCGCAGACAAGCGCTTCCGCGCTCGTTACCTGGCGTGGGTGGGCGTCCCCGTCCTGGTGGCCTTCGCGAGCATGGCCTGGGCCACCGCCGACGGCGCCCTCGGCGCGGGCAACGTGTTGCCCATCCCCAAGAGCCAGAAGCAACGCCTGCGGGTCGACCTCGCCCCCGCCAGCCCACTAGCGGACGGCCCAGCCGTGTTTCGCGGCACCTTCGACGCCATCGGAGAGGTGCAGAAGCTGCGCGTGCACTGGTCGCGACGAGCCCTCCCCATCGAGGCCCGATTCTGGCGCCAGCACGCCCCCGGGCCCCGCGGCGACGGCCGCTACAACTTCGAGGTCGAGCTGCCCGGCGAGCGGCTTCCGGCCGTCACCGCCACGCTGCGCGTCGAGGTCGTGTTGCAAGATGGCCGCAGGCTCTGGTCGCGCGGGCTTTCCGCAGAGGCCAGCCTGGGCACCATCGTCTCATCCGTGCCGGTGCTGCCGCGCGACGGCAACGCCCTGCCCCAGCTGCTGCTGTTCGTGGGGCTGGGCCTGGGCGCCGCGATGCTGGCGGGCCGGCCGCGAGCTCCCCACGCGCTGCTGTCGCTGGTGGTCCTGGCGGGCGTGCCCTGGTTCACCGACGCGCAGCTGCCGCGCACACCGAGGGAGCGCTTCTGGCCCGACTCGCCGGCCCTGGAGTTCGTGCGTCAGGTCGAACCCGACGGCCGCGTGCTCACCTTCAAATCGGCCTGGCTGTCGGGACCGAGCGGGTACTACGGCATCCCCATGGTGCTGGGCTACGACGCGTTGGTTCCGATCCACACCGCCGCGCTGCTGCGAGCCGCCCTGGCGCCGGGCTCGGAAGGCATGCCCTTCAAGAACCTCCCGCAGGGCTTCCAACCCGATGACCGGCTGTTGGACCTGCTGGCCGCGAGCGCCTCGCTGGGCCCCGCCTCCGACTTCCGCGTGTTCTTCTACGACGGCTACGAGCGCGGCCAACGCATGGAGGTGTTCGTCAACGAGACCGCCCTGCCCCGCGCCAGGCTCGTGCCGCGCGCGCGCATCGAACCCGACCAGGAGACCGCCCTCGCGCTGCTGCTCGACCCGGAGTTCGACCTGATCAACGAGCTGGTGCTGGCCGCTGGCGAGCCCCTGAACAGCGCGCTCCCCGCCGGCCAGGTCGGCCGTACGGCCATCGTGGTCTCGGAGCCCGATCGGGTGCGCGTGGACGTGTCGCTGGTGCAACCGGCCTACCTGCTGCTGGCCGACTCGTACTTCCCGGGCTGGGTGGCGCTCGTGGACGGAGAGCCACGCCCCATCCGGCGCGCCGACGTGGCCCTGCGCGCGGTCAAGCTGGAGCCGGGCGATCGCCAGGTGGAGTTCCGTTACGAGCCGGGTTCGTGGCGCCTGGGGCTCGCGCTGGCAGCTCTGGGCCTGCTGGCCTGTCTGGGCGCGCTGCTCCTGAAGCGAGACCGTCCAGGCGTCCCGCACGCCTGAGACGCCTGAGACGCCTGAGACGGCCGAGACGGGCCGGCGGGGACGGTGCTGTCGGCACAGGCGTGCGGCAGGACGCGAGACGCATAGCAGCCCGCGCGGGCCCGCAGGTCCCACGAGTTGTCGCAGGCGAGTACCCTGGTCGCCCCCTTGCCCCGATCAGCAGACCCGCCGTGCCCTCTCCGCGCCCCCCATCTGCCGCCAGCGAAAGGCCCAGCACGGTCCACGCGCCGTCCGCGGGCCATGCCACGCCGGCGACGTCCGGCCCCAGCGAGACACCCGAGACGCAGCGTGTGGACGCGGCCGCGGCGTTGGTGGAGGCCCTGGCCTTGGATCGCGAGAGCCTGGCCCGCCTGCCGGACGCCGTGCGCGTGCGCCTGCTCAAGGCCTGTGGCCAGCTCGCACGCCCCGACTACGCCGAGCGCGCGCGCTTCAACAAGACCCGCCGACGCCAGGCGCGCAGCGAGCGGCGCGACGCCGACGAGCGCCTGCTGCGACGCACGGGCATCCGCAATCAACGCACGGCGCTGGTGTACCCGACGCCGGCCCCCGAGCAGCTCCCGGCCCCGGAGCCGAGCGTCGATCGGGGGCACCTCGCCGCGCCCGAGCCCGCGCTCCAGGGCACGGCCGAGCTGCCCAGCAGAGCCGCCGTGCCAGCGCCCGACGACGCGCCGAGCCGGCTGGTCGCGGCGCGCACCTGCTACGTCTGCAAGGCCGAGTACCGCGAGGTCCACAGCTTCTACGACGCGCTGTGCCCGCCCTGCGCCGCGTTCAACTACGACAAGCGTCAGGCCAGCGCCGACCTCAGCGGACGCGTGGCCCTGCTCACCGGCGGGCGCGTGAAGATCGGGTACCAGACCGGCATCAAGCTGCTACGCGCCGGCGCCAGCCTGGTGGTCACGACGCGCTTCCCGCGCGACGCCGCCGCGCGCTACGCCGCAGAGCCCGACTTTGCCCAGTGGGCCGAGCGGCTCGAGGTGTTCGGTCTCGACCTACGTCACACGCCCAGCGTGGAGGGCCTCGCCGCCCACCTGCGCCAGCGCTACGAGCGGCTCGACTTCATCCTGAACAACGCCTGCCAGACCGTGCGGCGACCGCCCGCGTTCTACGCCCACCTGATGCAGGGCGAACAGCAAGCGCTGGAGCAGCTGCCCGCGCGCACCCGGGCGCTGCTGGCGTCCAACGAGCGGCTGCGCGCACAGGGCCTGCTCACGGCCATCGGCCCCGGCGGCGACCCCGCCCAGGACCAGCGGCATGACGCGGGCTCAGGCCACGACGCCGACTGCACAGCCTCCGCCGACAGCACCGGCGGACCGCTCGCACTCGGCCGGGCCCTGCCGGGAGTGGCCGCCTCCGCCGCGCTCAGTCAGCTCAAGCTGGTCCAGGGCGACGGCGACGTGGGCGAGCAGCTGTTCCCCGGCGGCCGCCTCGACGCGGACCTGCAGCAAGTCGACCTGCGCGACATCAACAGCTGGCGCCTGCCCCTGGCCGACGTGCCCACGCTGGAGCTGCTCGAGGTGCACCTGGTCAACGCCGTGGCGCCCTTCGTGCTCAACGCGCGCCTCAAGCCGCTCATGCTGGCGGGCCCGGGTCGCGACAAGCACATCGTCAACGTGTCGGCCATGGAGGGGCAGTTCTACCGCAGCTTCAAGACCGACAAGCACCCGCACACCAACATGGCCAAGGCCTCGCTCAACATGATGACGCGCACCTCGGCGGCGGACTACCAGCGCGACGGCATCCACATGAACAGCGTGGACACGGGCTGGATCACCGACGAAGACCCCGTGCACGTCACCCTGCGCAAGCAAGCGGAGCACGGCTTCCACCCGCCGCTCGATCACGTGGACGCGGCGGCGCGCATCCTCGACCCGATCTTCGACGGCATCAACACGGGCGAGCACATCTGGGGCCAGTTCCTGAAGGACTACAAGCCCACCCAGTGGTGAGCGGTCGCGATGGTCGGCGGGCTGCGGGCTGCGGTCTCCGCCCCCCCACCGAGTCAGCGCCGCGACGCTCGCACGCCGGCGCCGCCGCGTCAGTAGTTGAACAGATCCCGCAGCTCGTAGCGGTTGCCGGTGGCGCCGTTGATCGCGCGTAGCAGCTTGCCGCGCACGTTGGGCGTGAGCCGGCGCCCTTTGACGCCGCGGGCCACCATCTTGTGCGTGAGCTGCTCGCTGGAGGCCGCCACCAGGTCGTGGTGCGTCAGCTCGTGCAGCGTCATCAGCTCGGCCAGGGGCTGGGGGCCGAGCTCGCGGGGGCGTTCGTCAGGCATGGGGTCCTCAGGCTGCGGCGGGCGCGCGGGGAGGGAGCGAGACGACAGCATAGACCGGCAACGCGCCCGGTCGGCACAGCCCGCTCGCGCCCCGGCTTGCCTCGGAGCGAGCCGGCGGAGAAGATCTCACCCTGCTCTCGCGCGTGAGGGCGCCACTCGGCGCCCTGATGCACGGCTCGGCGGCGGCCTGCGCCCCGAGTTCGCCACGCGCGGCGGCCCACGTCCCTCCTCCCTGCCGCCCCACGGCCCCCCACCCGCGATGATCCGCGTCCAGAATCTGAGCAAGTCCTACGGCTCGCAGGAGGTCTTCGACGGTGTCGAGTTCCTGATGACGCCCCGCGAGCGCCTGGGCTTCGTGGGCCGCAACGGCCGCGGCAAGACCACCCTGTTCCGGCTGCTGCTGGGCGAGGAGCAGATCGACGGCGGGGAGATCATCATGCCCAGCGGCTACCGCGTCGGGTGTCTCTCCCAGCACCTCGTGTTCCACGAGGCCAACATCCTGGACGAGGTCACGTCCGTGCTCGGCGACCGCGTCAGCACCGAGCGCTACCGCGCCGAGGCCGCGCTGATGGGCCTCGGCTTCACGCGCGACGACCTGGCCCGCCCCGCCAGTGAGTTCTCCGGCGGCTACCAGATCCGCGTCAACCTGGCGCGTGCGCTGGTGGAGGAGCCCAACCTGCTGCTGCTCGACGAGCCCACCAACCACCTGGACATCGTGTCGGTGCGCTGGCTCACGCGCTTCCTGCGCGGCTGGCGCAACGAGCTCATGATCATCAGCCACGATCGGCGCTTCCTGTCGAACGTGTGCACGCACTCCATGGTGGTGCACCGCGGCAAGCTGCGACGCATGCAGGGCTCGGTCGAGAAGCTCTACGGCCAGATCGCCACGGACGAGGAGGTCTACGAGGCCTCGCGCGCCAACGAGGCCAAGAAGCGTCGCCAGGAGGAGCGCTTCATCGAGCGCTTCCGCGCCAAGGCCTCCAAGGCCAGCCTGGTGAAGTCGCGCATCAAGGCGCTGGAGCGGCGCGGCAAGGTGGACGCCCTGGAGAACGAGGCCGAGCTGGCCTTCTCATTCAGCAACGCGCCGTTTCACAGCACCAACATGATGGTGGTCGAGCAGCTCGGCTTCGGCTACCCGGGCGGGTCCGAGCTGATCAACGCGCTCAACCTGACCATCGAGAAGGGCGACCGCCTGGCCATCATCGGCCCCAACGGGCGCGGCAAGACCACCCTGCTCAACCTGCTGGCGGGCGAGCTGAGCCCGAACCGCGGCACGGTGCGCAACAACCCCAATACGGCCATCGCGTACTTCGGCCAGACCAACATCGACCGCCTGCACCCCGACATGACCGTCGAGCAGGAGCTGCAGTCGGCGCGACCCGAGCAGACCCGCAGCCAGGTGCGCGGGCTGGCGGGGCTGCTGATGTTCTCCGGCGCTACCGCAGAGAAGCCCATCTCGGTGCTCTCGGGCGGCGAGCGCAGCCGCGTGCTGCTGGGCAAGCTGCTGGTGAGCCCCGCCAACCTGCTGCTGCTCGACGAGCCCACCAACCACCTCGACATCGAGTCCATCGAGGGGCTGCTCGACGCCGTCGACGCCTTCGAGGGCAGCGTGCTGCTGGTGACCCACAGCGAGATGATCCTGGAGCGCGTGGCCACGCGGCTGGTGGTCTTCGACGGCGGCAAGGTGACCCACTTCGAGGGCGGCTACCGCGACTTCCTCGAGCGCGTGGGCTGGCAAGATGAGGCCGGGCAAGGCGGCCAGCCGGGCAAGGCGGGATCGGCCGGGGGCAAGACCGGCGCCAAGGGCAACAGCAAGGAGCAGCGCCGCAAGCGGGCCGAGATCGTCAAGGCCCGGGCGCGCGCCACCGGCGGCCTCAAGAAAGCGACGGACCGGCTGGAGCGGGAGATCATGGATCTGGAGCGCGAGGTGGCCTCGCTGGACGCCGCCATGGAGCGGGCGGCGGAGGCCGGGCGCAACGAAGAGCTGGTCAAGCTGGCCACGGACGCGGCGGGCAAGCGCGCCGCCATCGACGAGCAGTTCATCAAGCTCGAGCACGCCACCGAGGAGTTGGACAGGGCGCGGGCGCGCTTCGAGCAACAGCTGAGCGACCTCGACAGCAAGGGTTCTTGAGCGCGGCGGCTGAACGACCGCGACAGCAAGAGCTCGTGAACACAGCGGGCGCGCCATGCTGAGCGCCCCGCTCGCGCCCGAGCTGATCTGGGGGCTGCTGCCGCGCATCATCGGCGCGGCCTTCGCCGTGGCCTTCCTCTCGCTCAGCCGACAGGTCGTGCCGCTCGTGGGTCGGCGCGGCATCTCCCCGCTGCATCAACGTCTGGCGCGGCTGGCCCGCGACGTGCCCGCGCCGCGGCGCTGGTTCGAGCAGCCCACGCTGTTCTGGCTGCACTGCAGCGACCGAGCCCTGGCGCTCACGCCGCTGCTGGGCACAGCGGGAGCCGCCCTGGCCATCTGCGGCGGACCGCTGGGCTGGTGGGGACTCCTGATCTGCTGGCTGTGCTACCTGTCGCTGGACGTGTGCGGGCTGTGGCTGCCGTGGGACACCATGCTGCTGGAGCTGGGCTTCCTGTCGTTGTTCCTGCCCACGGCACAGGCGCTGCCCGAGCTGGCGGCCACCGAGCTGCCCCTGCCCAGCGTGGCCTTCATGTTCCGCTGGCTGGTGATCCGGCTCATGTGGGGCTTCGCCAAGCTGAAGTTCATCGGCACCGAGCGCGGCGACAGCCTGTACCTGCAGGGTTTCCTGACCTGGCTGCCCATGCCCACCAAGCTGGGCTGGTTGCTGCAGCACGCGCCGCCCGCCTGGCTGCGCCTGGGCTGCGCCTTCATGTGGACGGCGGAGGTCATCGCACCGCTGCTGGCCTGCCTGGGCGGGACGCCGCAGCTGGTGGGTGCGGGGCTGCTGGTCATGCTCATGCTGGGCATCTGGGGCACCGGCAACTGGGGCCACTTCAACCTGGCCTACGCCGGCGTCTGCATCGTGCTGCTGGACACCTCCTCCACGCTCAGCGATGCCTGGGCGCCGGGCGCGCCCGCCTGGCAGGCGGCCCCCGATGTCTGGGTGCACGCCGCCATGGCCGCGCTGTTCGTCATCAGCCTGGCGCTGTTCCCGCTCAACAGCTGGGTCACCCAGGCCGCGCCGCAGTGGAACGCCGATCGTTTCAGCTGGAGCCGCCCCTGGCTCGCGCGCCTGCTGGCCGCCCTGCGCCTGCTCAATCGCCTGCGGCTGGTGGGCGCCTACGGCGTGTTCCCGCCCAACACCAGCCCGCCCATCAAGCTGGTGCCGGTCATGCAAGGCAGCCACGACGGCCTGACCTGGACGCCCATCCCCTGGCGCTTCATGCCCGTGGGCGAGCGCAGCCCGCCGCGCTGCATCGCGCCACACCACCCGCGCCTCGACCACTCGTGCATCTACGTGGGCCTCGGCCTGAACGAGTCCGACCCCGTGGGCGGCATGATGTTCGAGGCCAAGCCCTACGGCATGTCGCCCTACTCGCAGCACTCGTGGCTGCAGCGCCTGGTGCAGCGCGTGCTCGAGGGCGAGCCCAGCGTGCTGCGTCTGCTGGGCAGCAACCCCTTCGCCGGGCGCCCGCCCAGCTGGGTGCGCGTGGTGCATCAGTGCCTCAAGCCCACCAGCCTGGAGCAGCGCCGGGCCAGCGGACGCTGGTGGCACGCGCGTCCCATGTGCCTGCTGCACGAGCCGGTGCGCAGCGACCCGTCGCTGTGGGAGCGCTGGATCGCCGAGCCCGAGGGCGTTCACCCCGAGCTGAGCCACTGGCGCCGACGCAGCCCGGCCCTGACCGCCATGGTGCGCGCCGCCGAAAGCAGCGGCAGCACAACGCAGGGCCGGACACGCAGCCCAACGCAGGACTCGACGCAGGACTCAACGCAGGTCCCGACGCAGGACTCGACACAGATCCCGGCGCGAGGCGCCCCACCCGCTGCGGCAGCCGAGACGGCGCAGGGGTCAGTGCACTGCGCCTCCCTGCGAGCCGCCCTGCGCGTGGCCAGCGAGCTCTCGGCCGGCGACGTGCAGGCCTTCTGGGAGCAGTTCATCCCCTGGGTGAGCGCCCCCTCCCGGCGCGACGACTGGGACGCCCTGCCCGGCACCGTGGCCCAACTGCGCGCGCGCTTCGGCCCTCAGCGCCTGGCCGTCTTTGAGCGCCTCCACCAACGGGCCGTGCACCTGCTTGAGCGACGCGTCGAGCCCCACGTCTACGGACACCACCAGCCCCAGGTCGCCATCGAGCACCCGTTCCAGCTCCAGGCCGCCCTGGGCGCCGCGGTCTTCGACGGCGAAGCGGCCTTCGTCGCGCTGTGGCACGCGCCCGGCGCCCTGAGCGCGCGCCTCGCCACGCTGAGCGAGGCGGCCCTGCTCTACCCCACCGGCCTGCTGCGCTGGGAGCTGGTGCGCTTCGTCATCCTGGGCCTGCGCGCGCGCACCCAGCTCTCGCGGGCGCCGGACATGCCCTGGGGCATCGGCCGCTACAAGCACTTCCTGCTGGCGCGCGAGGTCGGTCCGCAGTGGTTCCCTACCTGCACCAAGAGCCCCGACGGCATCTGGAGCGTGCCCGCCGAGCCCTTCGAGCAAGGCTGAAAGCCCGCGCCGTCAGGCGGCAGCTCAGCCGCCCAGCTGCTCCATGTGCACGTCGAGCTGCGGGAACGGGATACCGATCGACGCCTGGTCCAGGTGCTGCTTCACCGCGCGGGTGAGCGCGTCCTTGACGGGCCAGAAGTCGTCGGCGTTGACCCACAGGCGCACCTTCCAGTCGATGCACGAGCCGCCCAGCCCCGCCAGCACGATGGCCGGCTCGGGATCGGACAGGCCCGCGCTCACGGACTTGGCCGCGGCCATGAGCACCTCACGGGTCTGGTCCAGGTCCGCGCCGTAATCCGTGCCCACCTCGACATCCACGCGCCGCGTGACGTGGTGGCTGATGTTCTCGATGGTGCCGCCGAAGACGATCCCGTTGGGCACGATGATGCGTCGGTTGTCGGGCGTGTCGAAGACCGTGGTGAACACGCCGATCTCCACCACCGTGCCGGTGGTGCCCGCCGCGTTGACCACCTGCCCCACCGTGAAGGGCCGGAACAGCAGCAGCATGACGCCCGAGGCGAAGTTACCCAGGCTGCCCTGCAGCGCCATGCCCACCGCGAAGCCGGCGGCGGCGAGCACGGCCGCGAAGGACGTCATGTCGATGCCGAAGCGCCCCAGGCAACCCATGATCACGATCGCCAGCGTCAGCCAGCGCGCCATCTTCCCGAAGAAGATGGCCAGGGTGTTCTCCAGCTGGGCCTTGAGCAGGGCCTTGCGCGCCGCGCGCCCCACCCAGCCCGCAACCGCCAGGCCCACCACCAGGAAGACGATCACCGTCGCGAGGCTGGTGCCGTACTCGATGAGCGTCTCGCTGTGCTCATTCCAAAGCGCCTGCAAGTCCATGGCCGCTGTTCCTCGGGAGGGTGGTGACGGACGGCCCCATCATGTGCATGCACGCCCTCGACGCCAGCCTGCGGGGGGACGCGCGTCAGCGCTCAGCCGAATCTGCGCTTCGAGCGACCCCGACCCCAACCCCGGCGCCTACTGCCGCTCCGAGCTCTGAGCCCCAAGCCCCCCTGGGCCTGCGCTTCGAGTCGCCCCACGCAGACGGCCCGGCCAGCGAGTGCTCGCCGACCGGGCCGTCGCGCCCCGTTGTGCGCGCCGGCAAACCGGCGCAGGGAGAGAGCGACTACGGCAGGAAGTCCGCCTGAATGGCGTTGCTGAAGTCGAGACCATGGGGCTGAGCGCCGTCCTGGATCGCGAACTGCAGCACGAACGACATCGGCCCGTTGCCGCCGGGGATGCCGGCCAGCAGCACGTCACCGGCCACGCTGGTGGTGTGGGGCTGGGCCGCCAGCACCGGGATGGGCACCAGCGTGCCGCCCTTGAACGGCATCGGCGCGGCGGAGAGACTCAGCACCAACCAGGCCGACGCGTTGGGCGCGGCGCCCGTGAGCAGCAGGTCGGCCGAGGTGCCGCTGGACAGGTCACCGCCGCACATGCTCAACGTGGAGTTGCCGGGACCGCCGAAGCCCAGGTCGAGCTGGCAGATCTTGGTGCCGGCGTCGGGCAGGTCGCGAGCCACGATCGTGACCGCGGCCGTGTCGGTGGAGACCATGCCGTCGCTATCCGTGACGGTCAGCGTGACCACATGGTCGCCCGCCGAGAGATCGTTACGCGACGTGCGCCGGCCCGTGCCGAGGGCGCCGTCCAGGTCCGAGCTCCAGGCGACGCGGGCACCATGCAGACCCTTGTCCTCCAGGTCCCAGGCCATGCCGTGCAGGATCACGGTGGCGCCTTCGAGCAGGGTCGCGCCGGCGTCCGGCGTGAGGATGTGCGCCCACGGCGGGTTGCCGCCCCCGCCCGCAAAGCTCGGCGCGTTGATCAGCAGCTCGCTGCGCACCACGGTGGTGTTGAGGCCGTCCGTGGCGAACAGCTCAAAGAAGCCCTGGCCGTCGACCAGCGCCGGGAGCTGCTTCATGTTGACCGTGAACGAGGTGTCCTGGGTGCTGGTGTGGATGGGCGAGAACTGCACGCCGTCACGGGAGTAGCGCAGGTAGTAGGTCAGCTCGTCGCCGTCGGCGTCGCTGCCTTCCCAGGCCACGCGCAACACGTCGCCGTCCAGCTGGGCGGCGGCCGGCGAGACGAACGCCACCCGCGGCGCGTTGGCCGAACGCTCGAGCATGAGGCTCGACAGCGCGCGCCCGTTGCCCTGGACGATGACCACCTGATCGATCGGCACGCCCGCCGCGGACCGGACGGGCAGGTTCACGTTGAAGCCCACCAGCGGAGAGCTCTCGTCGGAGTCGCTGGCGTCCGAGCAGTCGCTGCTGCTGACCGTCGCCACCGCCAGCTCGCGCACGATCTGCCCCTGGGCGAAGGCCCGCACGATGATCTCGGAGCCGTCGCCGGCCGTGTCGCTGAGTCGGCCCGAGGGCAGGGTCAGCATGTCGGTCATCTGCACCTGCCCCGTGACGGCGTTCCAGATACCGGCCACGAACAGCGTCTCGCCCTCGTCGGAGCCAGCCGATGCCGCGTTGATGCCCGGCTGGAACTTGGGGTGGCTCATCCAGCCGGTGTAGTTGGGCAGGTAGACCCAGGCCTGATGGCTAAGCAGCCCCGCCACCATGATGTCCTTGGCTGTCGGCGGCTTGATCTTGGGCAGGACCTGGGTGATGGCCAGGTGGTGCTCCACATCCACGCCCCACAGCCCGGTGCTGCCGTTGTGGTGGAACAGGCCGGTGCAGTGCCCGACCTCGTGGGCAAACGTGCGCTGGTGGCGGATGGGCTGCGTGTTGCCCATGGACGCCACGCCGTTGATGATCGACTGGCCGTTGTACGGCAGCGACCCGGGGATCCAGCCGTAGATGTACTGCGGCTTGGGCACCATCAGGTTCAGGTCGGCCGTGAGCGAGTTGTTGAGCGCGCTGCCGCCGCCGTTGAGCGAGCTGGTCCACAGCTTGGTGGGCGCGTCGATGCGGCGGTAGTCCCAGTCGGGCACGGGGTAGACGCCCTGGATGAAGTTGTCGCCCACGCCCGGCTCGATCAGCGCGGTGTCGGGCGGGTTGGGGCTCGAGCCGCCGCCGAGGCGGTAGTCGACCGGCGCGTAGGCCATGTCGGGGCGCCCCAGCGCGATGAAGGTGAGCGGCCCCTTGATGGTGATGTTGTTGGCGGCGGTCTGCTCGGGCACCTGATTCGGGCCGGCCGGGTTCACCTCCACCGAGAGCGTCACGTTATTGGACGTGGGCGGGATGAACGTGAAATTCATGGTCTGGTCGAGTTCGCCCTCGTTGATGCTCACGAGCACCTGGTAGGGGCCGTTGTCCGTGTACACGGGCGAGTCGTCGACCTCCTCACCATCGACGAAGACGCGCATGAGGCCGTCGACGAAGACGGGCGTGCCCGGGTCGTTGGTCAGGCGCACTGTGGCCCGCACGATGGCGGTCTTCTCGCCGACCAGCGTGGTGGCGCCGTTCTGGACGGCCTGGTTGACGTCGATCGTCTGCACCGAGAAGTCGGGAATCTGGGCGGACAACCCGGTTGCACCGAGACCCAGCGCGAGCGCGCTCATGGTCAGGGCCCGGAGCGATCCGATCGGGCACAACGGGGACGCGGAGAGAGCGCGGAATTGCATCGGGGTGCCTCCTGCTTGGTACGAATTCGGGGTCTGACCTCGGGATCGGCCGTTGGGGGAGAACCGCTCCCGATGCCTGCAGGCTACTCCCGATTCCCTGATCCGCCCAGGGGGCCAGCCCGCACGAGCGAGGAAATGGCAGGGCCAACAGGAGCCTGTCCTGAGCCGGGTCGCCAACCCTGGCAGGGGGCGACGCCAGACCGACGCTACGCGCACGCGGGCGCCCAGCCGGCAGCGTGCTTCAGCCTGCGACCTTGACCGTCAACACGGGGCAGGCGCAGTGACGCACCACGCGCTCCGCCACCGAACCCAGCAGCGCGTGCTTGAGACCGGTGTGGCCGTGGGTGGCCATGACCACCAGGTCGATGGCGTTGGTCTTCACCAGTTCGACGATGCGCTGCGAGGGGCTGCCCGCGCCCACCAGAGAGGAGCACGGCACGCCGCGCTCGCTGACCTCCGCCACCACCTTCTGGAGTTCCTGCTCGGCGGCCTGCTTGGCGCGCTCCTCAAAGTTCTCGGTGGTCAGGGGGGCGGCGCCAAACGCCACGGGATAGAGCACCGGTGCCACCACATGCAGCATGACGAGCTGGGCGCCCAGGGCGCGGGCCAACTCCTCGGCCTGATCGAGCGCGGAGCGGCTGTGCTCGGAGAAGTCCACCGGACAGAGGATGGTCTTGATCTCGTTCATGACGGCCTCCTAAGGACGGGTGTACACAAAGTCGGGCACGCGCACGGTGAGCACCGGGCACGTGGCGTGCTGCACGACGCGCTCCGCCACCGACCCCAGCAAGACGTGCGCGAGGGCGCTGTGGCCGTGGGTGCCCAGGACCACGGCGTCGTAGTGACCGGCGTCGGCCTCGTGCACGATGCCCACGTCGGCGTGCACGGCCTTGACCATGCGGCGCTCGGTGACCGTGTCGGCCAGCTCATCGGGGACCAGGCCATCGAGGGCCTTCTGGGCGCTGACGGGGTCATCGGCCCCCAGCACCAGCACGTGCACCAGATGCACCTCGCCGCCGAAAGCCCGCGCCAACCTCACGGCGTAGGGCAGCGCCTGCTGTGCGGCCGGAGAGAAGTCGGTGACGCAGAGGATCTTGCGGAGCGCAGGCATGGTTCGAGCCTCCTGGACAACTGACTCTGATATCAGTTTAGCACACTTACCTGCCTACCTTAGCCGCTCGCGGCCTCTGAACGCAGCACTTCGGGAAGCGGAACGCCAGCGTGCGCTACATGGTTGCGGCCCTGCTGCTGCAGTCGGAGCTTGAGGCGTCCACGTTCTGCAGTGAGTTGGAGCGCCTCAGCGCGCCCTTCAAGCAGTACGGGCTGCGGCGGCGAGCAGCAGCCACTGATCCGGCGCGTCCGCCCTCGTTCTCGCAAGACGCCGCCACCGGCCACCGGTTAGCCTCGCGCCATGAGCTCCCTCGACTGCATCCTGCGCCCGCGCTCCGTGGCCGTGGTGGGCGCCTCGCGCCAGAGCAACACCATCGGCTGGAACATCGTCGACAATCTGCTGCGCCACGGCTTCACCGGCCCCGTCTACCCGGTCAACCGCAAGGCCAGCTCGGTCCACTCCGTCCCTGCATGGCCCTCGCTCGAGGCCATCCCCGGGCCGGTGGACCTGGCCGTGGTGGTGGTGCCCAAACAGCACGTGCTGGACGTGGCCGAGGACTGCGCCGCCAAGGGTGTGCGCGGCCTGATCGTCATCTCGGCCGGCTTCGGCGAGGTGGGCGGCGAGGGCAGCGAGCGCCAGGCCCGCCTGACCGCCATCGTGCGCGCGGCCGGCATGCTCATGGTTGGACCCAACTGCCTGGGCGTGCTCAACACCGACCCGGAGATCTCGCTCAACGCGACCTTCGCGCCGGTCATGCCGCCGCCGGGGCCGGTGGCCTTCATCAGCCAGTCGGGCGCCATGGGCGTGAGCATCCTGGAGAACGCCTGCCGCCTGGGCATCGGCATCTCGACCTTCGTCTCCATCGGCAACCGCGCCGACGTGAGCGGCAACGACCTGCTGGCCTACTGGCGCGACGACCCCGCCACGCGCGTGATCCTCATGTACCTGGAGAGCTTCGGCAACCCGGCGCGCTTCGTGGAGGTCTGCCGGGAGATCACGGCGGTCAAGCCGGTCTGCATCGTCAAGTCGGGGCGCACGGGCGCCGGGCAGCGGGCGGCCGCCAGTCACACCGGCGCGCTGGCGGGCACGGAGCTGGCCACCGACGCCCTGATCGCCCAGGCCGGCGCGCTGCGCGTGCCCACGGTGGCGGCGCTGTTCGACATGGCCCAGGCGTTTGCCAACCAGCCCCTGCCGCGCGGCAACCGCGTGGCCATCGTCACCAACGCGGGCGGCCCGGGCATCATCGCGGCGGACGCCGCCGAGACCAACGGCCTGGACGTGTGCGAGCTCTCGCCCGCCACCCAGGAGCTGCTGCGCGCGCGCCTGCCCGACGAGGCCAGCGTGCGCAACCCCGTCGACATGGTGGCCAGCGCCGACGCCGCCAGCTTCGAGCACGCCCTCTCCCGCGTGCTGGAAGATGAGCGCGTGGACGCCGCCATCGCCGCCTTCGTGCCGCCGCTCGGCGTGCAGGTGGCGGACGTGTCTGTGGCCATCGGGCGCGCCCATGCCCAGCGCCCCGAGAAGCCCGTGCTGGCCGTGCTCATGTCGCCCGGGAGCGCGGGCACGGCGCCCGAGAACGCCGGCTCCGTGCCCGCGTACCAGTTCCCCGAGTCCGCCACGCGCGCCCTGGCCGCCATGTGGTTGCAGCGCCAGATGGCCGCGCGCCTGCCGGGCTCGAGGCCTGACTTTGCCTGCGACGACGACGCCGTGGAGGCGCTGATCGACGAGACCCTGGCCGCCGGTCGCCGCAGCTTCACCGAGTACGACGCCATGCGGCTGCTGTCCCTGGCCGGTGTCCCGGTGGTCCCCTGGCGCTTTGCCTGCGCCGACGGCGACACACCCCTGCCGCGGTCATCGGCCGAGGCCGCCCGGGCGCTGGGCTTCCCCGTGGCCATCAAGGTGGTCAGCGCTCAGGTGCTGCACAAGTCCGACGTGGGCGGCGTGGCCCTGAACCTGACCACGGAGGCCGAGGTCGAGCAGGCCACGGAAGACATGCTCGCGGGGCTCTCCGAGCAGCTGGGCGACGACGTCAAACCGGACGGGATCCTGGTGCAGGCCATGGCCGGCAAGGGCACCGAGACCATCGTGGGCGTGACGCGCCTGCCGCGCGTGGGCGCGCTGGTCATGTTCGGCATGGGCGGCATCTTCGTGGAGGTCATGAAGGACGTGGTGCTGCGCCTCGCTCCGCTGACGGACATCGACGCCGCCGAGATGGTGGCGGGCGTCAAGCTGCACCGCCTGCTGGAGGGCGTGCGCGGGCAGCCCCCGCGGGACCTGCCCGCGCTGCACGACGTGATCCTGCGCGTGGCCCAGCTGGCCGTACGCCACCCGCGCCTGGAGGAGATGGACATCAACCCCCTGATGGCCATGCCGGACGGCGCCGTAGCCGTGGACGCTCGGGTCATGCTGCGCGCCGAGCCAGGCTGAGCGCCCCCGGCGGCGCGGCGAGCGAGTCGCGCCCGGCAGCGTCGCCTCGCGCCTCGCGCCGCAACCGGCGCCGATCGTCAGGCCTGCTCCACGCCCCGATGCCCGTCCCCTGCCGTCAGGCCCCGGCCTCCACCTTCTGCTTGAGCGAGGCCAGGCCCTTGTCGAACTCGCCGCCGATCATCCAGGCGGACATGAGCTGCATGAGCCCGTCGAGCACGGGCGGCACCGCGCCCTTCCAGTCACCCTGCATGGCCCAGGTGACCTGCGTGCCGCCGTCCACCAGCTCATACGTCATGGAGCACTGCGCCGGGAAGCGCTCGCCGTCCATGACGAAGGCCATCTCGTAGGCGATGCCGGTGGCAGGATCGCTGGCGGTGAACGTCAGTTCGCCGTCGCCGTCGTCGCTGGTCCAGCTCTGCGAGGCCCCCACGCCCGTGGACGTGGCCCCCATGCTGACCTTGACCGACGGGTCGTTCTGCTCCCAGGGCGACCACTCGGGCCAGCGCTCGAGATCGCCCACGTACGCATGCACCGCTTCGGGCGAGGCATCGATGACGGTGCTCGTGCCGACGTCGTACTCCGTGGGCGCGACGAAGCCCACCGCGGCCACGGCCACGACGAGCAAGAGCAAGACGGCAAACAGCTTCTTCATGGCTGGAACTCCGGTGGGTGCCTCCCCGACCGGACAGGATAGGGCAGCCCCCCGATCTACTCCAGCTTGCCGGTGGCCGCATTGAGCACCAGGATGCGCTCCACGTCCTGGTGCCGGATGGTCACGCTCCCGCCCTGCACGGGCACGCCCTGGCCGTCATAGATGGCGGCCGCGCCCGTGACCCCGAAGTCCGCTGACACGAGGTCCAGGCCCGACAGATTGTCGGCGCGGCGAAAGTCGAGCTCATACGCGCCGTGGGTCAAGGGGTCGGAGATGGCCTGACCGTCCACGGCCACCACCGCCAGGCGCTCGCCGGCGGGATCAAACACCACGCCGTGGGGCGACCCCATGGCCAGGGAGAGCGTGCGCGCCATCTGCAGGGCGTCCGCGATCTGCACCTCGGCCAGATCGACCTGGGTGCCGCTGCGTTCGCTGGTGGGCGTCCCTACCAAGGAGATCAGGATCCCCATCAGCGCCACCACCACGAGCAGCTCCACCAGCGTGAAGCCCCGCGTGGATCGACGACGGCCTGCGGTCAGCGAGGACATACGCGCCTACTCCCAGTACGTGATGATCGGGGCCAACTGCTGAAGCGACCAGACCTGCGGCACGAAGGCCAGCGAGACCGGCTGCAACACGCCGCCCAGATCGAGGTCCTGCGACCAGCTGCGCGGCTTGCGCTCGCGCCCGACGCGGTCCAGCAGCGGTGAAATCACGGCTGGCTCCACGCTGACCACGTTGCCGTCCAGCACGCCGGCGAAGCCCAACTCCACGGTGTGGGCCACGATGTCACCGTGCAGGGACAAGCGCGCATCCTGGGACGTGCTGCTGATGACGCCGTCGGGCATGAGCACCGCCAGGTTGTCCAGCGCGCTGAGCGCGTCGATGCGCACGTTTCCGTCCAGCAACACGGTCGGAGCCGTGGCCGCGTCGAAGGCCGTCAGTGAGGGGCCACCCAAGGCCGATGCCGTGACCAGCGCACCCTGGATGACCACGTCGTCCAGTTCCAACACCGTGTTTGGATACAGCACGAACACGCCCGTGAGCACGCTGTGCTCCAGGCGCTGATAGCCGTGCAGATCGATCTGCTCCACATCGGGGTTGGACAGCAAGGCCGAGAGGCTGGCGGGGGCGAGCTCTGGCAGCTGTTCGGAGCTCTCAGGGGTCGAGGCGGCGACAGGCTGATACGCCAGCTCCAGCACCTGTCGCACGCCCAGGCCATCGTCGCCCAGCGCCGACAGATCGAACTGCTGCAGCGTGTCCGACGACGAGTGGACCAGCACGTCGGCCGAGCCGTCCCCGGCCGCTAGCGGCCCGGACACCAGGCCCAGGCCCGAGACCAACGCCTGACGCGCCGCGGACAGGCCCGCGTGACAGGTCTCCTGCGATTGCAACAGGAAGGCCGAGGCGTGGGACCAGCGGCCGTCCACCACGACGTGCCGTCCGAACGAGGCCACGAACGACATGATCACACTGACGGCGATCAGCACGGAGACCAGCACAAATCCGGGCGTGCGCTGGGAGGCCGGGGCGGCCCGGCGGGGCAGGTTTGTCTTCATGGGGTGATCCACCAGTGCGCGGTCTCGATGGGCTGACCCCCTTCGGAGACGATCACCTCCAGCCGATACAGCTTGCTACCGTCGGCGGGCAGCGCATCCAGCGGGGAGTCTTCCGTGGGGGTAGAGAGGTCGGAGAGGTCGTACACGGCCAGGCTGCACTGCTGGCGCCAGCTGGACATCTCCGCGTGCGTGCTGCCGTTGGCCTTGAGCGGCGGCGAGAAGCTGCCTCCCGCCAGGGAATCCAGGGCCAGCACGCCAGCCGCGCTGGTGGCGCCGGGCGCGCCTCCCGGCTGCTTGGGCAGGGTCTCTGCCAGCTCGTACAGCTCCTTGGCCAGGGCCAGCGCCACGTAAGAGCGCTCCGAGTACATGGCCTGGGTGCGCGCCGTGGCCGACATGGCCCAGGTCGCGCCCACGAAGCCCATGCTGATGACCACGGCCGCCATCAGCACCTCCACCAGGGTGAAGCCAAGCGTAGGCCCGGGCCGGACAGCGCGACACGGCCGCTGAGTGAGTGTCCTCATGGGGAGACGCTCCTGAGCTGCCCTGCCACCACGCCCTGCCAGACGCCTGACACGGCGGTCTGACCGGTGACGTTGGCGGAGCCGCTGGCGCCGTCGCCCGACTCCATCTGCAGCGTGATGCCCACCTGGCTGATGGACTCGTGGCGCACGGTCTGGGTCATGGCCTGCACACCCGCGAGGCGGTACGCGACGGACGCGGCGTGGGTCAACAACGGCCCACCGGGCGCGGCTCCCAGCGCCACGCCGCTGTTCTGTGCCGACGCCAGCGGCACCGCGGCGAGCTGCACCGAGCCGGGGCCCTGCAAGCTGAGCACCAGGCTGTAGGCCACGCCGGGCTGCACCAGGTAGCCGAGCGCCGTTAGGTTCAACTCGATCTCGGTGCCGGGCGTCTCGACCTGCAGCGTGAACACGTCGCCGCCCTCGCCATGGTCGCCGCAGCAGCCGAAGTAGTCGCCATGAGCCAGGTGCGCGTCCACGGCGGCAGGCGCGATCTCGATGGCGTGGGCGTTGGCCGGATTGCCTGGCGGAACGTGACACATGATGACCTTGCCCCCGGGAGTACTCGAGGCGCACTCGTCGGGATCATGATCGTGGCCACCGCCGTGCTCCCCCGTGGGCGAGAGCACCCAGGTGGCCGAACCCAGCGGCAGGTAGATGGCCGGAACGCTGACCGCCCCCAGCGCCGGGCCGACGGGGCGCGCATCGTCCGGCGCCCGGGCTCGGAACAGCTCGACCACCAGGGTCGAAGCCGAGCCGGGAGGAGGCGCGTCGCCCGACGCGCAGTCGCCCAGGCTGTCACCGTGGGCCAGGTGGGCCTCCACGGCCGGCTCGCCCACCGAGAGGGTGTGCGCGTTGGCCGGGTTGCCGGGCGGGATGTGGCAGATGGTGACCTTGTTGCCGTTCCCATTGCCGTTCCCATTGCCATTGCCATTGCCATTCCCGTTCCCACTCGGCGCGTCGGAGTCACCGCTCACGGCCTGGTTGGGGTCATCGGGGATGTCCTCCACGAAGCTGATGGCCAAGCCGAGCGTCTCCAGGTTGGCGTGCAGCGCGTGCTCGGAGACCTGCTCGACCGCATCGAACTCATCCGGCACGTCGGACGACATGGTGAAGCCGAGCGCCAGCGGCAGCCCGCTCTCGAGCGCCAGGGCCTCGGGGTCACCTGCCTGCGCCGGTGCCGACCACCAGGTGCGCTGCTCGTTCAGAGGCTCCCCGTCCCGCAGGCGCTCGACCTCGCGGGTCGAGAACCCCAGGGACTCCACACCCTTCAGCAGGGGACCGCTCAGGCCCGAGGGCCGGGTCACATGCAGCGTCGAGCCGGCCAGCTCGAAGCGGGTCACGGCCCCGTTGGCGTCGGCCACCTCCAGCAGGTGCGAGCTGGGCTGCTCGACCCACCAGGCGTGCCGCACCATGTCACTCATGAGCGCGACGGCCTCTTCGGGACCGCTGCCCGCCTCCCCGCGGACACGCTGGACGTGTTCGCCGAAGAGCGTCATGCCTGACGCGAGCGCCACCATCACGAGGGCGCTGGAGGCGGTGGCGATCAGGAGTTCGGGGAGCGTGAACCCACGCTCACGTGTGCTTCGATCCGGAATGGACATAGGCAGCGTCTCTCTCACTGCTCTCCATATCATTCTCTCTCACTGTCAGGCCCTTCATCGGCCCCGTGGCTGCGCGAGTTGGGCAGAGAATCGTGAGTCTTCTGCGGCACACCTGAGCGGCGCTGCGCGTGCGCCGCCGTGGAGGTCGTGCTGCGTGACTCCTCCCGTCCAAAGGACGTCAGAGCTGGTCCTCGATCGGGAGAATCCCCAGGAACCACGCGTTGAAACGCTGCCACCAGCCGCTGTGCGGGTCCTTGTTGAAGGCCAGCAGGCGCCCGCCCACCACGCTCAGCCAGACCACGTCGCCGTCGGTGTCGAGCAGCAGGCGAAAGGCGTTGTCGGGCAGCACGCCCTCGTCCAGGTGCGCGGCCACGAGGGCCCCCAGCTCCGGGCTGTCCACCAGCAGCCCGACCTCCATGTTGATGTGCGCCGAGCGCGGGTCCATGTTGAAGCTGCCGATGAACACCAGGCGCTCGTCCACCACCAGCGCCTTGGTGTGCAGGCTGGCGCGGGACTCGGCTGAGAGGCGAGACCAACGGTGCATCACGTCCGGGTCGGGACGCAGCTCGTACAGGTCGACGCCGGCCTCGAGCATCTCCTCGCGGTAGTTGGCGTAGCCGGAGTGGGCCGCCAGCACGTCGTTGGTCACCAGCGAGTTGGTCAGCACGCGCACCTCCACACCGCGCTCCACCAGCTCGCGCATGGTCTCCACGCCACGCTCCGTCGGCACGAAGTACGACACCTCCAGGTGGAGCTCTTGCTCGGCGCCCGAGATCACCTCGCGCAGGCGCCGGACGATTTTGGCGTCCGCGTCGATCACCTTGCTGGGGTCGTCGTGCAGCACCTCCACGGGGGCCCAGATGAGCCGATCACGCACGCCCTCCAGGTGATTCATGATCTTGGCGAGGTCATGCTCGAGCTCGTAGGGGTAGTCGACATCGACGAGTTCCTCATGCAGGGCGGCGCGGGCGGCGTCGGGCGTGGCGGGCTCACGGACGAAGGCGTCAAAGGGGATGGAGTGGAGGTCGTTCCAGAACTCGTCGAACAGCGCGGACATCTCGCGCACCGCGGGGCCGGCGGCGATCAGGTCGAGGTCGCGGAAGTTGGAGCCCGTGTCCACGCCGAAGTAGTGGTCGCCGATGTTGCGCCCGCCCACCATCGCCAGGGCGCCGTCCATCACCATCAGCTTGTTGTGCATGCGATGATTCACGCGCCCAGCGTCCAGCACCATGTCGAGCAGCTTGCCCCGGGCGGCGAAGGGGTTGAACGAGCGCACCTCGACGTTGGGGTGCCCGCCCAGCGCGGAGATGCGTGCGCCGCGGTCGCCCACGCCGATGTCGTCCAGCAGCACACGCACACGCACGCCCCGATCGGCGGCGGCCAGCAGGCGCTCGACCAGCATGCGGCCCGTCGTGTCCCCGCTCCAGATGTAGTACTGCAGGTCGAGCGAGCGCTCGGCCAGGTCCGCCATGGCCATGCGGCCGTTGAAGGCGTCCTGGCCGTAGCGCACGGGGTACACGCCGGAGAGACCGGGGTGCGCCTCAGCCGCGGCTCCGAAGAGCCGCCCCACGCTGGTCTGCTCGGGCTGATCGAAGGCATAGCTGACCGTGCGCGGGTAGTCGAGCGGCAGGCCGCCGCAAGCGGGCAGCAGCGCCAACAGCGCCAGAGCCCGCGCAGCGCCGCGCGGACCACGTGGCCGAGGCGCTCCATCACGGTGGCGGACGCTGAGAGCAGACACGGCAGGGGCATGAACTCGCGCGGGGCGGGGACGCCACAGCATAACCAGCTCGCCGCCGGCTCCCGGCACTTGCTCACCGGGCGCTCGTCAACCCGCTCCGGGGCGTCGCCCCACCGGCCGGCGCCCAGCTTGGGCCGCTCGCGCAGCGCGTCAACCGCGGCGCGTCAACCGCGGCGCGTCAACCGCGGCGCGCCAAGCTCAGCTGGCCAGCTGGCCAGCGGGCCGTCGGGGATGCCGGCGTTGCGGCGAACCGTGCGCGCGATGCTGGACATGTCCTCGTCCCCGTGGCCGGCGTGGATCAGACCGTCCTCCTGGGTGGCCACGTAGCTGGCCACCGGCAGGGGGATGCCGTGGGCCCGCGCCGTGTCCAACGCGATGCCGAGGTCCTTGCGGTGCAGGCGCACGCGAAAGCCCAGCGGGTAATGGTCGGCGCGCATGTTGGGGCCGCGGTTGGTCAGCACCCAGGAGGACGCAGCGCCGTGCTCGATGGCCGCCATGACGCGCTCGGCGTCGGCACCCGCGCGATGGGCCAGCACCATGCCCTCGGCCACGCCCTGGTAGACACCCGCCAGCACCACCTGGTTGACGGCCTTGGCGATCTGCCCGCAGCCCACCGGGCCCACGCGAGTGATGGCGCCGCCGATCACGTTCAGCACCGGCAGCGCCCGCGCGAAGTCCTGCTCGCTGCCGCCGCACATGATGGCCAGGCTGGCGTTCAGCGCGCCCTCGCTGCCGCCGCTCACGGGCGCGTCGACGAAGCCCACGCCCCGCTCGGCGAAGACCGCCGCCATGCGCCGCGCGCCCTCGGGCGAGATGGTGGAGCAGTCGATCACCAGGGCGCCCTTTGCCAGCCCGGCCAGGGCGCCGGTGTCCGCGTCGGTCAGCACCTGCTCGGCGTCGGCCGTGTCGGAGACGCAGCTCAGCACGACCTCGGCGCCGGCCGCGGCCTCGGCCGGCGTGGCGGCGGCGGCGGCTCCCAACTCCAGCAGGGGCCGCTCCCGCGAGCGGGTGCGGTTGTGCACGCGGACCTCATGGCCTGCGCGCACGAGGTGGCTCGCCATGGGCGCGCCCATGGTCCCGAGGCCGATGACTGCGATCTTCATGCTGCTCTGGCGTCCGTGTGGGGCGAAGCGCGCGGGCCGCGGGACCGGCCGCTTGAGCGGCGATCATGCCACGCCGGACCCTCACGTCGAGATCGTCGCGCCCAAGCCCCTGCCGGCGCTACGATGGCAGCTCATCCCAGACCCCGCTGGCTCGCGCCCAGGCTGCGTACCCTCGCGCCCACGGTCGGCCCAGCAATCGGAGAGACCCAGCATGAAGATCCTGCTCACGATCACCGCCGTCCTGGCCCTCGGGCTCGGCTCCTGCAGCGGCGAGACCGCCGACGACACAAGCGAGTCCCAAGCGAGCCACACTCTCGGAGCGATGGGCATGACCGTCGTCCACCTGCACGACACCATCGCGCGCTGTGGCTGCGCGATCGAGGAGGTCGGCGAGTGTGGCAACTACGTGCAGATCGACGGCTCGTTCGTGGAACTCACCAACTCCAAGAAGCTGGGGCTGGGCGAGATGGCCTGGTGCGGCCAGGACGGCGTCCGGGTGCAGACCGCCGGCGAACTGAGTGACGGCGGCTACGTGGCCGCCGAACTCACGCCTATCGACTGACGCAGGCCCGGGCGGCGGCCAAAACGCGCGAATTTCCTTCCTCCGCTCTGACATGCAGCGAGCTCCATTTCAACCCCTTCAGCAGACTCAGGACCGGATTCCACGGGGTCGGATTGCAAGCCCCTGTCGATACCTGTGCCATCCCCCCCACGATCGCAACACGGAACCCCCAGTCAGGCGTATCGTCAGGTCTTCGGGAGAGACGCGCCAGCCATCGAGCAGCGGCATCGCTCGGCGTGTTTCGAAGACGCACGTCATGCCTCTTCATGGACTCAAGCCAGTGAAGGAGTTCGCCATCAATCACAAGAGAACATCGGGGGATGTAGCTCATGAGTAAGCAATGGATGATCCGCACCCTATTGTTGACAGCCGCCATCGGGCTGGCAATCGCACCCGTCGCCACGGGCCAGACCGTCCTCATCCTGGGTGGCACCGTGTCCGGCGGCGCCGCCAGTCTCGAGGCTACCAAGGCCATGGATGCCGGCATGAGCGTCGAGGTCGTCGATGACGCCGGTTGGCTGGCCAAGACCGAGGCCGACTTCTCGACCTATCGGGCGCTGATCCTGGGTGACGCGACCTGCATCAGCATCAACGCGTCCGTCCTGGCAGCCGAATCCAACGCGGCAACGTGGGCCGCCGCCGCCTCGGGCAACATCATCATCATGGGGAGCGACCCGGAGTTCCACGCCTCCCAAGGCGGCGAGGCGTACACGGAGTCGGGCATCGATTTCGCACTGGCCGATGCCGACAACACTGGCGCGTACATCACGCTCAGTTGCTACTACCACGGCGTCGCGCCGAACACACCCGTACCGCTGCTCGACGGCTTCGCGCCCGGTGGCTTCACGGTGAAGGGCGTGGGCTGCTTCAACGACGCCCACATCGTGGCATCGCACCCCGCGATGGACCCGCTCACCGACGTACTGCTGTCCAACTGGGGTTGCTCGGTGCACGAGGCCTTCGACATGTGGCCGGACGTAGGACTCAGCCCCTTCCTCGTGCTGGCCATCGCCGAGAACGCGGGCGGAGAGTTCACGGCAGCGGACGGCTCCGTCGGTACGCCCTACATCCTCGCCCGCGGCGAGGATCTCTCGGTCATCAGCGACATCACGCTGACCCCCGAGGAGAGCCTGGGGCTGGCCCTGGGCAGCGAGTGCTGCCTGACCGCCACCGTCACTGAAGACGACGTGCCGCTCATGGGCGAGACGGTGCACTTCGAGATCATCGCCGGCCCGCAGTCCCCCCAGAGCGCCGATATCGTCACGGACGTGAACGGTGAGGCGGTGTTCTGCTACTCGGGCTTCGTCGAAGGCGTCGACACCATCGTGGCCAGCTTCGAGGACAGCGGGGGTACGACCCAGTCTTCGAACCAGGCCGTCTGTGAGTTCATCGCCGAATGCCACCTCGTGATCGGAAGCGACAGCGGGAGCTCGGGTGCTTGGCAGCCCGACTACCACGTGTTCCACCCGCAGGTGGGACAGGTGCAGGAGAGCCACCCGGTGCTGATGGACGACATCCCGGCGTTCCCGCTCCCCAGTGGCGTCAGCGCCGTCGCGACCGTCAGTGCCATCGGAGTCGCTCCGCATTGGGTGCCGATCACCACGAGCGGCGTGCCCCTGCCCGACTGGATGGCTGACGACATGCTCTTCTCGGTCGAGGTGGTCATGTGGAACCCCGTGGCATTGCCGGCCACTCCTGAGCTGGACTCACCCACCCTGGTCGTGGCGGTCACGCCCAACGGCAGGGTGCGCACCAGCCTCACCGGCAGCGGGGCCATCGACATCTGGGCGGAGACGTACACCGACGCCGACGGCCAGCGTTGGATCCGGTTCCCGTTCCAGGTTCCGGGCTTCTAGCCTTCGCTCCGGTTCCCTGTTGACGGGGACCAAGAGCAGCAGTTCCCAGCGCCCGTCGCCTGGGGTCGCAACGACCCGGGGCGGCGGGCGGCTTGCTTGCCAGATCGCTTTCATGAGGGCTGCGTCCATGCTGTTGCCGCTGCTGCTGCTGTGCCTGCTCGCGATGGGTGACCCACCGGTGGATACCCCAGCCACGCCGGGCCTCGATCGCGAGGCGCTGGCCCGCGACGTGAGGGCCTGCTTCGACGAGCTAATCGACCTCGACACGACCAACTCGCCCGTCCCCGTGCAGAGACCCACGCAGCCCAACGGCTACGAGCTGCAGGTCGCCGACTGGTTGCACGCAGCCTGCGAGCGGGAGTTCGGGCCCGACTTCGAGCAGGACTACCAGTCGCACACGCGCTTCGGCGAGATCGTGTTCCTGCGGACCGACCGCAACTGGGCCGGCCAGGGCGTGGAGACCCACCGCGTCGAGCTCGCATCGGCCCGCGCCGTCTTCATCGCCCGCATCCGGGCCGGCGACCGCAGACGGCGACCGGTGCTGCTCGTCGCCCACATGGACGTCGCTCCCGCTGACCCGGAGCGCTGGGCCACGCCGCCGTTTGTCTCCACAGAGCGCGCGGGCTACCTGCACGGCCGCGGCGCCGTGGACAGCAAGGGCCCCCTCGCCGCACACTTCGCCGCCTTCCTGGCGCTGGCCCGCAACCGCTCGGTGCTCAAGCGCGACATCGTGCTCGTGGCCACCTCCGGCGGCGAAGGCGGGTCGGGCGTGGGCCTCGACCTCATGCTGCAGGAGAGCTATCACGCCAAGTGGCTGGGCGCTCCCGAGTTCGCCCTGATCTCCGAGTCAGGCCGTGTGCGCCTCACGGACGGTCAAATCACGTCGGTGGGAGTTCAACTCGCCGAGAGCGCGGCGGAGAACCCGTCGGAGGATCAGTCGGAGGACCTGGCGGAGTCAGACGCTCGGCTGCACCCCGTGGGCACAACGGCGCCCCCCCCACCGGCGACCTCGCCGGACACGCCGCTGTACCGACGCATCGTGGGCGTCATGGCGGAGATGGCCCCCCACGCGACCGTGACGCCCGTCGTGGATCAACGCATCAGCGAGGCCTCCGTGCTGCGTCTGAACGGCATCGAGACCTACGGCCTCGTCCCGCTGCCGCTCACGGACGATGACTGGAATCGCAGCCACGGCCCCGACGAGCGCGTCCCGATCGAAGCCCTCACCTGGGGCGCCGAGGCCATCTACAGGATCCTGGTGGGGTTCGACCGCTGAC
>QNBX01000031.1 GCA_003644265.1 Planctomycetota bacterium
CCGCTGCGCAAGTCGCCGGTCGAGCCGCGCGCTGCCCGCCAGCCGCGCGCTGCCCGCCAGCCGCGCGCTGCCCGCCAGCCGCGCGCTGCCCGCCAGCCGCGCGCTGCCCGGCAGCGGCCGCGTCGCAGCTCCGCAGCGTGAGCGAGCCCGCCACGCGCTCCCGGGCAGCGGTCGCCAGCCCAGCAGCAAGATCCGCGCGCCGCGCTGGGCTACGATCGGGGGCCGGATCGCCGCCGTCGCTGCCCCCTCAACTCTGCGCTGGAACCCCGATGATCGCTCCGCTGCTCTCGCTCGCCCCCGGCGGGACCTCCGTCTTCGCGTTCATCCTGTTGAGCCTGGCGGTGGTGTTGGCCCTGGCGCTGGTGGGCCGCTGGCTGGTGTCGCGCCTGGGCCTGCCGGGTGTGCTAGGCGAGATCATGGTGGGCATCGTGCTGGGCAACGTGGGCGTGGCCCTGGGCATTGAGGCCGTGGAGGTGGTGGCCAACATGGGCCACGTCACACCCATCCTGGACACCATGTTCGAGGAGAACGTGTCGCTGTCCGTGGCCAGCCGCCAGGTGCTCACGCTGGTGCGGCCGGAGAGCGCGGAGATCGCCCAGCACATCGTCGATCTGCTCAACGGCCCCAACGGCAGCCGCCTGCTCTCGCTGGGTCAGGCCGCGCGCCTGTTCAGCGATCTGGGCGTGGTGTTGCTCATGTTCATGACGGGGCTGAGCGTGAGCCTCGGGCGCTTGGCGGCGTCGGGCAAGGCGGCCGTGCGCGTGGCCATCCTGGGTGCGCTGCTGCCGTTTGCCCTCACGGCGGGCGCCAGCTACGCCATGCGTCCCGACGAGGTGCTGCTGGCGCACCTCTTCCTGGGCACGCTGTTCGTGGACACGGCCCTGGGCATCACGGCGCGCATCTTCGGTGACAGCGGCCAGGAGCAGAGCGCCGAGGCACGTATCGTGCTGGGCGCGGGCGTGATGGACCAAGTGCTGACGCTGATCCTGATCGCGGTGATCACGACGCTGGCCGCATCGCCCGAGCCCAGCTTCGGCGAGGTGGGCTCGGTGGTGGCGCTCGCGCTGGTCTTCGTGGGTCTGCTGACGATGTTCGGCGAGCGCACCGTGCGCTGGATGGTGCCGCTGTTCGACGCGCTCGACTTCCAGACCGGGCGCTTTCTCTTCTCGTTGTCGCTGGTGTTCAGCCTGTCGTGGTTGGCCTCGGTGTCCGGGTTGGAGGCGGTCATGGGGGGCTTCGCCGCCGGCCTGGTGCTGAACGAGTCCAACCTGCCGTCCACCACCAACAAGGTGTCCATCCGCGAGCGCGCCGCGCCGCTGGAGGCCTTCTTCTCGCCCATCTTCTTCGTGCTGGTGGGCGCGCGTGTGAACGTGTCGGCCTTCCTGGACCCCAGCGCCCTGGCCTTCGCCGGGCTGCTGCTCGTGGCGGGCATGGGCGGCAAGCTGCTGGCGGGACTGGGCGCGGGCGGGGCGGCCAAGGGCCGGGTGGTCGGCGTCGCGCTCATGCCTCGCGGCGGCACCATGCTGATCTTCGCCGGCATCGGTCGGCAGTTCGACCTGATGAGCGACGAGGTCTTCGCCGCCCTGGCCATCTTCATCATCACGTCGATGCTCATCACGGGCGCCGCGCTGAGCCGCATGTTGCGCGGGAGCAGCGGCGACGCGGCGACCGAGTAGCGCGGGCCAGTCTGGCCGAGCTGCGGCGGGTTGTCCCAGGTACGCGGTCGGTTCGGGGTCGGTGCGCAGGTGCGCCTGGCGCGGGTGGGGGTCAGGCAGCCGGGGCGTCGTCCGCAGCTGGGGTGTCGTCGGCAGCGGGGTCATCGTCGGCAGCCGGTGCGTCATCGGCAGCCGGTGCGTCGTCGGTAGTGGGGGCGTCGTCGGCAGCTGGTGCGTCGCCGGGCAGGCGCGTGGCGCCCTCCGGCGGCACGAAGTCGAACGACGAGTCGGGCAGCACGTCCACGACGGTGGAGATCTCGAGCCGCAGTTCGTAGCGAGGGTGGCCTGGGAGCAGAGGCCACGACTCCACCATGCGCAGTACGCGGCGCTTGCCGGTGGCCTCGATCCAGAGCTGTCGATCAGTGGCCGGCGTGCTGAGGATGATGTGGTCGCAGGGCGTCTCGTTGACGGTGTGCACGCCGAGGTGCTGGGCCGTCACGACGCCTTGCATCAGCGCCTCCAGTGGATCCGGCTCGAGGAAGTACCCCAGCGGCAGCGGCGGCGCGCCAGCCGGCGTGATCAGCAGCATGAGCTGGGCGGCGGAGGTGACTCCCGTGTACTCGCGATACGTGTTGGTCCTGCGGTCGAGGACCGTGACCGTCTCGCCGCTCTTCCACACGCGCTGCTGGAGCACGTCACCGTCGACGTCCAGGAACAGCCGTCCGGGGCGTGACAGGTTGCCGGAGCGCCTGTGCGTGTAGCGGATCTGGCGCCCGAAGTCGTCGGGCAGGTCGTAGGTGTCGATCAGCTGGTAGCGCACGCGCGGGCGCTCCACCATGAGCGCGTCCAGCTCGCTCAGGAGCGAGCTGACCTTGGGCTCGATGCCGGCGGGCAGGGAGCGCAGCCCGGCGGCTGCGTCGGCGCTCTCCCCCGCACCGAAGCCATCGACCGCTGGCGAGCCGTCTGCCCCGGAGCGTTCGTTGGGGGAGGGCCCGAAGCTGGTGCAGGCGGGCAGCAGCGCGAGGGCGGCGGGCAGGAACAGGGCGGCGAGGCGCAGGCAGTGTGTCGTCATGGCGTCATTGGAGACGCCAGGGGCCATCTTCGGCAAGAGCCCAGTTGCGATGGGCACGCTGGGGAGCGCGATCGCTCCGGGAGTCCTGCCATGGACGTGTCCCAGCTGAGGAACCACGGTGTCTCGTTCAGCGACAGCGAGAGTCGCTGGCCCGCTGCGCTGAAGCGGCGCATGCAGCGCGGGCCAAGGCCGGCAAGCGACGCGCGCCGGGTCAGCCCCTGACGGCGTCGCCGCGCGCTTCTCAGGGCTCAGTGCGCCGGAACACCGCGATGCCGATGGCGAAGAAGCCCGCACCAAACGCCAGCAGCACGGCGCAGGGCAGGGCCATGTCCGCCAGGCTGAAGCCGCGCCAGACCGCGCCCTCGATGGCGTAGATGCTCCACTTGAAGAAGCTGACGTTGCTGGCGGTCTGCAGCCAGTCCGGCATGGCGATCAGCGGGATCATGCCCCCGCCCAGCATGGCGAAGGGCATCATCAGCCCCCAGGATGCGCCCGCCACGGCGTTCTCGGTCTTGCCCATGACCGAGACGACCATCATCAGCCCGGTGAAGCAGGCGGCGGTGCAGAGCATGGGCAGCGCCAGCAGCCCGGGGCTGTCGATCTGCAGCCCCATGGCCGCGACGCCGAACAGCAGCAAGAACAGCATCACGCCCAGGCAGCTCACGAAGCAGGCCAGGGCCTTGCCGGCCAGGACCTGGGCGCGGCTCAGGGGCGCGATGGCCAGGCGCAGCAGGGTGCCGCCGGTGCGCTCGCGCACGATGGTCACGGCGAAGCCCAGCGCCACGCTCATGAGGCCCCAGGCCGTCGACTGGGGGAACGTGATGTCGAACGACGAGCGCGGGCCCTTGCTCTGCTCGCGGGCCACCTCGACCAGCTCGATCGGTGCGCCGCCGCCGCTGTCCGTGTGGGCCTCGTCAGCTCCGGCGGCGGTGTCGCCTGCCTCGCCGCCGCCCGCGCTGCCAGCCTCCAGGGAATCGACGTCGATCTGCTCGATGAAGCTGCCCAGCGCATCCATGAAGGTCTGCATGATGAGCTTCTGCGCCAGCGACAGGTCGTCCGTGGCGGCGATGTCGGCGCGCGCCCTGTCGATGTCGTCGCTGAGCGCCTGCTTGTCGCTGAAGCGCGCGCGGATGCCGCCGAACACGGCCTCCATCAGCACGCCCTGCATGAAGCCCGCCTCCGCCTTGCGCGACGGGTCCATGCCCAGCTCCAGGCTGGGTCCCGCGCTCGAACCGGCGCCGGAGAAGAGCGCGTAGGGATTGTCGCCGAAGCCCGCGGGGATGGCCAGGTAGGCCGTGCGGCGCCCCTTGCGCACGTCGGCTCGGGCGCTCTCCCGATCGTAGCGCTGGGTCGGCTCGTCGTCGTCCGCGCGCTCGCGGTCGCGCGCGATGCGTAGCGAGGCGTGGGCCTCCAGGCGCGCGATCAGGGCCACGGACAGGGCGCTGCCGTCCTCGTCCACGATGGCGAGGGACAGCGAGCCGCGCCCGCCGCCGCCCTCGGAGCTGAAGATGGCGCCGAAAAACAGGGCATACATGATCGGGAACGCCAGGATCCAGAACAGCGCGAAGCGGTCACGCAGCAACAGCCTCAGGTCCTTGGCGGCGAGGGTCAGCAGGGCAGCCATCAGTCCCGCAGCCTCCGGCCGGTGAGCTGAAGAAAGACCCGCTCAAGGTCGGGGCGGTCCACGCGCAGGCGCTCGATGGCCACGCCGCTGCGTCCGAGCTGGGCCACGACCTCGAAGGGCCGCTCGGTGCTCACGCGCAGGCTGCGCTCGTTCAGCTCGCCCGGGAGGTCCAGGTCTGGGGGCGGCAGCTCGCCGAGTTCGGCCTCCACCAGAGAGGTGCCGCCGTGCCGCTCGATCAGGGCGGGCACTGTGTCCAGTGCCAGCACGCGGCCGTGGTCCATGATGGCCACGCGATCACACAGGCGCTGGGCCTCCTCCATATAGTGCGTGGTGTAGAGCAGGGTCAGGCCCTCGGAGCGGAGCTGCTCGAGGCTCTCGAAGATGTGATTGCGCGATTGCGGGTCGACGCCCACGGTGGGTTCGTCACAGACCAGCACCCGGGGCTCGTGCACCAGGGCGCAGGCCAGGTTGAGGCGTCGCTGCATGCCGCCCGAGTAGCTGCCGGCGCGGTCCTTGCGGCGCTCGCTGAGGCCGGCGAACTCCAGGGCCCAGTCGACGCGCGCGGCCAGCTTGGCTCCCGAGAGTCCGTAGACGCGGCCGAAGAAGGCGAGGTTCTCCTGGCCGCTCAGCTCGGGATAGATGGCCAGGCCCTGGGGCGCCACGCCGATGATGCGGCGTACCTCTGGGCGCGTGGGGTCCGGGCGCCCGCCCAGGGCGACCTGCCCCGCATCGGGCCTCAGGGCTCCCACCAGCATGAGGATGGTGGTGGTCTTGCCCGCGCCGTTGGGGCCCAGCAGCCCGAAGGCCTCGCCCTCGCCCACACGGAACGAGACGCCGTCCACGGCGCAGGTCTCACCGAAGCGCTTGCAGAGTTGGCTCACCTCGATCATGGCGCGATGGTACCGGAGACCCGGGGCCGCAGGCTGCTACTGCGTCGTGACGCGCAGGCCGTCGCTGGCGGCCA
The DNA here is from genome assembly GCA_003644265.1 of Planctomycetota bacterium. The sequence goes on from QNBX01000031.1 coordinate 5,316, forward strand.
CGCCGGTGGCGGCCTGCGCGTCCGGGATCCAGAACTGGAAGTAGACCGACGTGCCCGACGGGAAGCCGCTCGGCCAGGTCGTGGCCAGGCCCAGGTGACCGAAGCCGCTCACCTGCAGCGCCAGCATGTCCCCGGGCGGCGCAAGGTCCGGCACCATGACGCCACCCTTGAAGGGCACGCCCAGCTCGGCCAGGCCGAAGGCCAGGAAGGCCGTCGCGTTCGGGGGCGCGGTGGTCAAGATGAGCCCGACGCCCTCGCCAGGGCAGGTGAGTCCGTTCCACTGCACACCCGGCTTGAAGTTGTTGCTCCCGACCACGCCGCCGCCCAGGTTGGTCACCTGCTGCTGGCCGGGCTGGGTGAGCTCGACCCGGTACTGGCCCAGGCATCCGTAGTCGCTGTAGACGCCGGTCTTGCCCACGCCGTCGATCAGGATCACGTAGTCGCCCGGGGCCAGATCGACGCTCATGAGGGCGTCGGCCTCGTTGGCCTGGTTCTCCGTGGCCACCGGCACGCCGGAGGAGGTCAGCACCTCGATCTGGATGTCGAGGTTGCCGCCAGGCGAGAACGGGATGGCCGCGATGGTCACCACACCGCCCCCCGTCGAGAACGAGAACGAGTCGACGTCGGTGCGCCGCTCGATCAGCCCCTCGATGCGGGCGGGCTCGGGCGCGGGGCAGCCTGGCGCGGGCGGCATGGGCGTGGCGTCGGTGTGGTCGTCACCGAAGTCGTCCGGCATGAAGTCCACGCCGTTGCTGTTGCTGGTGATGATGTTGGCGTCGTTCTGACCGGTGGAGGCGCCGGCGTAGTCGCCCGTGCTCCACTGCACCAGGCTGCTATTGAAGGGCGCGCCCATGATGGGGCCCCAGCTCGTCTCGCCACTGCCCGTGCCCGGGTGGTAGGTCATGCCGTTGAGGCCGTCGTGGCTCAGGCCGAAGCTGTGCCCCGACTCGTGGCTCACGGTCATGGAGCCGGTGTTGTTGCCCTTGTTGAAGGCGAAGCACGGGTTGTCGGTGGAGTCGTTAAAGCTGTACAGAAACGCGATGCCGCCACTGCCGGAGCCAAAGCCGCTCGTGATCTGCGTGCAGACCACGCGGATGCCGAAGGTGCTGTCGCCGCCACCGATCTTGGTGAGCGCGCTCAGCGGCGGCTCCTCGGTGGTGACGTCCACATCGAAGGGAGCGTAGTCCTCGGCGGTGCGCTCCCACCAGGTGATGATCTGGCCCAGCTCCGCGCTGGTGAAGGTGCCGTTGCCGCCCGAGGTGTTGTAGGGCGGGAACTGAATGTCGTGGCCCCAGGAGTTGTTCACCGAGTGATGGCCGGTGAAGTCCAGGTAGACGATCTTGCTGGCGCCGGGGCGGCTGTGGAGAGTGAAGGCCTCCGCCCCCGGGATCGAGCCGGCGTACGTCGGGGGCGGGCCCTCGACCTGGGCGCTGGCCGCGTCCACGTGGAACAGGCGGCCGTCCGCGCTGACCCACAGGCTGTCGTCGTCGCGCAGCGTGCGCGCGAGCGCGTCGGTGTCCAGGTTGTGCTCAGCTGCCACGCGCGCGAGCTCGCTGCCCAGGCGCGACACGGCGGCCTCGCCGCGCAGGCTTCCGGCGGGGTAGACGTCGCTGAGTGAATCGACCTGAGCCGCGGCGTGGGAGCCGGCCAGCAGCAGCAGGGCGGCGGCCAGGGCGGAGCATGAGCTGGACCGGGAGTCCGGCCGGAGTCTGTGACGGAGCATGAGCAGCCTCGTGACCATGGGAGGGAGAGAACGCCAGGGAAGGGCGCACGCGGGGAGAGCGCGGGGGCTGTTTCGGGAGCCCCCCCAGAGGCGCGCGCCTCTCCGCCTGCAGTCTCAGGCAGGTCTGGCAGATCGGCAAGTCACGTTTTCTGGGCCGGCCGGCAGAGCCGGCGCTGTGGCGAGCGGGGCCGAGGGGCAGAACGCTGCGGATGGGGGCCTCCGCGCAGCGCAGGGCTGCCGTAGAGTGACCTGGGCATTGCGCGCAATCGGATCGGGTGCTTGGCGCGATGTCAGCTTGGCGCCCCGCGCAGGGTGCCTGGCAGGAGGCGAGCGAGGGGCCGCGGAGCGTGGGCTGCAGGGCGTCGAGTGGGCAGCCCTCGCCGGACGCTCCGCGATCCGCCGCTCGGCCACCTGCCTCGATGCCCATGTCCTCCGTTCTGAACCGAAGCCCCTGGAGCTCCGACCCATGCTGTTCAAGCTGCTCATCACCGCGCTGCTGGCAGGCGCTTCGTCGCTGTTGATGCCTCAGGATGCCGTCAGCGCGGCGGGCGCTGAGGCTGCCGATGAGTTGGCCCGCGCCGGCGACTACGTCGTCGACAGCGGCCACTCCAGCGCTCTGTTCCGCGTGACCCACCTGGGCGTGGGCGCCTTCTGGGGGCGCTTCAACAGCGTCCAGGGCGAGCTGAGCTTCGACCCGTCGGATGTCTCCAAGTCGTCGGTCTCCATCAGCATCCCCGCGTCGAGCGTGGACTCCAACGACGAGCAGCGGGACGGGCACCTCAAGAGCCCCGACTTCTTCAACGCCAAGGAGTTCCCCGAGATCACGTTTCGCAGCACCAAGGTCGAGGCCGGCGAGCACGGGGCGCTGAACGTCACGGGCGACTTCACGCTGCTCGGGCAGACGCGCTCCATCCACTTCGAGGCGCAGCATGTGGGCCACGGCGAGCGCGGACGCTTTGGCTACCGCTCCGGCTGGGAGGCGGACTTCAGCATTGAGCGCAGCGACTACGGCATGGACTTCATGACCGGCATGCTCGGCGGCAGTGTGCGCATCATCGTCTCGCTCGAGACCACGCTCCCGTAGGGGGGGTGGCAGCCTGGCGCGCGGGCGCGCTCGCAGCCCGAGGTCAGGCGCGGCCACGCGGGTTCGATGTGCGAGCGCCCGGCGTCGCTGACCTGCTGGAGATCGACCTGATGGATGCCATGACGCTCGAGGCGCTCAAGCTGGGCGGCCTGCCCTTGGCGTTGGGTGCTGGGGGCTGGCTGGTCGCGCGGGGCTTGCGTGTCGAGCGGCGTGCGTTCGTGTTGGGTGTCACGCTGGCCCTGGCCGCCGTGGCGGTGCAGGTCGCGGTGGCGGGTTGGCCGCACGTCCCTGCGCGCCAGGCCCTCGAGCTGGTCCCGCCGCTGGTGCTGGGCGGCGTGCTGCTCACGCTGAGCCGTCGACCGGCGATGAACATCATGCTGGGTGTGCTGCTGGCCGCGGCCTGCGCGTGGTTCCTGATCGGGCGAGTGCCCGGCTTGGGTTCCGACGTGCTCGCGCTGTGGCTGAGCGGTACGTGCGCGGGGCTGATGCTGCTCTGGTGGCCGCTGCTGGCAGGCGCCACGCGGGCCAGCGCAGGCACCGGCGTGCTGGCCGTGGTGGCTGGCGGCGCGGCCGGCGCCGGGTTCCTCTCGCACAGCGCCAAGCTGGCCGAGATCGCGGGCGGCCTGGCGCTGTGTCTGGCGCTCGTGGCGGTGTTGAATCTGCTGCGCCCTTGCAAGCACGCGGCCCGGGGCGCCAGCCTGGTGGGGGGCGTCGCGCTGGGTGCGCTGCTGGTGTACGACCAGCATTTCGTCGAGCTGCCGCCGCAGGAGCTCGCGCTGCTGCTGTGCGGCTGGGCCACGCTGCACCTGGGCCGCGCGGCGTTCGCCCGGGCCTGGAGCGAGCGTCGCGCCATGCTCTGTCACACGCTGCTGGCGGCGCTCCCGGTGGCGCTCGCGCTGCTCATGGGGTGGTCGCGCTACCAAGCGGAGCTCCAGAGCAACCCGTACTCCTGAGCCACCGGTGCGCGCGTCGTTGGATTGGGCGCGACGCCGATTCGTCAGCCTGTCGGCGCGGCTCAGCCCCCGGCGTCGTCGTCTGCGGGCGGGCTCGGCGTACGGGGCGTCAGCGCGAGCGCTGGCAGCTCGAGTTCCTGACCTGCAGCGAGCGTGACGTGGACCGTCGCTGCGAGCGTGGCGTCCTCCGCGGTCAGGGCGCTGACCCCCAGCCTACGCGCGGGCACGCCGCTCAAGGAGAAGCGCCCCTCGGCGTCGCTGCGTGTGAAGAAGCCGTGCCCCAGCACCAACAGGCGCGCGCCCGGCTCCTGCCCCGCGTGCACGCTGCAGCTCAGCTCCAGCAGGCCCTGCGCGCGGCGGAACATCACCTTGGTGGTCGACTCCTGCAGGACCGGACGGTTGAGCACGAAGCCCTGCTCCGGTCCAGCCAGCACGGCGGTGTGCAACTCGCCGTCGGCCGAGCGCAGCTCCAGCGGCTGCCAGGCCGAGATGAGCGCCAGGCTGGGTGAGAAGCCGCCGCCGTCGATGCGCATGCGCAGGGGCTGCTCCGGCGCGGGCAGCTTCAAGCCCTCCAGCCCATGCGAGACGTAGACCCAGGCGCCGGCCAGCGGGCTGCCGGCGAGGTCGCGCACCACGCCGCTGAGCCCACCTGTCTCGAGCGGCGCGTGGCGAGGCCGCGCGGGCGGCGTGGTGGGGTCGTGCAGCCCGGCGCCGGAGCCGGGCCGAGGGAGTTGCTGCCCCAGGTCCGCGACGCTGGGCGGACCGCGCACCGCCCAGATCGTGTTGGCCACCAGAAACGTCAGCGCGAACTTGGCGAACGTCAGGCGCAGGCACTCCAGCGCAAAGCTCGAACGTGTCAGCTTGGCCTCGCGCAGCAGCAGCGCAGCCACCAGCAGCGGGATGGGCACGTAGCTCCACCACACGTTCTCGGTCCAGGCCACTACGTCGGCCGATTCCCAGATGGGATTGAGCGTGGCGAACAGCAGCAGCGTGAGGCTCAGCGCCGCCAGGAACGCGCCCGTGGACAGGCGCGGCGGGGGCTCGCCCGCTGCCGGCGCCTGCCCGCTCGGCTGCTCGGCTCGCGCATGCTGGCTGGGGCGCGGCGGCGAGGTTCCGTCAGTCGGCATGCTGTGCGACGTAGTCGTCCAGCTCGGCCATCAGCGCGCGCTGCTTGTCCTGCTCGAGGAAGCTGGCGCTGATGGAGTTGCGTGCCAGCCGCACGATGTGCTCGCGGTTCAGCCCCAGGTGGCGCTGGGCCTCCAGCATGTTGTCGGCCGCGTAGCCGCCAAAGTAGGAGGGGTCGTCGGAGTTGACGGTGGCGCACAGGCCGGCCTCGAGCATCTCCGCCAGCGTGTGGTCGGCCATGGTGTCGAACACGCGCAGCTTGACGTTGCTGAGCGGGCAGACCGTGAGCGGCGTCTGCGCGTCGGCCAGGCGCTTGACCAGCTCGAGGTCCTCGAGGCAGCGGACGCCGTGGTCCACGCGCCTGACCTGCAGCAGGTCGAGGGCCTCGGTGATGTAGGCCGCGGGGCCCTCCTCGCCGGCGTGGGCCACGCTGGGCAGGCCCAGCTCGCGGGCGCGATCGAAGACCGCCTGGAACTTGCTGGGCGGGTGGCCCAGCTCGCTGCTGTCGAGGCCCACCGCCGCCAGACGCGAGAGGTGTGGTCGTGCCTGCTCCAGCGTGGCCAGGGCGGACTCCGCGGGCAGGTGCCGCAGGAAGCACAGGATCATCATGGACGTCACGCCGTCGCGCTTGCGGCCCTCGTCGAGCCCCGCTTCGATCCCGTCCAGCACCGCCTCCAGCGGTACGCCGCGCTCGGTGTGCGCCTGGGGGTCGAAGAACAGCTCGACGTGGCGCACGCCCTGGGCCGCGGTGCGCCGCATGTACTCGAGCGTCAGCTCGTAGAAATCCTCGGCCGAGCGCAGCACCTGCATGCCCTGGTAGTACAGGTCGAGGAAGGACTGCAGATCGTGGAAGGAGTACGCGGCGCGCACGGACTCGACGTCCTGCCAGGGCAGCGGGACGTGGTGCTTGGCTGCCAGGGACAGCAGCAGCTCGGGCTCAAGGGTGCCCTCGATGTGTACGTGCAGCTCGGCCTTGGGCAGGCCTCGAATGAAGGCTTCCATCGGCTGAGCCTAGCACCCCGGGGCGCCAGGCGCTGTTGCCGGATGCGTGAGCAATGACGTTCCGATGCGCCGCGCTGCGTCCCGATGTGTCGTGCGTCGCCCGGCCGGTACACTCACGCCCCATGTCGCGCCGCCTGCTCCCTGTCTTTGTCGCCGCTTTGCTGCTGGGCTGGTTCGCTCCGGCCTGCGGGCCCACCGAAGAGCGACGCGTCGGTCCGGGATTGGGTCAGCGCGTGAGTGTGGCGCTGGCGCCCGCGTCCGAGCCGGCGCCGGAGGCCCGCCTGCTGCGCCGCTTCGCGCCGCCCGATGAACCCGCTGCGTGGAGCGTCGAGGCGCCCATGTCCGACCTGCGCCCGCCGGACTGGCTGCCCCCCGGCACAGCTTCCATGCTGCTGGCCGGTGCCGCCCGGCGCGAGGTCGCGGTGCGCGTGCGCTGCCGCGGCGAGTTCGACGCCACCACGTTCCAGCGCGTGGACGTGCTGGCCTCCCTCTCCGGGCGCGGCGGCCTGGGCATGCACCTGGAGCTGTGGAAGGCCGGCAGCTTGGTCGCCGCCAGCGAGCCGCAGCGCCTCAACCGTTTGGGCGTGCTGGACGTGTTCTCCTTCAAGGTGCCGCGCGCCGCCGCGCAGGTCGGGCTGGTCGACGAGCTCGCGTTCGTGATCACGGGCGGGCGCCGGCAGCTCGCCCTGGGGGAGGTCAGGCTGATGGCCACGCCGGCCGGCAGCGACCTGCCGCGGCCCGAGTCGGGGCCTGGGCTGGTGCGTGCGCTGGAACAGGCGCGCCCGGCCTACGGACTGCTGGAGGGGCGCCCGCTCACGGCCAGCTTCGACGTGCCCGAAGGCGCCCGGCTGCTGCTCAGCTGCGCGCGTCCGCGCGAGCTGGCGGGACCGGAGCGAGGCTCGTCGTTCGCGGTTGAACTGTCGGGGGCTGTGCAGCGGCGCGTCGTGCTGGACGCCGGCGCAGCTCGGGACGATGGCGCCATTCCCTGGAACACGCACGAGCTGGATCTGTCTGCGGCCGCCGGCGGCCGGGTCACGCTGCGCGTGTCGCTGGCGTCGCGTGAGGGCGTGCCCAGCGCGCCCCTGGCAATGGCCCTGCCCGAGCTGGTGCAGCGCGGCGCGTCGCCAGCCACGGTGTTGCTCATCACCAGCGACACGCACCGCGCCGACCACCTCGGCGCCCAGCCCGGGAACGTGGGCCTCAACACGCCGGTGGTCGACGCCCTGGCCGCGCGCGGCGTGCTCTTCAGCGACTGCTATGCGCCGGTCAACAACACCAACCCGTCGCACGTGGCGCTCATGACGGGCACGCACCCGCGCGACACCGGCGTGATGGACAACTACCACCCGCTGTCCGAGGTGCCGCGGACCCTGGCCGAGTGCTTCTCGGACGCGGGCTACAGCACCTGGGCCGTGCTCTCCACCAAGCACCTGGGGCCGGCCGGCAGCGGACTGGGGCAGGGCTTCGATCGCGTCTCGTGGCCCCGGGTCGCGGCGCAGCGCGATGGCGTGGACAGCATCGACGAGCTGCTGTCGTGGTTGCCCGACGCCGACGGTCGCCCGCTGTTCGTGTGGCTGCACCTGTTTGATGCGCACACGCCGTACGACCCGCCGGACGCGTTCGCAGAGCGGGTGTGGGATTCGACCCGCGACCCCTTTGACCCGGCGTTGCCGGCGCCCGACACGCCCTCGGCGGCGCTGCCCCCCGAGTACAAGCAGCTGCGCGACCTGAGCTTTGGCCCGGCCATGTATCGCGCCGAACTGGAGAGTCAGGATGACGCGCTGCGGCGGGTGCTCGAGCATCCTCGCCTGGCCCGGGCGCTGACGGCCTTTGTGGCCGACCACGGCGAGTCGCTGGGCGAGCACGGGATGTGGTTCGACCACATGGGCGCTTATCCCAGCACGTTGCACATCCCTCTGGTGCTGGCGGGGCCGGGCGTGCCCGCGGGTCGGGTCGTCGATCGCCCCGTGACTCACCTCGACCTGGGCCACAGCCTGCTGCGCCTGGCGGGGGTCTCCGGCCAGGGGCTGCCGGGCACGGATCTGCTGGCCCAGGCCGACTCGCCCGCACCCGCCGCGCCGCGTTTCACGCTCGAGGCCGGGCCGCTCTCCGCGGCGGTGACGTACCAGGGGCTGCACTTGGTGCTCAATCTGGCACCGCGCTCGGCCCTGGCCCACGGCAAGCCCCGGGCCCTGCACCAGGTGGAGTTGTACGATCTGGGCAGCGACCCCGAGGCCGAGCACGATCTGGCCGCCGAGCGCCCCGAGCAGGCCGCAGCGCTGCGAACCCGGCTGATCGACTGGCTGGGCGCCGCTCGCCAGAACGACTGGCTGGCCTCCGCAGCGGCCGATGCCGACATGGCCTCTGCCCTGGCACAGCTGGGCTACGTGGCCGGATCCGGTGGGGGCCAGGGCCAGTCGCTGTTCGTGTCCGACGAGTGCGAGGCCTGCGAGCCGTACCAGCGCTGAGCATCGATCTGCGCGGCGGCGCGGCGCGGGCGCTACCATGGTCCGCATGGACTCTGCTGCCCAGCTTCCCAGCCTCCTGCGTCTGTACGACGACCCCTCGCCCACGGTCCGCGCCGCGGTGCTGGCTGAGCTGACGCGCTGGGGAGACGGGCTTCAGGCGGCGCTGCGCGCGTTGGACCCCGCGCCCGACGAGCAGACCCTGGCTGCGGTGTTGGCGGCCGTGGCGCGTCAGCACGCGCTGGTCACCGGGACGCAGGGCGAGGCAACGCAGGGCGTCCACGCGGGCGCGCAGGCTGCTGAGCAGAGCGCGCGAGCGCTTGACCAGGGCGCCCGGACGCCTGGCCAACGCGCGCGTCCGCACTTTGCGTTGGGTCAGCTCGTGCAGCACCGGCGCTACGGCTATCGCGGCGTGGTGGTGGCTCGCGATCTGCGCTGCCTGGCCCCCGACGCCTGGTACCAGGCCAACCGCAGCCAGCCCGAGCGCGCACAACCCTGGTACCACGTGCTGGTGCACGGCTCGGCCAGCGTGACCTACGCGGCCCAGTCGAGCCTGACGCAGGACGACTCGGACGACGATGTCGAACACCCCTGGGTCGAGGTCTTCTTCGACGGTCGCACGGGCCGCCGCTACCTGCGCAACAAGCAGCCCTGGCCGCACACCAAGGGCTGATCGCCCGGGGGAGGCGCCGCTGGACAGCTGTTCGAGTGTGCCCGCGGAGTGACCCAGGAACGGGCGTTCTGATGTGTCCCCCGCGAGCGCGAGATGTCGCCAGCCGCGCTTGCGGTTCGCGCTGGCCCGCTTGTGAGGCAACCAGAATGCCGTTCCTCAGGGAAAGTCCTTGCCCTCTGCGGAGGGAACTGCATGCTGCTGCGCTTCAACTGCGACTTGATCCCGGCATGCGCTGAGTGCCCGAGGGTCGTCCAGTGCCCATCCGGGCTTGCCGAAGGCTGCCGCGACGCGTGGAGCTCAGACCTGGCAAGCGCACGAGGTCTTGCTGATGAAGCTCATGACGTTCGCCGTAGCTGCCTCCGCCCGCCCGCCGATCCCCGCTCGGATCGCCGCGATGGCGCTGGTGCTTGCCATCTTCTGGTCGGCCCCGAGCGCCGTCGCCCAGCTCGCAGGTGTGCAGGCCCCCGCCTGCGTCAGCGACTGGAATGAGGCCACAGCGTTGGGCCCAGGCATGCGCACGACGCCTCTTGCGTACGACCAGGGGCGTGACCGGGTCGTGCTCTTCGGCTGCCTCTCGACCGGTGTGGATTCGGCTCCTTCATGAACGACACCTGGGGTGGGGGCGGCAGCCAGGAGAAGATCTTCGGCGAGGCCAAGCAGCATGCGGCTGTCGATGTCTTGGCCACGAGCAGGAAGACAGGCAACCAGATCTTCACCCTGGCGGGCATGCTGGCTCACAATCTCGCTCGCGAGTTGCAGATGGTCGGCCAGCGTCCGGCAGCCATGGCGCAACCGAAACGCCCCGCGATGCGGCGCTTCCGCGATCTCGGAACCATCCGACAGCAGCTGTTGCAGAGGGCTGGCACGCTGACGCGACCGCAGGGCGAACTCACCCTGACGATCGGCGCTCAGCGCAGGGTCCAGGACGACACGATCGAACTGCTCAAGCGACTCGACAGCGCTGCGTCATCGCACACGACAAGTCAGCCGTGCGCACGACCCGGCTGATCAACGGCGAAGTATGCAACGTTGAGGATAACAACAGAATTGTCTATTCGCGGCCGCTTCGTGCCGCGTGTGTTGGCTCCCCCACAAAGGAATGAGTAATGCGTATTCCCTCCATGATGCCGATTGGCCTCCTCTCCGGCGCCCTGCTGCTGGGCGCGAGTCTCACCCCCGCGGACGCGGGCACGCCCGAGCAGGCGGCGGTGGTGATCAAGAGCACCGGAAGTTTCTTAGGCAACGGCGTCCTCATCGACGACACCTGGGTCCTCACGACCGCGACGATCCTCGGCGGATCGCCCCTTCTGAGCGAGCTCACCGTGACGGTAGGGGACGCCAACCTGGACTCGGTCGACGGGACCGAGCAGACGGTGAGTGTTGCGAATTACATCCTCGCCCAGCCGCCGTACGACATCGCCTTGATCGAGTTCGCCTCCCCGGTGGCCTATAGCCCAGCGGTTCTGCCGATGAGCTTGCCGAGCAACGGCGCCGACTTCACCGGTCAGACCTCGGATGTCACCGGTTGGTGGACCACCGACCCGTGTGCCAACGGAATCGACAACCTGCTGGCGTCCCAGCCAATGCCGGTCATCTCGAACGCGGAAGCAGCAAGCTACTTCGGAAACGATGTCAATCCGTGGCATCTCGCGATCCTCGACGGGGCGAGCACGTTTCACCACGGCTCCGGAACCGGGGTCTACGTCGAAGAGAACGGGCAGGCCACGCTGGGCGGCCTAGTGAGCTTCGGAGCCTCCAGCGGTGGCTGCGCTGACGGGTCGTTCCCGACGGTCTGCACGCGGGTCTCGTACTTCGTTAGTTGGATCGACAGCCAGCCCATCGATTGGACCCCAGGGACGACGCCTCTCGCCGTCGGGGAACTTCACAATGCACTCATTACTGATTACTACACGACCCACGCGCCCACGCCAGCGTCACAGTTGACGTCCGACGACGCGGTTGCGATCCTCGATAACCTGGGTACGTCGGCCATCGCACTCGGCCTGAACGCGACAGAGGTCCAGTCAGCCGTCGCCTCCATCATGCCCATCATCGAGTGCGGGGGACCGCTGAGCGTCCCGCCTTTCCCGACCTCGACGGGGTGGACCTTCCCCGATCCGCCGATCGTGTTCGACTACACGATGTCGCAAATCGCGCCTGTGTATGGCTCGCGCATCTGTAGCACCCTGGAGGATCTCCAGGTCTACCAAGTAGCGAACAGCCCGACGCCGCAGGGGATGGTGTCCCACATGAGCCAGACACTCAATTCAATAACGTGGACCGCCGTCGAGCAGCCGGCCGTGGACATGTACTTGGACGTAGCCAGCCACTCTCAGCAACTGTGGTTCGAGCCAGGGCTTCCCGGTGGCTCTTTGGGAATAGATTGGATCGGAATTCTCGGCGCGGACGCAGCGGGTGCGATGTCGGGCATGTGTTGTCCCCCGTACGGGCCGGCCGTCGGCGCCGCGTTCTTTTCACTGGCTTACGCTCTCGAGAGTCACGCCCCCCCCCCGAAGGTTCCATACGGCGGACTCCCTCACACCGCCCTGGGAAATGCGCTGGTCAGCTCGCTAGAGGCGCCCGGCCTAAGCCAGCTCCACATCATTGCGGCGCCGACAACGACTGCGTTGGATGGCGCCCATATTGCCTACAACAATGCGGCAGGGCCGGCACTTTTCCACGAGGTGTTCATGGCGCCCATCGACCCGCAGAACGCGCTTCCGTCGGGGGCGTCTTTGAAGCTGATCAGCCAGGGAACCCTCAACGGCGTGGATGAGAGACGGGTCGGCACGCTGACAGCCACGAAAGTTGGGAGCTCGATTCAGTACGACGCGGACTTCAGCAGCATCGGGTCGACCACGCAAACGATCGAGGTGTACGACGGCAACCAGCGCGTTGCGAGCGTGAGCGGTCACAGTGGCGTGGCCTTTACCGCCGACGGCTGGCTCGAGGGCTTCTTCCGCGGTTGGCCCGCGGACAACTGGAGCCCCTCGTTCGGATCATCCACGCTCATCACGATCCCCGGCGGCCCGACCGTCATGGGGAACCAGGTGAACATCATCGCGGAGAATGTGACGTTCTCTCCGACGAACTTGTCGAGCATGCGGGTGCATATTCAAGACATCCCACAGCTGACGCTCATCGATGAGCAGACTTGGGGTTTCGAGTGGAACAACGAGGGCTTTGCCCTGCCTGGCGTCAACGGCGACCCGCTGTTTGTCGGCTCGGGCGATCTGACCGCGGGCAGCGCCAACCCCCTGGAGTTGAGCAACGCCGCGCCGCTCGCGAACGCCGCGCTCTTCTGGAACCTGCAGAGTGCGCCGGTGAACTTCAAGGGCGGCACGGTCGTGCCCGGTGTGGCGTTCTACGTGTACCCGTTCACGACCTCGGCCGCGGGCGAGATCTCTGTGAGTCTCGGTGTCCCCTCCACGGGGCTGCCGGTGGGTACGGAGTTCTGGCTGCAGTGGCTGATCCAGGACAGCATGGCGGTGCACAACTACGCGTTTTCCAACGCGATCAAGGGGGTCAGCCCCTGATCTGAGCTATGCCCGGGTGGCGGCACCGTGCAGCAGCGGCGCTGCCACCCGGCGCTGCCACGGGTGTAACGCTCACTGCACGTCGTCTCACGCTGCCTGCCCGCCCTCAGTTCCCTGGTACACGCTCCATAGCGCGTCTCAACGGTTGGACTTGACGGCGGTTCGCAGGTTCAGCACGTGCTTGCCGCCGTCCTGAGACCAGCGCATGCCGCTGCGCTTCAGGCGGCCATTGACGATGGTCTTGAAGGTCGCCTCGACAGAGGGCAGGGCCGCATCCGATCGGCAGTCCACGCCTCCGGTACTCGGCGTATCGCATCTTGCCTACCCTCCTCCAGTTCGACGTCATGGACAAGGTCACCAACGCCACCAATGAGATCGGAGACGAGCAATTGTAGTCGTCGCCAGTCTCTGCGCGCGTTCGTCCGTTAGGGGAGGGGCGCGCTGCGGGATGGGTGCAGGCCAGGCCGCTCGCGAGCGAGCGGGCATCCAGACCCGCTCGGGTGCCCGTGCAGGCGCGGCGATCGCGGCTTGGCAACGAGCACGAGGCCAGCGCAGACAGAGGCCCTGAGAGGTGGGTCGGGGGCGTCAGTCGGCGGGCGCGGGCTCGTCAGTGGGCTCCGCATCTTGCTTGACGCTGAGCGGCGTCTCGGCCAGGGGCGCCGAGCCATCCGTGTCTGCCTCGGGCCGCCCGGCCATCAGTGACCAGGGCATGACCTGGTCCCGGCCGGCGTGCTTGGCGGCGTAGAGCGCCTGGTCCGCCGCGGGGCTGACCTCGGCCAGGGACTGACCGTGGGAGCTGTCGGCCACGCCGAAGCTGGCGCTGAAGGGCGGCACGGGTCCGCCGGCGAGGGCCCGCGCCAGTCGCTCGCGCACGCGTCCGGCTACCGCGGTGCCGTCCACTTCGGTGGCGCCGGGCAGCAGCATCAGGAACTCCTCGCCCCCCAGGCGTGCGATCAGGTCGCCCGGGCGCAGGGTGTCCTGGAGCGTGCTGGAGAACACGCGCAGGGCGCGGTCGCCGGCGTCGTGGCCGTGCCGGTCGTTGAGCTGCTTGAAGTGGTCGAGGTCCGCGGTCACCACGGCGAAGGCCTGACCCGGCGCGCACACATCGCGCGCCTTGGTCTCCAGCGAGCGCCGGTTGAGCAGCCCGGTGAGCGGGTCGGTCTCGGCCTGCAGCTGGGTCTTGGCCAGTACGCGCACCATGCCGACGCGCCCGCCGGTCTGGTTGGCGATCTGCTCCAGGTCCAACTCGGCGCCTGGGGGGATGGGCTCGGAGGTGGGGCGCGGTGCGTGGATCACGCCGATGGCGAGGCCTCCCGCGGTGACCGGTACGCACAGGGCGGCGCAGCTCCCGGCCCCGCGGCCGCGCAGCTTGGGGCAGGCGTCCAGGGACTCGCTGTCGGCGAACGACATGACCTTGCCGCGGCGCACGGCCGGGCAGGACATGGGCTCGTCCACACCACAGCCCGGGGGGGTGCTGTCATGGCCGGGCTCGGCCAGCACGCGGCGCAGGTGAGCCCGGCTGTTGTCGGCCAGCAGGAACTCGAAGCCGCCCTCGGGCAGCACCTGACCCACGGCCAGAGAGGCCACGCCCAGCACGGCCAGCTCGTCGTCGGCCATCTCGAGCGCGCTGTGGAGTTGCGACTCCAGCTCGCGCCGGCGCGACTGAGCCACGATGGTCTCCTGGTACGCCATGATCGAGCTGCGGTCCGCCGCGATGGCCCTGCGCAGGGGGCGCACCAGGTAGGCCCACAACAGCGGGTAGCAGATCAGGGCCAGCAGGGCCGCGCGCAGGGCGCCCTCGGCGCGGCGCGACGCGAAGCCGTCGGGCAACAGACCCAGGGCCAGGGTGAGCGTGAGCTCCACCGTGAAGACGATGGCGAGCACGAGCAGCACGCAGCGATGCAGGGGGATCTCGGCGGCGCGCACGCTGGTGCCGTCAGCGGCGGGGCCGCTGGCAAGGGGGCTTGGGGATGTCATGGCAGAGGAGGCAGGTCAGAGCTGGGGTGGACATCCCACCTGTCGGCCTGGGCGCGACAGGACCTGCAGTCTGAATCCCGCTCGCCACGAGCTGCTGGGGTCTGCCGCCGATGGGGGGGGCGACGCCTGCGCGGGCTGTCCCGAACTCGCCCGGGTCTTCGGCCTCGCAGGGGAGGCGGCCCTCAATCCTCGGCCAGCAACAGCGCCGCCACCTCCGCGTGGAGGGCCGCGCCGGGGTGCCCGTCGCGGGGGCTGGTGACCAGCTGCTCGACGGGGCGGCCTGCCAGCAGGGGCCCCAGGTCGATCACCCGGGCCGCTCCCGCCTGCTTGAACAGCGCCGCCACCTTGGCGCTGAGCGCGCGCGTGGCCGGCACCGCGGCCAGGTCCGGGAACACGAGCACGGTCAGCGCGGCGCCGTGGGCCCGGGTTCGCTCGGCCAGCGCCAACAGGTCGGCGCGGTGGCGTTGCCAGATCTGTGCGTCGGCGTGGGCCCGCTGCAGCGCGTCGCCGTGCTCGCTGGCCAGGGTGCTCAGAGCCCGCCGGCGCAGCACGCGCCACCAGAGGGCGTCCGTCAGGTACGAGCTGCCGGCCATCCAGCTCAGGGCTGATGAGCTGCCCGCGGTGGGATCGGCGGGCAGGGCAAAGGGCTGCTCGCGCCCTGCCAGGTAGCTCGGATTGAGGATGTCGTTGGGCACATAGGCCAGCACGACCTCGTCAGGGGAGCGCCCCAGCTGCGCGGCCATGCCGTCGATGGCCTCGCGCTGGTTGCTGGTGTTCCAGCCGCACTGGGCCACGATCACGGCGGCGCTGCCGGGGCCGCGCGCCGCGCCCACCAGGTCGGGGAAGCGCTGCTCCACGTCGTCGACGCCCTGCCCGGCGGTGAACGAGTCGCCCACGAAGAAGATCAGCCGCTCGATGCCGTCGAGGGCTCCGACGTGGTCGCGATCGCGGAAGCCCAGCTCGTTGATGGGCCGCCAGTGCCGCTCGAACCAACGCTGGGAGGAGAGCGTGCGGTTGACGTTGTCGGACTGCACCGCGAGACCCCAGCAGGCCAGCTCCGCGGCGCTCAAGGCCAGGGCCAGGGCACCCAGGGCCAGGGCCGCGCGCGCCGGCGCGCACGGCTCCGAGGTCCGACGGCGCTGCCACCACGCGGCCAGGCCCAGCAACAGCAGCCCCAGGGCGGCGGGCGCTCCTGCGGTGAGCAGCGGGTCGGGCATGGGCGCGGGCAGCCGGGGCGAGGGCGGTGAGCTCGCCAGGATACGCGGGCGGCGGCTCAGCCCTGGTCAGGCAGCGGCTGCTCGAGGGCCTCGGCCGCGGCCGGCGCCTCGCTGTGCATGGCGGCGCGAGCCTCCGTCACGGCCAGCGCCAGCTCGTCATAGGCGGCGGCCACGCCCTGGCGCAGCTCGATCGCGGCGTCCGCGCCCTGACGCTTGAGCTCAGCGAGCTTCCCGGCCAGCACCTCGCGCTTGGCCTCGACCTCCACCAGGGCCTGATCCAGGCTCTGCTTGGTCTGGCCGGACAGCTTGGCCGCGTCCTGCTTGAGCCCGGCCAGACGCCCGTCGAGCTGGTCCATCTGCTCGCCCACGGCCGTGGCCAGACGCTGGGCGCCCAGTTTGGCCAGGTCGCCCAGTTCGGTGCCCAGCTCACCCAACTCGCGGGCGCTGTCGTCCAGTTCGGCCCGCACGCGCGAGAGCTGGTCGGCGGTGGCCGGATCGGAGCAGCCGGGCAGCAGTGTCACGGCCAGGCCGCAGAGCAGGATCGAGGTGGCGATGGGGGTACGCATGGCAGCAGCTCCAGGAGGCGGTGAGCGAGGGGCGAGGGCGGACCGCACCACGCGCGTGGCGCGGCACGCCCACTGATTGCGACTCGGGGCCCGCTCGTTCAATCCTGGGGCGGGCTCGCGAGCGGGCGTGCCCCAGGCGTCAGCGCCGCGAGCCGGCGCTCTTACCGCGCGTGGTCGTCTTGCCGGGGGCCTGCTTGCGCGTGGTCTGCTTGCGGGTCAGGGCGTCGGTGGTGCTGCTGCGCTTGACAGCCTTGGGCGATTCAACGCGCTTGACGGCCTTGGGCGGCTCGGCGCGCTTGACGGCCTTGGGCGGCTCGGCGCGCTTGACGGCCTTGGGCGGCTCGGCGCGCTTGACGGCCTTGGGCGGCTCGGCACGCTTGACGGCCTTGACCGTCTTGTCGGCGGAGGGCGTTGAGGCCTTGGCTTGGTTGCGCGCGGGCGCCTTGAAGATCTTGAGCTGATTGCTCGAGATGGGGCCCGCGGACGGGGCGCTGGCATCGGCCCCAGTCTGGGTGGCGGTCGTCGTGGGCCCGCTCGCCTCCACGGGCTGGGACACGGCGATCAGCGTGTCGCGCACGGCGCTGACGCGGGTGCGGGCGCGGGGGTTGGCGGCGGCATCACGCACCAGATCGACCAGGCTCAGCATGCCGACCACGGCGCCCGCCTTGTCGACCACCGGCAGGCGGCGCACGCGGCGCTCGCGCAGCAGCTCGTGCGCCGCTTCCAGGCTGTCTTGTTCGCCGACGCTGGTGGCCTCGAAGGTCATGGCGGCCGTGACCGGCAGCTCGTGCAGGGTGCGGCCCTGGATGGCGGCGCACATGGTGACGTCGCGATCCGTGACGAAGCCGGCCAGTTGGCCCTCGTCGGACACGACCGGGATGCCGCCGCAGTCCCCCTCCCACATGGCCTCTGCGGCCTGGAACAGGGACTCGTGGCTACGCACGGTGCGAGCCGGCGCGGTCATCAGCTGCTTGACGGAAGTGATCTTGCTCATGATCGAGGCTCGTGGGGAGATCCGTGACGCGGGGAGTTGCTGCCCCCTGGGGCAACCGTCCATTGTAGCGATGGAGCGCCTGGATTCCGACCGCGCGCGGGCCGGCTTTTCCAGCGGCTCGCTGCGGGTGTGCGCGGCCGTCAGAACCTGCGCGCGTCGCGCCGCAGCATCCAGGCGTCCAGCTGCGCCAGGGCCGCGGCGGCCAGCGTGAACCAGAAACCCGCCAGCAGCGCCGTGGTGGCGAGTTGCTCCAGCTTGATGGACACCACCAGCAGCCCCAGGGCGAACACGTCCAGCATGGCCCATTCGTCCAGGGCGGCCGCCAGCCGGTAGCCGCGTGGGCCCGCCCCACGCCAGCGCAGCCACAGGGCGTTGAGCGAGCGCGCGACGGGCAGGGTCACCACGAACATGAGCAGCGACACGGCCAGCACGAGCTCCTGCTCCTGGAGCATGCGCCAGGCGGTGGCGGGCAGCTGGACCTCGTTGCGGAAGATGAAGCCCTTGCTCACCGCAAACAGGGGCAGGGCGAGGCCCGCGGCCAGGCTGGCACCCGCGGCCAGGCTCACGAGCCGCGCCGGCAGCTCAGCGCGGGGCGCGCGCTCGGGGCTCGCGCTCGGCACGCCCGGCGCGCTCGGCGGCGGAGCCCCGGCCTCGGTCCCCGTCCCTCGTCCCCGGGGCGAGCTGCAGCGCGCGGTCAGGCGGGTACACAGCATGGAGATCACGATGGCTCCGGCAAACATCACGATGCCCGGGTGACTCTCGCCGCGCGCCAGCTGCACGCTCGGGCCGAGCTGCAGCCGGATGGAGCCCACGAACATGCCCACGATGAGCACGTCGAGCATGGACCACTTGCCCAGCAGCTCGACCCAGAGCAGCGTGCGCTGGGGTGCCGGGGCGTGGCGCGGTCGCCGCAGCAGCGCGCTCAGCACCAGCAGCTTGCCGATGGGGAACACCATCGAGAACAGGAACACGATGGCCGCCAGCACCGGCGTGTCGTCCAGCCAGAGCATCTCGATGCCACCCCAGATGGAGTAGATCTCGGGTTCGCTCGCGAGTTGGGTGAACTCCACGGTCGGCAGGGTGTACGACCAGAACAGCGTGACCGTGGCGGCGAGCAACGACACCCAGGCCAGGCTGCGGGAGGTCACAGTGCCGGACATCTTGGGAGCGCACCCGCCCATCTGTGCGCGGCTCAGCTTGCGCCGCCGTCGCCAGCCGCTGCGCCGCCTGGCTCGTCGTCCGGTTCGTTGTGCGGGGCCGGCAGCGGCGACGGCTCGGGCAAGGGAGGCGGGGCCGGCGGCCCGCGGTTCCAGTCCGCGCCGTGCTGGCCGAGCCCGTCGTCACCCGCGATGTCGAGCGTGGTGATGCCCAGCACGAAGTCGATCGCCTGACCGACGTTGAGGTAGAGCCCACCCGCCACGAAGGGCAGCACGAGCTCGCCGCCGAAGCGCGCGCGATCGAGCAAGGGCGGGCTGGTGTGGTCCGCGAAGGCCGCGCGGTTGAAGGCCACGATGTTGAGCGAGTCCTTGGCCGGCGGCCCGCCGTGCACGGTGTTGACGTCGAAGCCCACGATCAGGATGTGAATGAACAGCCCGTTGTCGTAGAGGCCAGACGTGTCCGGGACGGTGTCGACGCGCTGGCGGCCGTACCACTCGTAGGTCTGCCCGAGCCCCGCGCCACCGAGGCCCGCTCCCAGGTAGAGCGTGGCCTCGAGCTTGGCGCCCAGCCCCATCGAGCGGCCGCCCTTGAGGTCGATCACGTCGAGCAGGTCCTGCCCGCGATGGGCCGCGTAGCTGCAGCCCGTGAGGGGCATGACCAGCGCGAGGGCCGCGACCGCAGCGCGCGCCAGGTACACCGCCCACGTCGCGTACGCCGACGCCGCGACGGGCGTGAGCCGCTGGCCTCGACGGGCGGCCGTCACCGGGCGTGCACCTGCACGCGCTCGCCCACGCGGTCGAGCATGCCGCGCAGCGTGTCGTAGTCGGGGTGCCGCAGGCGCACCCAGGCGTTGGCCATGTAGCCGGCCTCCACCGGCTGCGTGCCCTGTCCGGGCGCCGGGAAGTGAGCGTCGATCAGGTGCTCGGCCCACTGCTGCTGCAGCTCGTCGGCGCCGTCGACGGAGGAGATGACGCCGTCGCGGTCGGGACGCAGCGCCACCATGCCGGAGGTGTAGCGCCGGCTGGCTTGCTGCTCCGGCGCGCCGTGCACGATCAAGTGCGCCCACTCGCGGTAGATGTCCATGTCGTTGGCGGCGCTGTACATATCCCAGGTGGCGACCCCCGGCGGGCGGCAGCCGATCTCGCTGAACTTGAGGCCCTTGGGCCCGAAGAACCACTCCATGTGCGTGGCCGATGTCTCGATGCCCAGCACGTCGATGACCTTGCGGCCGAGCGCCTTGACCTCGTTGTAGCTCGCGTCGTCGAGCCGGTTGGTGCACACGATCTGCGGCGAGACCCAGCGCGTGCGCATGGCGTGCAGCACGTTGGGGAAGTAGTGGCACACGAACTCGTGCATCACCTCACCGTTCAGGGTCAGGGTGTCCCAGAAGCCCTCATGGCCCTCGATGAACTCCTCGACCGCGACCTCGGCGCCGAGGTGCACGTTCTCGTCGTGCAGCACCTGCAGCAGCTGCGTCTCGTTGTCGGCGCGGTGTGTTCCCGACGCGCCCGCCGCCGCGCGTGGCTTGATGATCAGCGGGTAGCCCACGGACCTGGCGAAGGTCAGCACGTCGTCCACGTTGTCGGCGCCGGTGCTCTGGGCACAGGGTACGCCGGCCTCGCGCAGGGCCGCCTTCATGGCGGGCTTGTCACGGCACAGGAACGCTGTGCGTGTGGACGTGCCCGGGATGCCGGCGGCCTCGCGTACGTGGGCCGCGGGCATGATGTGGGCCTCGATGGTGGCCTCGAGCCGGTGCACGGGGCGCACCGCTTGAACCGCGCGCACCGCTTGCAGCAGGGCGCCTTCGTCCACCACGGAGCCGATCTGGATGTAGTCGTCCAGCCAGCCGCAGAGCTCTTCGTCGAGGGCCTCGAGCGGACGCTCGCCGATGCCGGTGACGCGCGCGCCCACCTGGTGCAGCGCGCGCGCAAACTGTCGCTGGTAGCTGGGAAACGCGGGTTCGACGAGGATCACGTGCATGGCTCAGGTCTCCGGTGCGGGGCGGCTCGCCACACGCTCTGGCCACTCTACGCATCGACCGCGGACAGACACAGGGGCTCGCCCCTGCGCCGGACGCGCGCTCGGGATCGGGCGGGGCGCAGGCCTCGGTGGCGGGCGGCTCGAAGCGATCGGGCGGCAGCTCCCCGGGATCGTGTTCCCCCGTGACCACGGGCAGCCCGGCGTTCCGCCGAAGGGAGGCGCGGCGAGCTGAGCCGTGCCCCCGCGAGGGTGCCAGGCCGTATGCTGCGTGCCTCGCAGGCTCACACCGTTCCCTTGAATCCGTGCGCACGCTCATGTTCCACAGGCCTCGACTCGGGGTGTTCGGTCTGGCTCTCGCTGCGCCGCGCTTGCCTTGAACGCTCCCGCCGAAGCCCCGGCGCGGACGCCGTCGCGGCGCATCGCCGCCATCGATTGGATGCGCGGCTTGGTGATGCTGCTGATGGTCGTGGACCACGTGTCCATGGCCTTCAACGCGCAGCACGTGGCGGCGGACTCGGCGGCCTTCACCGGGCCTGGGACCGTGCTCGACCCGCTCAACTTCGCCTCGCGTTGGATCACGCACCTCTGCGCGCCCACCTTTGTGTTCTTGGCGGGCACGGCGCTGGCCATCAGCGTGGAGCGGCGCGTGGCCAAGGGCGAGGCCGCCGGCAGCGTCGACATGGGCATGCTCAAGCGGGGCGCCTTCATCGCCCTGCTCGACCCGACCCTGGTGTCGCTCTGCAGCGGGCGCATGACCTTCCAGGTGCTGTACGCCATCGGCGGCGCCATGATGTGCATGGCCCTGCTGCGACGCCTGCCCAGCGCCGCGCTGCTGCTGCTGGGCCTGGGCTGGATCGTCGGGGGCGAGTGGGTCACACGACTGATCTGGGATCCGGCCAGCGGCTCGTCCTCTCCCGCGCTGGCGCTGCTGGTGGGGGTCTACGGCGGACCCGGCCTGGCCATCAAGTATGCGCTCATTCCGTGGCTGGCCATGATGGTGCTGGGCTGGGTCTTCGGCCGCTGGCTGCTCAAGCAGCGCGAGGGCGTGGCGCGCGTCGACCCCGTGACCCTGCTGAGCCTGTGGGGGCTGCTGGGCGTGGCGGTCTTCGTCGCGGTGCGCGCCTTGGACGGCTACGGCAACATGGCCCTGCTGCGCGACGGCGACAGCTGGGTGCAGTGGTTGCACGTCAGCAAGTATCCGCCGTCCCTGGGTTTTGCTTCCGTGCAACTGGGCCTGATGGCCCTGCTGTTGGCCGCCCTGATCGTGCTGGAGCGGCGCGTCGGGGTGGGCAAGAACGGCGTGTTGCTCGTGTTCGGACAGACGGCCATGTTCTTCTACCTGGTGCACCGCGTCGTGTTGGAGACCGCGGCCACCTGGTTGGGGCTGCGCGGCGTCACCGGCCTGGGCCAGACCTGGCTCATCTCGGCGCTGCTGTTGGTCCTGCTGTATCCCCTGTGCCTGTGGTGGCGCGGGCTCAAGGCGCGGCACAAGGGGCAGGCCTGGACAACCTACCTCTGACGCGCGGCTGAAGTCGGGCGCGCTGACGGGCCCGTCGCGAGGCCTGTGCGCCGGGCCGGTTCCTGGGCCGGAGTTGTGGGCGCGGCGCCGGCATTCGAGCTAGCCTCTCTCGCCATGCCCACCGGACCCGACCCCACCCACGCCGATGACCCGCGCCTGCCCGGCCTGCTGGCGGCGGCGCTGAAGCAGCAGGGCATCGCGCCCGAACTGGGCGAGTCCGTGCGCCGACTGGTGCTGGGCAGCGCGAGCCCGCTGGAGTTCGTCTGCTGTGACTCGGGCTGTTCGCCCTGCAACAAGGACTACATGCGCGCGGCCGAGCGGGTGCTGGTGGGGCTGGCTGACGGGCCGCTGCAGCATCGGGGCGGCGCCCGCAGCCGGCCCTGGTGGGCCTTCTGGCGCCGGGGCTGAGGCGCCCGCGCGGCTCCTGTCGGAACCGCCTGACCCTGGATGCTCCGACGGCATCTCACCCGCGCTGGAGTGGGCCTGGCCTGGGCTGCCTGGCTCAGCCGCAGCAGCGCTTGAACTTCTTGCCGCTGCCGCACGGACACGGCTGGTTGCGGCCGAGCTTGGCGCCGGGGCGGGTCAGGCTGGGCGTGCGGCCGTTGACCGCGTCGTCGTACTGGGAGCGCATGGCGCGCAGAGACGTGCCCAGGTCGGCGCCGCCCTCCAGGCGCCCGCTGGACTCCAGCTCGCCCAGGGCCGTGCGACACAGGTCGGGCACGTGGCCATGCACGCCGGCGGGCAGCTGCAGCCGCGCCACGTGCTGCAGCAGGGCGCCGCGTAGGTCGGGCAGCTCCAGCTCATCGGGCGCGAGTCCGCGCCGCTCGCAGGCCGCGACGAGCCAGGCTTCCAGGACGGCCGGCGCGTGATCGCGGACCACGCCGGGCAGCTCGGCCAGGCTGTCCCCCAGGCAGACGTCGGAGATCCAGCCTTGCAGGCGCTCGCGGATGGTGGAGTCCATGCTGATGTCCTTGCCCTGGTCGGTGCTCGCTCCCCCGCGCCGACCAGTGAGCGCAGGGCCGCAGCGCAGCGTCCGCGGCCGCTTCAGCCGCCGCGGGTGAGCTCGTCGCGGAAGCCGGTGTACTCGGCGTGCACCAGCTTGGCCGGGGGGCTGCAGGTCTGCATGCCCCACTCCTCATAGGGCAGCAGGGCCGCGCTGGCCGCCAGCAGGTGGTCGATGGCCGCCAGCTTGCCGGCGGGATCCTGGGCCCGTTCGAAGACGTGCATGTCCTCGTAGATGGCGTTGCTGTGGGTCTCGATCTCGGCGTCGATGCGTGGCCGGCAGGTCTTGCACAGGCCGACCTTGTCGACGCGAAAGAGCAGACCCTTCTGCTGGCAGCTGTTGCACTTGGCCATGGGACGTCCCGGGCTTCAGAGGGGATGGAGGCCCAGAGCATAGCGGCGCGGGCGGCAGGCTCCAGGATGCGGCCTGAGGCCCCAGTCCGTATTCTGGCTCGGCTCGCCCGACGCCCTCGGAGATCGCCATGCCTGGCCGCCTGATCGCCCTCACCCTCGTCGTCTGTGGCGTCGTTGTCGCCTGCAGCGCTCCCAGCGCGCCGGTCGACCTGGGCGAGTTGGACGCTCTCGCCCAGCAGCAGGAGCTCCTGAACCTGGGCCGCCCGTATCCGAGCATCTGGACCGCCGGTCAGATCACCGAGCGGCAGATGGCCGTCCTGGCCGAGTCGGGCATGACGGTCTTCATCAGCCTGCGGCAGGCCCATGAGCCCGGCGCGGGTTGGGAGCAGCAGCTGGCGCAGGAGCTCGGCGTGCGCTTCCTGCGTCTGCCCATCGCCGGCGGCGCGGACGTCAACTGGCAGTCGGCGGGCGAGCTGCACGACCTGCTGGCTGAGGCCGGTGATGAGCCCCTGCTGCTGTACGGCAGCAGCAGCAACCGCGTGGGCGCGCTGCTGGCGCTGCGGGCCAACGGTAGCCTGGGGCTCTCGCCTGACGAGGCCCTGTTGCTGGGGCGGCAGGCGGGCATGACGCGCCTGGAGCCGGTGGTGGCCCGGCACTTGAAGCGCTGAGCGGCCAGCCTCAGCGCGAGGCTGGGACCCGCTGATCGGCCCTCGCCGGGCGCGCCGGCCTCCGGGCGCTCCGGCCTCAGCGCAGCGCGCGCACGTGAGCGCGGACGTCACGCTGCAGCGCGGTCATGTCCACGTCCGCGAAGACCATGTCGGCGGCCATGTCGGCGTCGGCGCCGTCCATCAGTGCGGCCAGGTAGGCGTCGAACAGCCGGCTCTGCGTGCGCCCGCTGTGCTGCAGGTAGTGCACCAGGGCCCAGGCCTCGGGGTAGTGCACTCGAGCATTGGAGTAGAACTCGCCGCGCGTCATGCGCACCAGCTCGGACAGCGGCGCCCAGTCCGTGTCGGCATCTGACAGCAGGGCTACCGAGCGCAGCAGGGGCTCGCCAGGGGTCATGCTGCCGCGTTTGAGCTGGGCCGTCTCCACGTACTCTGCCGTGCCCTCGTTGAACCAGGTGGGCGGGTCGGGCACCAGCCGGTCGAGGAACTGATGGAAACCCTCATGCCGCACGGTGGCCAGCATCTGCTCGTGGTCGGGCAGGTTCCAGATCAGCAGCTGTCCGAGCACGGGGCTGTACACGCCAGCGGTGTTGGCCGGTGCCGAACCGAACAGGTCGCCGGCGTAGGCCATGTAGCCGCCCTGGCCGCTGAACAGGTAGACGGGGTAGAGCTCCGAGTCGCCGTTGTTCGATGGCCTGCCGAAGATCCGGTTGTACATGGCGAGCGAGAGCTCCAGCTGCTTGCCGACCTCCGTGGCGAGCTTGTCCGAGAGGTCCGTGCGCACGTTGTAGTTGCGCGAATGGAACTCGAAGGCGCTGGGCCACTCCGGACCGTGGCGCGCGCGCGTGAGCATGAAGGCGGTGCGTTCCAGTTCGGCCGGGTGGACGCCGGCCGCGATGGCGTCGGACATGGCCTGGCGCGCCTCCACGAAGCGCCCGCTGCCCGTCAGGCGGTTGGCGAAGGCCGCGTGCACGCGCGCGTCGCCGGCCCCGCCGTCCAGCACGACGCGCAGCGCCGACAGGGCCAGGTCGTCGTCGCCGCCCGCGCCCAGCAGGTTGGCGCGCATGAGCTGGCCGGAGACGAATCCGGGATGCGACTCGAGCACCATGTCGCACAGGCTCAAGGCGTCCTCACGGTGTCCCAGGCCGGACTCGCCCACGGCCAGCATCCAGCGCTGCCAGGGCGCGCCGACCGAGTCGACCGGGATGCTCTCCACGTACCTCACCAGCTTCTCGTACTCGCGCTCGTCGAGCATCTTCGACAGGGTCGAGAAGTGCTTGAGGTGCGACGCCAGGGGCGTTCCTGGGTGGTCGGCCAGGGGCGAGTCCTTGTGGTCCCTGACCTCGCCGAAGCGCGCGACCAGGCTGGGAGGCAGCTCGTCCATGGGGTCGTAGAGCTCGTCGAACGCGTCCCAGCTCTGCTGCCACCAGTTGTCCTCGAGCCCCTCGACCCAGGCCGTGTTGGCCATGCCGCTCAGGATCAGCTCCTGGATGCCCGGGCAGCCGCGGAAGCCGAACTGTCCGTAGTTGTCGCCCTGCTTCTTGCACTTGAGGAAGGTGCGCCCGTTGGCGCTGGCCGTGATGTTCTTCTTGTT
Organism: Planctomycetota bacterium; assembly: GCA_003644265.1. Next base: position 30,903 of record QNBX01000031.1, read on the forward strand.
GACCACGACCTTGACGGAGTAGCGCTTGCCGAGCTTGAGCGGCGTGTCTTTGTCTTCGTCGAGCAGGTCTGAGTCGCTGATCGCGGTGTGACGGATGCTGGCGCGGCGGAACCAGCCCTGGCTGGTGCGGGGGTAACCGAAGGAGACCGTGTAGATGCCTTCGTCGCCGGCGTTGATGACCATCTGCGGGTTGCTGTAGAAGACGCCCTTGCTGTCGTCCTTCTCGGGCATGACGCCCTTGATCTCGACGGTGTACGGCCCCGAGAACACGATCGGGTGCATGGGCGCGCCGCCGGCCCAGGTGAAGTCGTCGCCGCCGACCTCGTTGGAGAGGCCGAGCAGCTGCAGCAGCAGCTTCACGTCGTTGCCCGAGCCGTCGTCTGCGTCCGGGTCTGCCTCGGGGTTGCGCTTGTAGCTCACCTTGATCTTGCCGCTGCGCCGGTTGTAGCTCATGAGGTTGCCGGCGATGAGGTCGGTGGCCTCGGGGAGCTCATGGCTGGCGCGGAAGGCGCAGCGCTTGAGCAGCTCTTTGACGCGGTGCAGCTGCAGCAGCAGCTCGTCGCTGGTCTCGTGGGTTCTCACCAGCGCCAGGATGTCGGCGCGGGCCTGGGCCAGATCGCCCGCTTCGATCCGCTGTCCGGCGTCGGTCAAGCCGGCGTGCAGCGCGACGCGCGAGCTCGAGTCCAGGTCCGGTGTCGGGGCGTTCTCCTGCGCCTGGACCAAGCTGATCGACATGCCCGCGAGCAGCGATGCCACCTTCACATAATGCCGCATGGTGCCTCTCCCAATTCCGAGGCGACACGACCCGCCGGCCGACTCTGGTCCGCGGGCGAAGCCCCAGGATAGCACATGGGAATTGTGACCACCGTCTTTCGACTCATGGCCAGCACGAAGTGAATGCCTGCTGGACGCCGGATGATTTCGAGGGCGGGCTGGCTGCAATGGCACAGCAGCCCCCCCCTGAGCGCGATCTTGGGCTCGGCGCGGGGCGCGGCGGATTCGACATGCGGTCGTCACCCGCCGCTCACACGGGCGGTCTACCTTGGGAGCCGATGTCGGGTGTCTGCGACCCGGCCAGCCTCCAGGAGCAGCGCGCTCGATGTCGTCCGCTCGCCAATGGTCATCCGCAGGGTCCGCGTCGCCGCCGGGCTCACTGACTGTGTTGTCACCCGAGACCCGCGCCGCGCGACTGCCGTTCCGCGCGCGCCGCGCGGTGGATCGCGTGCGTCTGTGGCGCCGCCTTGAGCGTGATCGCCGCTGGGCTTGGCTGCTGCGCTGCCTCGGGCGGCGAACGACGGGCCCACGCCGCTGAGCCTGCGGGTCCTGCTCGCGCCCTGCGGTCCTGCTCGCGCGACTCCGCGGCCTCGTGCTACTCCGCGGCGCGCTCCGAAGTGGGCTTGAGCGCCACGATCAGCACGCCCATGCCAGCCGCGGCAGCCAGGCCGCTGGCGACCAGCACACCGACCTTGGCGGTGTCGAGCAGGTCGTCTCCCAAGGCCAGGCCCGCGATGAACAGGGCCATGGTGAAGCCGATGCCCGACAGCAGGCTGCCGCCCAGGACGGCCGCCCAGCTGACATTCTCAGGCAGGCTTGCGAGGCCGGTGCGCGTGGCCAGCCATGAGAAGCCCACGATGCCCAGGGGCTTGCCGAGCAGCAGGCCGGCCAAGACGGCCAGGGCCACGGGCTCTCCGATGGCGTCCATGCTCACCGGCACGCCCGCGTTGGCCAGGGCGAACACGGGCATGATGGCGAAGCCCACCCAGGGGTGCAGCGAGGTCTCGATGCGCACCAGCGGGGAGAGGTTCTCGCGGCTGGCGCGCTCCACGCCGCGCGCCAGGGCGTAGTGCGAGACGCTCGCGTCGCCGCTGTCGAGCGCGTCGTCGGCGGCCTTGACGGTGCTGTGCAGCAGCTCGTCGTCCACCCAGCCTCGCACCGGCGTGATCAGGCCCAGGATGACCCCGGCGATGGTGGCGTGCACGCCCGACTCGTGGAACGCGAGCCAGATCAGGATGCCCATCAGCGTGTACACCCCGATGCTGCGGATGCCGGCCTTGGCCATGATCAGCGTGAGCACGATGCCGCCCGCGCCGAGGGCCAGGGCCGTGGTGTCGATGTGCTCGGTGTAGCCCACCGCGATCACCAGGATGGCGCCGATGTCGTCCACGATGGCCAGACTCAGCAGCATGACGCGCAGGCCCGTGGGCACCCGCGACCCCAGCACCGCCATGCAGCCCACCACGAAGGCGATGTCGGTGGCCATGGGGATGCCCCAGCCCGGCTCTCCCGGCTGCCCGCGCTGCAGGGCAAAATAGATGCCCGCCGGCACGAGCATGCCGCCCAAGGCCGCCACGAGCGGGAGCGTAGCCTTGCGCAGCTCGTTCAACTCGCCCAGCACCAGCTCGCGCTTGACCTCGAGCCCGATCACGAAGAAGAACACGGCCATGAGGCCGTCGTTGATCCAGTGCTTGAGCGAGCCATCGAGGGAGAAGCCGCCCAGCGTCAGTCCGACGCGCGTGTCCCAGATACCCAGGAAGCTGTCGGACCAGGGTGAGTTGGCCAGCACCAGCGCCGTGAGCGTCGCCAGCAGCAGCACCACACCGCTCGCGGCCTCCACGTGCAGGAACTGCTGCAGCGGACCGGCGACGCTGTGGACGGGTTCGCGGGGCAGGCGGGGCAAGCGGGGCAGCGGATTGGTGCCGTGAGCGGATGCCATGGGCGGGCTCCCCTTGTCTCGGTGTTCGTGATGGCGAGGCCAGAGTCTGCGCTTGGAG